>JBBRTY010000196.1:0-7993 GCA_038248285.1 Aggregatilineales bacterium
CGGGTGCATTTCACTTGGGTGCAAAATATGCTCGTCATGGTACCGGGGGAAATGTGGGGTTTCAAAGGGCGGATATTCGGCGCGGGGACAATGTGAGTTGATAACTTTTGACAAGCGCCTAATCCGCCCCACCAACGATCACCGTTGCGGGCCCCTAACCACAATAGGGCGGGTTTGTTTTTTGTTGTCAACCCCTATCGTCTCATCAACGTAAATGTAGGGGCGGATTAGGCGCTCGTGGAAAAATCCCCAACCCCAAGAGTCGCCGTGCCGAATATCCGCCCGTTTATCTGTTATGAAATCATAGCGATGCACCAAAGTGAAATGCACCCGTGATTCACTGACTCTTTTTGCTTTTCGCGGTTCTATGCTACGATCTTCACTATATGGGCGCTGTCACAACGACGCTGGTGTATTTACAGCACGCTGTTTTTGTCACCGCCTTTGAATTTCTTTTATGATGAGTGAGGCACCTATGCGGCGAATCCCCATTGGCTATATCCTGCTCACGGCATTGGTCACGCTGGCGGTCACTTTTGGCGCGATGTCCGTTTTTAATGCCCAAAATCCGTCGGCACAACCCGAACAGATCGTGATCACGGTGCCGATTTTGATCACCACGACGCCCCAACCGGGCAGCTCCCCCAATGTCATCATCGTTACGGCGACGCCCGGTGCGGGTACCCCCAACGTCGTCGCCTTGCCCCCGGGCTTGATCGACGCCACGGTACCCGCATCTACCAACGGTCTCGTCGCCCCCACGCGCCAGGGCGCACCCACCCTTGACCCCGCGATTGTGGGTGCCAGCGACTCGCTTGCCAGCACTGCCGCCGCGCTGCCCCCTGATTGCATTTTGCACACACTGGCAGAAGGCGATACCCCGTTTGCCATCGCCGAAGAATACGGCGCGAATGGCTTTGATTTGTTGGCGGTCAATGGTCTGACCGAAGACGACTCGGTGTTTTTGCAGATCGGCGATGTTTTGATCGTCCCGCTGACCGGATGCAGCCTCATTACCGCCGCGCAAGAGGCGACCGAAGCGAACGAGCAGATCACGCCCACCGTCACCGCCACGCCGACGATCACGGGTACGCCCGCCACCCCCACCTATACGCCCAGCGTCTCGTCCACGCCCAGCAATACCCCGACCGCCACCTTGCCGGCGACGGCAACGAATGCGCAAGTCGAGATTTTGAGCGTGAACAGCGCCGGCGTGATTACCGCCGAGGGCGTCGATATCCGCAACAATAATGCGATCATTGACTTGAACAATTGGACTCTGACCGACGGTCAAGACAACGTCTACACCTTCCCCGAACAGCGGTTGTTTCAGGGCGGCTTGGTGACGCTGTTCACCCGTGTGGGGACGGATACCGCCATCGCTTTGTTCTGGAACCGCGACACTGCCGTTTTTGAAAGCGGCGACACGTTAACGCTCAGCGACAGTACCGGACGGGTGCAATCGACGTTCCGCGTACCGTAAAGGACCGGAGTTAGGGAAGGACACATGTTAGGGGTTGGGGGGGCGTACCATGCCAATCCCTAAATCCTAATCCCTAACCCCGGTCCTTGCACTTGCAACCCTATCCCCTCTATTTGCGTAAGGCATTTATAGACCGAAGAACCTTTAAGAAGCGTTCGTGAACTGTTGATGAATCTCTAAAGACAGAATGCGCGAAACTAAGGTATACTTTCGGAGGTTCTGTAATGCCTTTCGCAATAGTGGAATGGAGTGAAGAATGCGTAAATTCTTGATCCTCGTTATGGCGGCGCTGCTTTTCGTTGCCACATTTGCTGCCCCGGTTGCGGCTGTCCCAGTCGCCGACCTCGCCCAATTGGCTGTCTATTTCCCTGAAAATACCGCCTTATTCGCAGCAGCACGCACCGACGATGACTTCATCGAAACACTCGATACCGTCGTCAGCCGCGTAGAAGCGGCACTGCCCGCTGGCACGTTGCCCGTATCCACCCTCACCGATGCCCTCGACTTTGCGGCGATGGGGATTGATGCCGAAGGCGATTACGAAAGCGTCATCGGTTCGTGGCTAGGCGACACGATTGCCCTTGGAACCTCCGTACCCGCCGCCGATTCATCCTCGCAACCCGTGATTTTGGCGGTAGCGATCACCGACGCAGCCGCGGCAGAAGCCTTTTTGACGGCAAACGGTGGCTATGAAAATTATGACCGTACCGAAAATGACGGCTATGTTTTGTGGTCGCCCAGCACACGGCGCAGCGGTCAACCGTTTGTGATCTTCCGCGAAGATGTCTTGATCATCAGCATGGAAGCGGGCAATGTCGAAACCGGCGGCGTGCAAGAATCCCCACTGAGCGCAGTGGCGGGTTTTAACGACACCCTGGCACTGTTGCCCCAAGACGATTATAACGTCATCGTCTACACTAATTTTGTGGAATTCCTCACCGGTAACCCGATGATGGCTGATGCGATGGCACAAGCGTCGCCGGGCATGGATATGAACGCGATTTTCAGCGCGTTCGGTCCCCAAGTGTACGGCGCGACTATTCTTGATGGGCGGTCATTGACCATCGACATTGTGACTTCGGTAGACACCGCCGCAATGATGGAAAGCTTGGGCTATGGCGCGATAGATATGTCTGCCATGAACTTGACCCCAGTCGATCCGACGTTTGCGCGCTTCATCCCGGCAGGCACCCCGTTGGTGATTCATGGCACCAATTTGGGCGCAGTGACGGTACAACAAGCGGCATCGCTGCCTATGATTCTGGACAGCTTCGTCGCCCAAGGGATGATAGAAGCCAACGATGCGCGCGATGCGCGCGCGGCGTTGTATGGCATCGGCGTCGTGTTGCGCGGGCTGACCGGACTCACCCCCGAAGAAGCCTTCGGCTGGATGTCGGGCAACTATGCGCTGTACGCGGGGTTGTCGCCATCTGCCTCTGACGCCTCTGGCATGATGGATCTGATTTCGTCGTCGCCGTTGGACTTCGCCTTGACGATTGAAGCCACCGATGCCGCCGCCGCCACCGCGCTGGTGGATGGGCTGTTGGTGGGTTTGCTAGGACAACCGCTGGAAGAAGTGACCGTCGTCGAAAAAGAAATTGACGGCGCGAGCGCCTTCACCATCATTATCGAAACGCCCGATCTGCCCTTTGCGCTCGAATTCATGATCGCCACGAACGAGAATGTCCTGTCGATTGGGACGCCGCGTTATGTCGAATTTGCGCTCAATCCGGGTGCCGGTCTGGATACTGATCCGTTGTTCCAAACTGCCGCTCAGTATGTGCTTTCCGACTCGGCAGCGGTGGCGTATCTGTCCACCGAACAGTTCCAATCGTTGGTCACTGTTGTGGCGGGCATGGACGACTCGGCAGAGACCCAAGCCAATGCGCAAATCGTGAGCGCGCTCCTGAGCTTGGTCAACAGCGCCAGCATCTCGGGGACTGTCGCAGATGCCGATAACGGCGTCACCTATGCGCGTCTGGTGTGGACACTGCCGGAATAACCACGACTGGCACCGCACCTTAAAACCAAAACGGATGAGATCGTAGGCGATCTCATCCGTTTTGGTTAGTGCCGCCCCGCAAGCCCGCGAGATCGGTCAAACAGCGGTGAGGGGGGACGGCATCACCCGGTCGGGAACAGATCACGGACGGCGACGCTGAAATCGGGCAGCACGTCGCCGCCCGTCAAGACCTCATCGAGCGTCAAAAGTTGGCGTTGGGTCGGCAGTTTTTCGATGATCTCCCCGCCAATAATTTCAAACCGGCGACTGAGATTTTCTGGGCGGCGCAAAAAATCCTCGTATTCGCGCTGGCTCAAGCGAATGGCGCTGGTCATAGGCGGTTTTTCCTCTGCCGATGCTGCGGACAATGTGGGGTCGCTGATCGTTATTGTACTGCCATTGTGGGCGCAGCGGATCGATTTTCTCGCCCACCCCCCTAGGCGACGATCAACGGCGCGCGTCCTGACTACTGCTTTTCATAAAAAGTGATACACACCCCGGCGAGGTCACGTACCGCGAATTCCCGTGTCCCCCAAGGTGTCATCTTGAGGGTGCTAAGCCCTGCACCATTGCCCTGCTGAAACGGCGCTATCGACTGCGCCTGATACTCACGGTCAAGCGCATCGACACCTGACAGTTGAATCCGCAAACTCGTTTCCGAGGCAGTATGCGGATCGTCGCTATTGGCAAGAATAATTTCAACAGCACCGCGCTTGAGAATGACCATGCTGAAATCATCAGCTTTATAAGTCGCCGTAAATCCCAGCTTTTGCTCATAAAAATCAAGCGCCGCTTTGATATCTTTTCCTGCTGGAATCGTTGGCGTGACTTGGCTAAAAACAGGCGTTAGATTGGGCATGGCGTTTTTCTTTCCCTTAGCTATAGAGTGCATGTTCTATATTATATAGCTTCCACTGGCTCCCTACCAGATCAGTTTAAACAGCTGAAAAAAGGAGGGATTTTGGCGTCCAAGTCACCGATCTCAAGATATTGAATATACAATATGGGGACGCCCAACGGTGCTATGTACCTCATTTGTGGATAACCGCAACCCCCCACGCTCCCATCAATATCCTAGCCACTTGGCTAGAAAACCACCGCTTTGCTTTACAAGACTTGCATGTTAAGGGTAATGGATTAAAATAATAATCGAAATGAGACAACAGAAGTTGAAATAGTAAGCATCGACAGCATAGTGAGCATTGACAGAAAATGAATTTATTGATGTCTGCATATCCTTGTCCATAAAAATAATCTAAAGAGGAAATCGTGACGCATGAGATGAACGCGCTCGTCGTTGAAGATGATGCCCACAGCCTATTTGCCATCTCCCTCATCATGCGCGACTTGAACATCCAATTTAAGCGCAACACCACCGGCGCAAAGGTCTACCAACAACTGGTTGCCATGGAGCCTGCCCCTGATTTTGTGCTGATTGACCTTGACCTCCCCAATGCCGACGCTTGCTCAATCTTGCATAAACTAAATACCGATCCCAAAACTTTGCACATTCCCATCATTGCCATCGGCGATTCCAATTGCTCATTCTTACAAGTGCGGGCGCTGCAACTGGGGGCGGTAGACTTTATGCTCAAGCCGTTTTCGCGCCGACAATTTGCGGAACGGGTGAGTATCGCCACAGGCTACACCTTGCACGTCACGGCATAAGCGCGTTTTCAGGGGTTGCAGATCGCGCATGGGCAGAGGATCATGAGCGGCTAGAGCCGGACGCCTGCCTGTCCGCAGAGCGCCTTTTTCGTGAGGATCGCCACCCATGAGCGAACGCATCGTCATCAAAGTCGGCACCAGCGTCTTGACCGACGGCACCCCTACCCTAAGCCGTCAACGCATGTTAGAGATCGTCCAACAAATTGGGCGATTGCACCAAGCCGGACATGAGCCGATCCTCGTCACATCGGGAGCCGTTGCCGCTGGACGGGAACGCCTCGCCATGACCGACGTAGGGCGCAGCATCCCCACCCGGCAAATGTTGAGCGCTGTCGGGCAAAGCCGCCTAATGCAGATGTACACCGACCTCTTCGATATTTTCAAAGTCATCATCGCCCAAGTCTTGTTGACACGCGGCGACCTCGATAACCGTGCCCGCTTCTTAAACGCCCGCGATACCTTGATGACCCTGCTCGATCAACGGATCGTGCCCGTCATTAACGAGAACGACACCACCGCTACCGAGGAAATCCGCATCGGCGACAACGACAACTTATCGGCATTGGTCGCCACCCTTGTGGAAGCCGACCGCCTGATCTTGCTGACCGATCAACAGGGGTTGTTCACCGCTGATCCGCGCCGCGACCACGACGCCCAACTGATCCAGCGCGTCGAACGGATCGACGCCGAGACATGGGCGCGCGCGGGGGGTTCGGGCACGGGCTTGGGGACGGGCGGCATGGTCACCAAGTTGCAAGCGGCACAACTGGCGACGCGCGGCGGCGTCCCGACATGGATCGCCAGCGGGCGCACGCCCGACGCGGTGGCGCGCATCGTCAACGGTGAGGCGGTCGGCACGCGCTTTGATGCCGTCAGCACCCCGCTCGAAAGCCGTAAACGCTGGTTGCTGGTCGAAAAACCACGCGGCACCCTGACGGTGGACGCGGGCGCGGCGCGGGTGCTGCGGGCGGGCGGTGCCAGCTTGCTGCCCGTTGGCGTGCGCGCGGTCGAAGGTGAATTTAGCCGAGGCGAGATCGTGTCGGTGGTCGCCGCCGATGGGGGCGAGATCGCGCATGGCATGGTGAGCTATGACGCCGACGCTGCCCGTAAGCTTTGCGGCATTCAGTCGATCCAAATCGCGGAAATTTTGGGGTATAGTTACGGGGACGCGCTGATTCACCGCAATAATTTGGTCTTGTTGAAGTGATGGGGATGACGGTATGGACATGCAAGACTTAGGACGCCGCGCCAAAGCCGCCTCGGTAGTGCTGGCACGCGCGACGACCACCCAAAAAAATCAGGCACTCTTGGCGATTGCCGACGCCCTTGACGCCCACGCCGAGGCGCTCTTGGCGGAAAATCAGATCGATCTCGATGCCGCCCACGTCAACGGCTTGACCGATTCCCTGTTGGATCGCATGAACTTGAACGGACGCTTGGCGGGGATCACCGACGATGTGCGCAAGGTTGCCGAACTGCCCGATCCGGTGGGGATGCAATACGACGAGAAGGTACTGCCCAACGGCTTGCGGGCGGGACGGCGGCGCACCCCCATCGGCGTGATCGGCGTGATCTACGAGGCGCGCCCCAATGTCACAGTCGATGTGATCGCGCTGACGTTGAAAAGTGGTAACGCTGTGATCTTGCGGGGCGGTAAAGAGATTTTGCGCAGCAATATCGCGCTCGTCAGCGTGATCCGGGCGGCTTTGACGGCGGGCGGTTTCGACGCCATCATCCCGCCTGATGCCATTCTCTATATCGAGGACACTGACCGCCGTTACATTGATGAGATGCTCAAGCTGCACGCCTATATCGATATGATCATCCCGCGCGGCGGGGCGGCGCTCCATAAGCTCTGTCGCGAAAACAGCACCATCCCCGTGATCACCGGCGGGATCGGCGTCTGTCATGCCTATATCGACGACACCGCTAACTTGGACGACGCGCTCAATATCGTCTTTAACGGCAAGACGCAGCGCCCATCGGTGTGCAATACCCTCGACACGGTGCTGATCCATGAGGGCATGGCGGCGGCATTCTTGCCCGCGTTGGTGGGGCGCTTGGGGGCGGCGGGCGTGACCTTCAAAGCCGAGCCGAAGGCATGGGCGGCGCTGGGGGATTTGGGCGCTGGCGCGGTGCAAGCGGCGGGCGAAGGCGACTTCGATATCGAGTGGATGGCGCTGATCTTGGGCGTCAAGCTGGTGAGCGGCATGGACGAGGCGCTCGATCACATCCGCGCGCATGGCACGGGGCACAGCGAGGTGATCGTGACGGCGACCGACGCCCATGCCGACCGCTTTGTCAACGAGGTAGATGCCTCTGCCGTATTCGTCAACGCCAGCACGCGCTTCAACGATGGTGGGCAGTTGGGGTTGGGTGCCGAGATCGCCGTCAGCACCCAAAAACTACACGCACGCGGACCGATGGGGCTAGAAGAATTGACGACGTATAAATGGGTCGTCATCGGGGACGGGCATGTGAGGGAATAGGGGGTTAGGGCCAGGGCAATTGAATCTAAATTTCTAATGAGGTCAAGATAGATTAGGACGGTGTTTTAGAGACCGCATTCTTCTTGTTCGTTGCGGCGCACGCGCAGAAGCGAGACCCTACGACGCTTCATGAGCCATAATGGACTGTGCGGCGATTTAGATGCAATTGCCCTGGCGATTGCCGCCAGCGGCATTGACGAGGATATCGACACCGCCGTACAGGTCGTTGAGCCGTTTCGCCGCCAGTGCCATCTGGTCGCCATCCAGCACATCGGCGGGGAGCGCCATCGCTTTGCCGCCCGCCGCGTTGATGCGATCCACCGTTTCGGCAACTTTCAACGGGGTGCGGGC
>JBBRTY010000197.1:0-7984 GCA_038248285.1 Aggregatilineales bacterium
CCGCCAACGGTCATTTCTCCCTTTATTACAGACCATTTTTCAGCCTGAGCAGTTACCTTTTCGATTTAGAAACAAGGCACAAACAAGGCAATGTGTTTGTGTCCACAACCACTACCGTACCCAAAAGTGATGAGTGGTTGGTTGCACAAAGTATTTAGGAGGATGTTCCGATCTTATCCTGTGCTGCTATCTTCACCCAGTATTCGACACTGGTCATCTGGAGAGTATGCCGCTGGTCATCTGGAGAGTATTGAGTTTACCCCTCGCTAATTTAGGAGCTTACGCGAAACCATCCCTGTTTTCGACCTAAAACATGCTATACTCACACCTAGTATAAACGGCTCAACCACTCGTGTTTGTGAGGAGTTTTCCCAATGGCAGCATTCGACTCTACTTGGCTTGAAGTGCTTCGCTGCCCCGTCGCAGTGCAGCAAAAAGGCAAAACTGACCCCGGTCGGTTAGAATTTGTGCGTGATTATTGGCTCGTCAGCGCCGAATCCGGCAATAAATACCCCATTCGCGAAGGTATCCCCGTGATGCTGATCGAAGAAGGTGAAAAGTGGAAAAACACCCCTGTCGAAGATTTGCCGGTTCCACCACCCCCAAAATAGCGCTTTCATGCGCGAAAGTGCGCGGTCTGAGTTATACTGCCTACATCACTTCCGCGCGCACCGTGTACGAGAGATGAAGCGATGGCAGATCTAATTTCCCATGAAGCGCCGGCGCATCGAATAACCGACCTACCGCTTACGCTGCCCACCAAATTGATCGGGCGAGACAAAACCCTCGCTCAGGTCTATACGCTCCTCAAGCAGACCAAACCCGTCCTCGTTTACGGTTCGTCAGGCATCGGCAAATCCGCTTTTGCGGCAACGCTGGCAAGTGCCTACACCGAGCTTCCCGGCGGGGCTTTGTGGTTGACAGTCAACCACAGCTCCCTTGCCGAGATGATCGCCCGAATCGGACGTGCCTACAACGTGCCAGAACTGGCACGTACCGAGAACCCCGAAGAACGGGTCGGGCTGGCAATGACGACGATCACCCAGAATAAACCACTGGTGGTGATCGATGGAGCCATAGACATCAACGCGACCAGCGAATTTATCATGCGCTGTGCTGACCGAGTCCCTATCTTGATTGTCACCGATAGCGACACCCCGATCAGCGGTCCGTGGACAACTGTGCAGCTTCCTGCACTGGAACCCGCCGCCGCCCAGAGTCTATTTTCTCAAATCGCCCCAAACAGTTCGCAAGAAGGTGTATCCGACTTGCTATCTGCGTTGGGGGGCAGCCCGTTGGCAGTGGTGGTTGCCGCCGGGGTGATCAAAATCACCAACAGCACCCCCCGCGCCTTCAAAGAAGCCATGCCCCCCAACCCGATCATCCCCGGCACCTTGTTGGCACTGACCGCCGCCTTCTCCAAATTAGGCAATGCCCAACAGGGGTTACTGCTTTTACTGGGCGCGACGCCGCGCGGCGGGGCGACGGGTGAACTTATCAGTATGGTCGGCAACGCGCCCGAAGCCGCAATTCATCAGGTGATCACCCCACTCGTTGAGGCACATTTGGTCGAACGCCTCAGCCGTTACCAGCTTACCTACTATCGTTTGCACCCCCTCATCCATACCTTTGCGATGTCATGGTTGCGCGGCAAGGGACGCCTAGATACCCTTCAAACGAGTATGCGCGGTGCCCTCGTGCGCTATGTCGAAAAACACACCACTGCCCGCGCCTTTGATGCCCTCGCCGCCGAAATGGACAATATCCTCGCCATTGCCGAAAACACCAGCGATAGCGCCGCCCGCAGTGCCACCCAACAAATCGTGAATGCCCTCATCCAAGTCGGCGATTTTGTCAACGCGCGCGGCTACATTTACGAGTTTTCCATGCTGCGCCGTTCCAGCATTGGCTCCGCCAGTCCCTTCCCTGCTTATACCGCCGCTGTTCAAACACCGTTGCCACTGCCAGAACCAGAAATCATCCCCGCTTTGTCAGAGGATAGCGACGATGCTGATCCTGATGATGAGGAACTGATCGACGATGCCGTGATCGCCATCGACTTGGAATACATTGAGGAAGAGGACAGCGAAGAAGAAGATAGCGAAGCCGCTGCCATTCGCGAGAGCGTCAACGATACCTTGCAGGCTTTTGGCTCCTTCACCACCTATGATGAGGTCGACGATGAGGACTTCGTTGAGGACGACGAGATCGACGATGAAAGCAACGACGTTGAACTCATGCCGCGCACGGTGAGCGATCTGCTAGATGACAACGAGGACGATGATGATTTTGACGATGAGGACTACACCGATAGCACGCTGATCGCCCTCGAAGACGAAATGCCATTGCCGACCGATGCCATTGATCGCTTGCGCGTGGATTTGGTCAAGGCACGCCAATCCGCCAACCGCGCTCAACAAGCCGACATCCTCAGCAATATTGCCCAAGAGCAAACACGGCGCAACTTGTTGAACGAGGCGCTTGCCACCCATGCCGAAGCCGCCACCCTCTATGAAGACCTAAACGATAATGCCGGGTTGTTGCGCACCTTAGAACTCTTGATCTCGCTGGCGTCGCAAACCGACAACTACGAAGCGGCGGCACTCTACGCGACACGCGGTTCCAAGCTTGCGCGGGAGTTGGGCAACGAAGGGATTGAACGGCGTATGTTGGTTTTGTTGGGCGATGCCCGCCTGCAAATGGGCGAAGGTGATGAAGCCATCCGTGTGTTTTCCGACGCGCTTGACCTTGCCCGCACCGCCAACGAGCGCCAAGACGAAGCCGACATCCTGCTCAAGTTGGGCTATGCTCGGCTGGATAGCGGGCGTGCCGATGATGCGATTGATACCTTCGACGAAGCCTTAACCCTGTTCCGCGCCCAAAATCGGCGCGCCGATGAGGGCAAAGCGCTGAGCGCGCTGGGCACTGCCTCCGCGGAAGCAGAACGCTGGACGGAAACGCTGAAGTTTTACACGTCGGCACTTTACATCGCGCGTGAAGTCCATCAACGCGATGAAGAGATGACCCAACTCAACAACCTCGCTTTCGCCAGCGCTCAAAACCATGAACTCGGTCAAGCCGTGCTGCGCTATCGGCAAGCGCTGCATCTCGCCTATGAATTGGATGATGACGAAAATATCATCAGTATCACTGTCGAACTGGCGCGTTTGTTGGTAGAAAGCCCCCGTCATATCGATATCGCCCGACTCGTTGTGGATGCCGCGATGACCAACAATCCCACCGCGCGCGATCTGCGCCGGCTCAAAGATCGGATCGAGGACGAACGTCCGCAAATTGACCCGTCGGTGCAAGTCATTGAGGTAAAGGGCAGTGCGCGGGATTACACCCGCAATGCCTATGCCTTGCTTGAACAATCCTAAAGCAAACGGCAGGTTGTCCCCACAGTGGGGGCAACCTGCCGTTTATGTACACTTTTTACGCCTGCTAATTTATGAAACAGGCAACCAAAATCCAAACAAACTCCCATCGTTAATTTGGCTTTCAATCCACACATCCCCCTGATGACGCTGAACGATGGTCTTCACCAGCCACAAGCCTAAGCCCCGTCCATCATTACGCCGACCATTGGGTTGCTTCCCGCGATAAAATGCCTCAAATATGCGTGAAAATTCTTCCGACGTAATGCCGGCACCCTGATCACGGACCGTCACCACCACGCGCCCTTGTTCGACATCATGCCATGCCCGCAACACAATCGGTCGATCTTCGGGCGAATACTTGATCGCGTTACTCAACAAATTTTCGATGACGTCGATCATATAAGGACGATGCAAGGTCATCGGCGGCATAGTATCGAGCGCGATCTCCACAATAATTTGTTGGTGGTTTTGCGCTGCTTGCGGTTCCATACGCGCCACCACTTCCGCCACCAAGTCGCCAAAAATCACGAAACGATCGAGTTCCAGCGGGGCATTACGCACTTGCTCTACGATGATCATCGCATCTAACAGCCCGGTCATACGCTCTGTTGCGCTCAAGATGCTGGCGACATAATCGGCAGCGGGCGAATTTGGGGGCAGTTCCATCGGGATCAAACTCGCATAGCCAATGACCAACGCCAATGGACTGCGCAAATCGTGCGATGCTAATTTTAAGACCTCATTTTTGAATCGCATCAGGTCGCGCTGTGCCGAAATATCATGCAACACCAGCACCCATTGGTCATCACTGCCGCGCGTTATCGTCACCGTAAAATCCCGCTTGTGTGCCTCCGAACGGGCTTCAAACGGTTTCAGCGGGCTGACGCCATCCGATCCGGCGAAGTGATCGGCGACCTCCTCAAAAACGGCGTCGTACTGCGCTAAATCAACCAACGACCATTGTGTGAGGGGCTGCGGCGCAACTCCCAAATACGACCAGACGGCATCATTCAACAGGGTGATATGCCCTGCCGCCGCAATCCCGATCACCATATCAGGCAGGGCGTGGATGAGCTGTTCAAGCTGTTGATTCTGAAGGCTCAAAGCCGTAATCTGTTCCTCAGCGCTCATCATCGCGCCCTCCTTCAAGTCCACCGGTTGGCATGTGACCATTCCTAAACCAACTCGACTGGATTTGCCAACAAACCAGTCAACAAGGCAACGCTTGCTTCGACATCACGGACATCGACCGTTTCGCTAGCCGTATGCACATAACGGCAGGGGATCGAGATGCAACCGCTCGGCACGCCCACCCCCGCCACCTGAATCGCGGCGGCGTCGGTCGAACCCATCGTCAGCAGTTCCAACTGATACGGGATGCCATCGGCTTCTGCCCGGGCGATCATCCAATTGCGAATGGCAGGGGGTACCACCAAACCCACATCATGAAGCTTGATCGCCGCGCCGCCGCCCAATTTGACCGCCATCTTGCTGTTCTTGAGGGTGTCACCAGTCGAGGTCACATCCAGCGCGATGCCAATATCCGGCGTCACGCCATAAGCTGCCGTCCGCGCCCCCCGCAACCCAACTTCTTCTTGCACTGTGAACACAACATACACGGTATTCTCGGTCTGTTTGTTCAAACGTCGTAGCGTCTCAATCGCGATGGCGCACCCCACGCGGTCATCCATTGACTTGGCGATCAAGCGGGTGCCCCGTTCTTCCATCTCGCGCCAAAACACCCCCGGACTGCCGGGCTGAACCACATTTTCTTCATCGCCGCCCATGCTGACATCAATGAACAGCATATCGAGATCGGGCACTGCCGTGCGCCCTGCCCCAAAATAATCATGCCCACTGATCACGCCGATAGTGCCATCTTCAAAGCGCACCCGCCCGCCGATCAACGTCGTTTGCAGCAACCCGCCGATGCCCGTAAAACGTAGATAACCGCTTTTCGGCTCGGTGAACAGCGGCATAACGCCAATTTCGTCCATATGGGCGGCGACCATGATTTTTTTGCCGCCCGAACCCACACGGCAAATCAAGTTGCCCAAGGGATCGACAGTGATTTCATCGACATACGGCTCAACTTCAGCCCGAATCAGCGCGCGCACCTGATGCTCATAGCCGGACGGACCCCACGCTTCCACTAATTTTTTAATCAACGCCTTCATAAAGGGACTCCTGTTGTCCATCACGCAAATCGAGGTCAGGGAAACGGTTCAGCGCCGCCTGCACCAGCATGAGCGTCGCGGCATAATCATCACGGTGTAAATACGCAGCAGGGCTATGAATATAACGACAGGGGAGCGAGATCACCGCAGTGGGCACGCCGGCATTAGCGACATGAATCGCCCCGCCGTCGGTGCCGCCGCCCAATTGAGTCTTAAACTGATGGGTAATGCCCGCTTGGGTCGCCGTCTCGCGCAGAAACGCGACCATTTTGGGATGTGCGATCATGCTGGAATCCATGAACGAGATGACCGGCCCGCCCCCCACCCGCGCTGTCGGGTTAGGGCTAGTGTCATCATCCACTTGGGCATTGGGGTTGGGCAAATCATGGGCGGTCGTGCCTTCCAAGATCAGCGCGGCGTCCGGTTTTACCCGACGTGCCGCCACGCGCGCCCCACGCAAGCCAATTTCCTCTTGTACGGTGAACGCCGCCCAGATATCGACCGGGTACGGTCCGCCTTGCAACACATCGATCAGGAGCGAACACCCTGCCCGGTCGTCAAAAGCTTTACCGCGCATCATGCCTTCCCCGATTTCGGTGAAAGCGGTGTCGAAGGTGATCGAATCGCCGAGGCTGATTTTGCCCGCGACTTCATCTTTCGTGGATGCGCCAATATCGATCCGCAAGTTGGCGAGTTTGACCGTATTCTGCTCGCGGTTGTGGTGGATAGGTGTCCAAATCACCACACCGGGGATCAAGTTTGCCCCGATACGGACCCGCAACCCCGGCAAAATCCGGTCATCAATGCCGCCGACGGGCGAAAACCGGATCAGCCCCTCGCTATCAAAACCCCGCACCATAAACCCGATCTCATCCATGTGCGCGGCGATCATCAACCGCAAGCTGGTTTTACCCGTGCCGCGCTTCAAGGCTGTCACGCTGCCCAACGAATCAATACGGATGTCGGTGACATGATCGCCGATAGCGGTCAAGACGATATCACGAACTGCATCTTCTTTGCCAGATATTCCGATTGCTTCAGATAATTGCTTTAGATTCATTCAAATTTGCCAGTGCGCTGACCCATCGGTCACCCTATGGAGTAGGAAAACATTGAACATAAGTATAACATAGTGACCGCACCCTACGCTTGTATTGACCTCAGATGCGCCAACTAACCACTAGCGTGGTTTGCCGATCCTGCTATCATGAAAACATGTTGATGATGAGAGACTAGATTTTGAAAAGCATTCCACTACATTTTCTTAAAGATAACCAACGAGGGCTTGAATGAGCGGAACCAAGCACAGAAGTTTACGATTACCCATGCGCCGGGTTTTGTTCAGCAGCATCACTACAGGGGTGATCATCCTCGCAGGATGTGTTTCGCAAGCGCCAGAAACCATCCCCACCCAAGCATCGTTGCCGACCGCTACCACCACCCTCACGCTGACACCCATCATCGCGACCCTTGTGGCAACCGATACCCCCACCTTGACCCCAACCGCCAGCGCGACCACCCGCGCGCTTGAAGTATGGTACGCCCAACCCGCCACCGGCGAAACACAAATCTTCGTCTATGATTGTCCAGAAACAACCTGTGGCAAAATCGCAACCCTCCCCAGTGGCGCGCTCGTTGATGTCGTGGCGACTGGTACAGACTGGCACGACATTTTATTGGAAGATGGCTCGATTGCCTACGTTCAAGTAGGGAAGCTCATCCAAATCTCGTTTGGCACGCCAACAGGGACGCCGACAGCAACCCCGACCCCAACCCAAACCAGCACCCACACGCTGACGGGCACGCAAACCAGAACGCGCACCGCCACCCCGTCCCCAACCCCCAGCGGCACGCGCAGCACTGCCACGCGCACCGCCACATGGACATGGACGCTGCGCGCGCCCGGCACTGCCGTACCCACCTTGCCGCTTATCGGTCAGTCTGTGATCGGGGGCAATATCGGTATTCCGGCGGGCACCAATAACCCCGACGGACCAACGGCAGCACCCACACAGCCCCTGCCGACGCGCATCGTCGGGACTTCGCCGCCCATCCCGACGTGGACACCTTCGCTGACCCCTTCCGTCACTAAGACGTTCACTCTTGCCGCCCCGCCTACCAGCTCAGCGGCACCACCCACGACCGCGACGCTTTCGACCAGCGCGCCCACCACAATCGCAGCGACCAGCGCACCCGGGGGTTCCCCGCCCCCCAATCAAACCATGACCTCGCCCACCCAAGATGGCCCCCCCCGTGGCGGGGGGGCGCCCCCCCCGTCCGGGCCGGCCCCCCCCACAGGGGGGGGCCCCCCCCCCCCCCCCGCCCCCCCCCCCAGGAACGCCCCGCCCCGCCCCCCCACCCCCCCCCCCACAAAAACCCACCCCCCCGGCCAAACCACCACAACAAGGAACACACCAGCCCGCGCCC
>JBBRTY010000198.1:0-7965 GCA_038248285.1 Aggregatilineales bacterium
CTGCTCAGGCTGAAAAACGGTCGGTAATAACGGGAGAAATGACCGTTGGCGGCAAATGGGTGGATTTTCGGCGCGCGGACTTTCATGTTAACGAACGATTGACAAGCGCCTAATCCGCCCCTACATCCACGTTTCGAGGGGTATTTTCCTTTTTTTCTTCACGTCTTCATACCTCTGTGTTTATTTTATTCTGTTTCTATACCTGAGTAGTCACGATAAATCATTATTTTGTCCATGCTTGTTCGACTCCCGTCTTTTACGCGGTCACCACCACCCCCAACTCCGCCAGCACCGTCCGCAGCGTCTCGACCGGCAAGCCGACGACATTGGTATAACTGCCGTCGATCTGCGCGACGGGGGCGAACACGTCATGCTGAATCGCATAGCCCCCCGCTTTATCGAACGGATCACCCGTCGCGATGTAGGCGGCGATCTCGGCATCGGTGTAGTCCCGCATGGTCACACGGGTGCGCGTCAATGCCGTGCGTTGGTTGCGCCCCGCCGCGCGGATCGCCAAGACCGTCAGCGCGGTGCAAACGACGTGCAGCCCCCCGCGCAGCCGTTCCAACATCAGGCGGGCGTCCTCGGCATCTACCGGCTTGCCGAGGATATCGCCCGCTGCCATCACGCCAATCGTGTCGGCGGCGATCACCACGATGGTGTCCGCCGCCACTATGATGGTATCGCCCGCATCCACAAGCTTATTGGCGACCGCCGCCGCTTTTTCTTGACTCAGGCGTTCGGCATAGGCGTAGGCGTTTTCGCTCGTGCCTTGGGTTTCATCAATATCGGGTTTGACCACCGTAAAAGGGATGCCGAGTGAGCCAAGAATCTCTTTACGTCGTGGAGAGCCGGATGCCAAAATGAACGCATGGGTCATGGATGAACCTTTTAATTGCGCTGCCCGATAGTCGTTGAGCCGGAACCGAACATCCGCCCGCTGAGCTTGAAGCCGTTTTCTTCGAGACGCTCGTTGAAGTTGGGGCGGAAACCCATCGCTTCCAGCTTGCCGCCGCCCATTGACGACGGTTCATTGCCGCGCTGCCCCGGTTGCTTATACATGAAGATGTCTTGCAGCGTCACCTGTTCGCCTTCCATGCCCTGCACTTCGGTGATCTGGATGATCTTGCGGCTGCCATCTTTGAGACGGGCAATCTGCAAAATCATATCAACCGCTGATGTGATCTGGCGGCGGATGACGAACAATGGCAAATCCATGCCCGCCATCATCACCAGCGTCTCCAAGCGCCCGATGCAATCGCGCGGGTTGTTGCTGTGGACGGTCGTCAACGAGCCATCATGCCCCGTGTTCATCGCCGTGAGCATATCGAGCGCTTCGCCACCGCGACACTCGCCAACGACGATGCGATCCGGACGCATACGCAACGACCCACGCACCAAATCGCGGATCGACAAACTTCCCAAACCAGTACCAGCAAGGGCGGGAGCCGTTTCCAAACGCACGACGTGGCGTTGCACCAGTTGTAACTCCGCCGAGTCTTCAATCGTCACGATCCGCTCATCGTTGGGGATGAAGCCGCTCAAGCAGTTGAGCAAGGTCGTCTTGCCAGACCCCGTACCGCCGCTGACGACGATGTTCAAACGCGACTTGACGCACGCCTCTAAGAAGTCGGCGGCATCTTGGGTGAGCGAACCAAAGTTCACCAAATCGCTGACGGCGAGTCGTTTTTCGGGAAATTTACGGATGGACATGGTGGTGCCTTGCAGCGCCGACGGCAACACCACGATATGCACGCGCGAACCATCGGGCAGACGGGCATCGACCATCGGGTTAGAACGATCAATTGTTCGCTGCAACGGGCGCACAATGCGCTGTGCCGTCCATATGGCATGGTCATCATCATCAAAGACGTGGGCAGTCTCTAGGAGCTTGCCCTTCAATTCCGCGAAGATGATATCGGGTCCGTTGACCATGATTTCCGAGCAGGTGCGGTCTTCGATGAGCGGTTGAATGCCCCCAAAGCCGAGCAAGTCATCCAAGATCGCCTCTGCCAAGTCCTCAAATTCGTCGCGCGTCACGCGGTACTCTGGCTTTTCAGCCATCAATTTTTCGAGGACGGCTTTGAGACGTTCGGTGATCAGGGCAATTTTTTCGGCATCGCCCCGTTTCCACGTATCCGCTTCGTCGGGCGTCTTCAACAAACGCGGGCGCAGCATCTTGCGCAATGCCGCGATCTTGGGTGCAGTCCGCAATTTTTGGTCGCTGATGATATTACGCATGGAAGAAGGCGGGTTGGGCGCGGGCGCTGACGGCGTGGCACTGGGCAAAGGCGCGGGTTCGGGCGCTTTGCGTTCTTGGGGGGCAACGTTTGGGTCGTTCAATCTACGGTTTAACATGGTCTAGACTTCCCTGCTCTATTTGGAATCTCGAGACGATGGTCGAAGGCTTATTATAGCTATTTAGTGTAACGCATTTTGCCCCGCTGATCGCATCAATTGTGGCGTTACCGTGTCAGTGTGCCCACGATGAACCAATCGGCACCCTCGACGGTGGGGCTACGCACATTGTCAAACCATGTGTACACCTGCACCCCCACCTGATAGGTCCCGGCGGGCACACCCGATAGCATGAGCGGGTGCGGATCATAGACGATCTCGTCGGGACTCCACCCTGTCGTTGGGCGTTGGTTCTCAAACGGATAGGCATCGTGTTGGGCGACGAGCGCGCCCGACGCATCCAGCAGAAAGACCGAGGTCGTGTAATCTTGCGATGGCGTGGCGGGGGCGCTCCACCACAGATCGACGCGCTCCGGGGTGATCTCGGCACGCCGCAAGTGCAGCGTGTCGGCGGTGGGGGCAGTGCGCGCATAGGTCATCAGCGGCGCTTCGTCCGCCAAAAACCGATCAAAACGCCAGAGATCGAGGGCATTGCCGATGTGATCGACCGTCATTTTGGCGGTCGGCACATGTCCGCTTTGGCGCAAAAAGCGAAATGCCGAGTCATCAGGACTCCAATGGACGAGCCACACGGTGGGCGCGGCGGTCAGTTGGGCGATCAAGCCATCGGGGTATTCGGCGGCGCGGTCTTCACGCCAGCGCCGCAACGACTCGCGCGGCATGGTCATGCCCATGTCGTAATCGACATAATAATCGAAGGTGAAATCGTCGCGATAAATTTCCATCAAGACCAGTTCATCCACCGTCGCGTAGCGGGCGAGGTTGTCGCCCACATCGTCCCATGGGGCTTTGGGGTAGTAATCGTCCACGACGGACAGGCTGTAGATCACGATCACGCCGACCAAGAAATAGCGCGCGGGCACCTGTTTGAAGTTCGCCAAGCCGCGCGCCGTCAACAAAGCAATCGCGGGTGAGATCAACAAAATGCGCCGAGGGGATAAAAAGTCGTAGAAGAAATTGGCGATAAACGTCGCGACGGGCACCAGCGCCGCCCAAACGAACAGCAAAAAGGACTGGGCGAACGGTCGCCAGCGCACGCGCACCGCACCGTCGGGCAGGTACTCCAGCCGCACCAAGCCGAACACGAACAAGCCGATCATCAATGCCCACATTTGGCTGAAATACTTGAAGCCGATCTCGACGATGGTCGTCCAATTGGAGGGCAGCGCCGCGAAGATGCCAGTATCGTTCAAGCGTTGGTGGATGCCATAGGTCAAGAACCAAGGCATAAACAGCGCGAACGCCCCGATGATGAGCGCCCACGCGCCCACGCGCACCCGCCCGCGCAAAAACAACAGGGCGTGCAACCCGATCACCGGCAGCATGAATGCCCCGATGAGGTGGGTATGCAAGAGCAGCACCAACGCCGTCACCATCAACACGGCGTGCAGGGGGCGCTGTCCGCGCAACCACAGGATATAAAAGTAAATGGCGGTCAGCGCTTCTAGGGTACGCAGCGCGTACATGCGGACATCTTGTGCCAGTGAAATTTCGGGATCGAACAATGCCAAAAGCAGCGCCGCCATGACCGGAATCGCAACCGCCTCATCCAGCTTAGGGTCGCGGCGCAGCATCCACGCTAAGCGCGCCACCAGCGCCACGCTGATCAGTGACAACAACGCCGACGATAGGCGCATCGCTTCGGGGGTGATGCCCGTCAGTCGAATCCAGACATTGAGGGCGGCGAAATACAACGGCGGGTGTACATCTTTGGTCGCGAGTTCGGCGATCAAGTCCGGTTGTTTCTGATTCCAATAGGCGATCCCTTCATCCAGCCACAAGCTTTGATCGCCCAGATGCACGATGCGCACGGCAGCGCCCAAGAGCAAGATCAAGACCAGCAAAAACAGACGCTGATTGCGAAAAACATGAAGCATAGACGGGGAATCCTCTCGATGGGGGATAGTCAAATCGGGATCGCGCCCCAAAGCCTAACCCAAAGCGCGCGCGGCGCACAGGGCGAAAGCACCGAGATCAAGAAAAGATTGGCACAGTGCGCATTTTCCTTTATAGTGTGATTATCGCAACTACCATGCCACTGTCATATTACACGCACGTTCTAAAAATGTCGAAAATTCCCGTAAATAACGGTTAAATGTAGCGCAACGGCGCGTCCGCGAATTTATGCCTACAAACGGACGCCCCGTTGGAGTCTGTTGCAAAAGTCGGGAAACCACATTCAGTGAATCACGAAAGTACATCCCCTCCCCATTTCGTAGAGAGGGGACCTTTTAAGAACTATTGTGAGCCGGTTTCTCCCCCTCTCCCGTTTCATGACGTTTCATGTTTCATGCGTAAGCCCTGGGAGATGAGGGTTAGCTGTATCATTATCAACACCGCAGCCATCACCATTGATCCAGCGGTCTTTGATTATTCTGGCTATTTGCTGACCGCGCCGCACGCGGGCTGTTTGGTCTGCCAACAGACATCGGGCGTTGGTCAAGGGAGCGTGTGTACGATTAACTAACCATGACCGAATCCGCCACTATCGACCCCACCCATCCCCGTCCCCACACCGTGACCTCGCTCGCCGCCGATCTTCGGGCGGCGGGCGTTGTCCCCGGCATGACCGTCCTCGTCCACAGCGCGCTGAGCAAGCTCGGTTGGGTGGTGGGCGGTCCGGTCGCGGTCGTGCAAGCGCTCATGCAGGTGATCACGCCCGACGGCACCCTGATGATGCCCACCCACAGCACCTCCAACAGTGACCCGCGCTATTGGTCAAATCCGCCCGTGCCGGAGTCGTGGTGGCAGGTGATCCGCGACGAGATGCCCGCCTATGATCGGGCGATCACCCCCACACGCGGGATGGGTGCCATCGTCGAAGCCTTTCGCACCTTCCCGAATGTGATCCGTAGCGCGCATCCGGCAGTCTCGTTCGCAGCATGGGGGGCGCACGCCCAGCGCATCACATACGATCACCTGCCCGAACAGGATGTCGGTGAAGGATCGCCCCTAGCGCATCTCTACGATCTCGATGGCTATGTCTTGTTGCTGGGTGTCGATCACGGCAACAATACCTCCCTGCATTTGTCCGAAGCACGGGCGACCTTCCCCGGCAAGGCGTGGACGATCAACGGGGCGGCGATGCTAGTGGACGGCGTGCGTCAGTGGGTGCCGCATCGCATTTTGGATTTTAGCGATCACGATTTTGCTGATTTGGGCGCGGACTATGAACGCGAGATCGGTTATACGCCCGCTCGTGTCGGGTTTGCCGAGGCGCGCTTGGTACGCCAGCGCCCGTTGGTCGATTATGGCGTGACGTGGATCGAACGGCATCGCGGCGGGCGCTTGGTACAAAGCACGGAAACGGCGGGCTAAGGGACTATCGCATCCCTTTGATGAGCCTATACTGATCTTGTCCGCACCACCTTAAAAGGAGTGTTCATGATTCCGTCACCCCATGATTCCCCTCTCGTTCGCGTCGCCGCTGGTCAGGATCGCTTCGGCGAACAACGCGGACTCGGCATTAGCGCTATTGATTTCAAGCTCTCGACCCAAGACAGCGAGACGATCTTCATCATCGAGAATAAGTTCCATGCCAAGGGCGGTCCGGCTCGTCATATGCACCCCGATCAAGACGAGTGGTTCTTCGCTTTAGAAGGCGAGTTTATCATCGAAATCGGGAGCGAGAGGGGGTTGCTCAAAGCCGGCGACTCGGTGTTGGCACCGCGCAAGGTGCCACATGTGTGGGCGTATAGCGGGGACACCACCGGCAGAATGCTGATTGTGTTCACTCCCGCCGGGCAGATGGAAGCCTTCTTCCGCGAAGTCACTAAAACCAACGCTATGCCCATCCAAGACCCGGCGTTATGGCTGGCGCATGGGATGGTGTTGATGGGACCGCCCATCACCTTCGAATAAGCGCGACGGCACGCTGCTTTACCCTCCAGCAGCGTGCCGTCACATTCCTAAATCCGCCCCTTCATCAGCCCATAGACCGCCACGCTCATCACCCCGGCGCAGATCAACGAAGTCAGATTGAACGCCGCTTGCGGGCGAAACAGCCCGCGCTGCAACAGCAGCAACAAGACCGGACTCGCCAGCGCCCCTAACACCACGCCCGCCACCGAGATTTCGCCCGAATAGCGACCGAGTCGGCGTCCAGTGGCTTGCCGCGCAGCCGCGCCCACAGCTCCACCCGCGGCTGCGCCGATGAAAAAGACGAACAGCCAGAAGCCGATCAAGGTGGCGATCCCCGTCGCGATGCCCGTCCCCGCCGCGCACACCGCAAACTGGATAGCATAATCGACCGTCGTCGCTTTATAAAACTTGTTTTCCGTTTGGCGCGCTTCTTCCCGCCCAATGTAACCTGTCTGCATCCGGGTGGCACAGCCCATGCACAGTAAGCGTTCACTGCGCACACTGCGTAACAGGGTTTCGTTATCATCCCTGCCCAAACAAGGTTTGATCGGGCAACCGGCGACGCGCTGCTGAGCGAGAGTCATTTCCGGCATGGAAGGGCTTTCCGTCATGGTGATAAAACCTCATAAGCAAACTGATTTGTGCCCATCATACCGAGAAATGGGGAGCGCTGTCCATACAGGTTTAAGCGCGATCATAGAGACGCTTTTCCAGCGCCGCCGCGACTGTGCCCCACTCGCGCGCCAAGATGCGAAACCATGCCGTGTCACGCGGGCGATCCTTGATGATCATATGATCCTCTTGGATGCCTTCAAACTGGAAACCCAGCTTGAGCGCCGCCTCCCGCGAGGGGGTATTGAGGGCATTGCATTTCCATTCCACCCGCTGATACCCCAGCGCGAAGGCATGACGCACCATCAAATAAGTGGCTTCGGTATTCGCGCCCGTGCGTTGGGCAATCGGGCTGTACCAAATACTGCCCAATTCGATCTTCAGGTGATCGGGGACGTTGCTCATAAAATTGGCGACCCCGACCGCGTGCCCGCTGGCGCTGTCGAACACCGTGAACGGCAACCCGTTGGCGGCGTTCAGTTGTCCTTGGAAATAGGCGTCCATAGCGGCAACCGTCGCGAAGGGACCGCCTGCCATAAAGCGCCACACCTGCGCTTCGGCGTCGTAGGCGTTGTGCGTGCGGTCGCCGAGAGTGAAGGGGCGTCCGTCCGAGATGGCGAACAGGGTGTCGAGGTCGCGCGCCAAGTCCAGCGGTTCCAGCCGGACACGCCGCCCAATCAACGTGACGGGCGCGGGCTTGAGCGGCAGTGTCCGCCGCAAGGCGAGGATATCGGTCGGCAGTGGATCACGCAGTAGGGGCAGGGTCATGGGGTGGTTCCTTGTGCGGGTGAGCGAGAACCCGTATTTTCACTGCTTTGGGCGGGGGGCGCAACTTGCAGAGTCGTGCGATTTAGCGCCACCGATCAGGTTGCAGAGTGAGCAATTATGTTTTTTTTAATTTCCTCTATCCCCAATTGGGAACCTTTAGCGTCGGTTTTGCGTCTATAAAGCGTATGCTTAAATCAGCAAAAGTGCGCGATAATAACGCTGTGCATAACGCCATCATCGAAAAGCGACCCATGACCGAATTGATCAGCGCCCCCACCAAGCGGGACGCCTTGCCTAAATTACAGA
>JBBRTY010000199.1:0-7895 GCA_038248285.1 Aggregatilineales bacterium
ATGGGTTTCATGGTATTTATTCACCTACCCGTGCAGACCACCATGAAATGGTACTCGATATCCACAAAGGGTCACAAAAACACACAATGGGTTTATCCTCGGTAGGGGCATGATAGTTCATGCCCCTACATACCCATCCTGACCTGTTATCATCCGTCTGACAGGTTTCATGGTTGACCCTGGGGATCCCCCCCCAACGCCTGCTTTGCTTCTAATCTCTGCCTTCGATTCCTCAACTCAAATTTGAGTCCTAGTGCGGCTACCCTTATACTAAACACCATCATGATTTTTCGTCCTCATTGAGGCAGAAGTAGTGTTCTTATGATCCCTGTATGTGAACCGGTATTTGATGGCAACGAAGCCGTCTATGTGGCAGACTGTATGGCGTCTGGTTGGGTGTCCTCGGTCGGCAAATATGTCACGCAATTTGAAGAAATGTTCAGCGCCTATTGTGGCGTGCCCTATGGGATCGCCCTCACCAGCGGCACCACCGCCTTGCACTTGGCATTGGTCGCGCTCGGCATCGGGCACGGCGATGAAGTGATCATCCCCGATTTCACCCTGATCGTGTCGGCAAATGTCGTCATCCAAACGGGCGCACGTCCGGTGCTGGTCGATGTCGATCCGCAGACATGGTGTATCGACGTGACCCAGATCGAAGCGGCGATCACCCCCGCCACCAAAGCGATCATGCCCGTGCATATGTACGGACACCCGTGTGATATGGTCGCCATCAACGACATTGCCCGCCGCCATAACCTCTATGTCATCGAAGACTGTGCCGAGGCGCACGGCAGTGAAGTCAACGGGGAGCGCGTCGGTGGACTCAGCGATGCCGGGTGCTTTAGTTTTTATGGCAACAAGACCCTGACGACGGGCGAGGGCGGCATGATCGTGTGCCGGGATCCGATGTTGGCGGACAAACTCCGCTTGTTGCGCAATCAAGGCTTTCGCGAGCCGCGCTTCGTGCATGATGTCGTGGCGTTCAACTATCGCATGACCAACTTGCAAGCCGCTATCGGCGTCGCCCAAACCGAAAAAGCCGATGACAAGGTGACGCGCAAGCGCTGGATCGCCCAAACCTACACCGAGTTACTGCTCGACTGTGCCGAGTTGGAACTGCCCTATGAGGCGTCGTGGGCGAAAAACACCTATTGGATGTACGGCGTGCTGTTGAACGAGGGCTTTGGCGCGGGCAAGGATGCCGTCATGCACCACTTGAAGCTGCGCGGGGTCGATACCCGTTCGTTCTTCTGCCCCATGCACCTGCAACCCGTGTTCATCAAGGGTGGCTCTGCCAGCTATCCCGATGTGCGGGGCGACTTCCCCGTCTCCACCGATTTATGGGAACGGGGCTTGTATCTGCCGACCGGCTTGGGGCTAACCCGCCCCCAACTAGAAGTCGTCGCCGCGCACTTGTTGGCATGTCGGGACTTGGAGCGGACAGTATGACCGATGGACACCCGATCATGCGCCCCTATGACCCCGAACCGCAGGTCTCGGTGGTGCTGGCGACGTACAACGAGCTGGAAAATATCCGCGACACGGTGGAAGCCGTTTTTACCCATGTCGCCCAATCGGTCGAGGTGATCGTCGTCGATGATGATTCCCCAGATGAGACGTGGCGCATCGCGGCGGAGATGAATAACCCTAATGTCAAGGTGATCCGTCGTGTGTCCACCCGCGGGTTGGCATCCGCCTTCAATCGTGGCATTCTCGAATCACGCGGGCAAGTCGTGTGCTGGATGGACGCCGATATGTGTATGCCGCCCGCCCTCTTGCCCGCCATGATCGACAAGCTTAAAGAGGTCGATATCGTGATCGGCTCGCGCTATGTCGAAGGCGCGCTCGATGACCGTGACCCCCTGCGCGTCACTGCCAGCCGACTGATCAATGGCTTGGCGAGCCTCGTGCTAGGATATGGCATCCGCGATTATGACAGCGGTTTCGTCGTTTTGCGGCGGTCGGTGTTCGATAAAGTCTCGATCATCCCGACGGGCTACGGTGCCTATTTCATGGAATTTATCTATACCTGTCGCAGTAAGGGCTTGACCGTCTACGAGTTGCCGTATGTCTTCCGTGACCGCACCAAAGGCGTCTCGAAATCTGCCCCTAGCCTGATCAAATTTCTTTCGACCGGTTCGCAATATGTCCTGCGCATTTTTGTCGCACGCCTACGCCGGAGCGATTAACATGGTAAGCCATCCGATCCTAAAACCATCCTTCACCCGCGTGGACGCACGCGGCACGTTTCAAGAAATTCTCAACGAGGGGCATTGGGAATCGTTGCTGACGGGCAGTCTAGTGCCCGGCGCGGTCATCGGGGATCATTATCATCTCGAAACGGTCGTCTTTTTTTATGTCGTGCGGGGGGCGGTCACAGTCAAGACGATCCATGTTGAGACGGGGGCGCGCGCGCACTTCACCTTGAAGGATGCCGAGGGCGTGCTGCTGGTCACCCATGAAGCGCACGCCCTGCATATCGACCACCCGACCGACTTCATCATGCTGAAGTCGAAACAATACGATCCCGCCGCGCCCGATACCTATCCGCTCATGGTCGAGTAACCGCCTATGGAAGCCTACGAATACGCGACGATGGCGGCGTTTGAGACCTCGTATTGGTGGTATCGCGGGTTGCATGGTGCCCTGCGCGATACCTTGCAGGCGGCGGGTGTGGGGCGCGAGGCGCGTATCCTAGACGCGGGCTGTGGCACGGGCGGAAACCTGCTCAGCCTCGGCAAACAGTTCCCGAATGCGTCGGGCTTTGATTATTCCGCCGATGCCGCTCCGTTTTGGGTGGCACGCGGGCTGAGGCAGTGCTGCCTCGCTTCGATCAACGACATGCCCTATCCGTCGGCTAGTTTTGACGCGGTGCTGTCGATTGATGTGTTAGAGACCGAAGGCGTGGATGAAGCCCGCGCGGTCGCAGAATTGTGGCGGGTGACGCGCCCCGGTGGGATCATCGTGTTGGTAGTGCCCGCCTATCGCTGGTTGCTCACCGAAGAACATCACCGCGCCGTCCACGCCTCGCGCCGTTATCTACGTCCCGAAGTCGTCGCCTTGTTGCGCCAGCATCCGGTCGAAATTTTGCGTTCGACCCATTATTTCGCAACGCTGTTCCCTGCCATCGCTGCCTATCGTTTGGCGCTCCAACGGTTTAGCCGACCGCACGGCGCACAAACCGAGCCTGCCCCCCGTTCAGAACTCACGCCCCTCCCTCCTGTGGTCAACGAATTATTGGCGGGCGTGATGCGCGTCGAGCGGGGAGTGTTGCGCGCTGTCGATTTGCCTTTCGGCAGCTCTATCCTCACCGTCGCAAGGAAGATCGCCTGATGAGTAACGATACTTCATGGCGCATCGGCTCCACCGAGTCGCTGCCCAACCGCCTGTATGACCACTTGCGGCGTGGTCTCAATCACGATCTGGTCGATTATATGGGGCGAAGGGCGCTGGATGATAAGCGCGCCTGCCGCGTGCTAGAGGCGGGATCAGGCACGGCATTCGCCTCGTCCCTGCTGGCAGATCGCCCGTCGGTCGGGTGGGCGGCGGCCGTCGATCATGATCTGGCGGCATTGGACGAAGGGCGCGCGCGCGATTCACGGTTGCCCGCCGCTGTCGCTGATCTGCGCCACCTACCTTTTGCTGCGGATAGCTTTGATTTGGTGTGGAATAGTAGCACGCTCGAACATCTGCCCGACCGCGCCGACGCCCTACGCGAAATGGCGCGGGTCACGAAAAGCGGGGGCATGGTGTTTGTGGGCGTGCCCTACACGGGTGGGCCGCTCGGCTTTCAACGCTGGATCGCCGATAGCGCTGCTGGCGTCTGGATCGGCACCGTATTCGACCGTCCGGCACTGGAGGCGCTCATGCGCTCGGCAGGCTTGCAACCCACCGCCTCGCTGACCTATTTCTTTCGCTTTTTCGTCGGCGTGCTGGCGATCAAACCTTAATCCACTGGAGCCACTCCATGCCAAAATCCCTAACATCCGGCGCTTGGGCGATCATCGCTGCCCTCAATGTGTTGCTGATCGCGACGTTGCTGGTCTACAGCATCGGCACGTTTCCCGAATTCGCCGTCGCGGATCGCCTCTCGCTGGGGGTGAGCTTGGTCGCGGCGGTCGGTTTCACCGCCTTTGCCGTTCTCGTGCTGCGTCCACGGCGGCGCTGGTTGGGCGAAAACAGTCATACCGCGTTCACCCTAGGCGCGGTCGGCTTTTTGCTGGCATTGGGGTTGCTGCCGGTCGCACCCTTCCCTGCCCCTCATCTCGCCCACGTCCACAGCCTGCTCACCTTTGTGGTCACGCTGTTTATTTTGTATGTCGCCTTATTCGATACTGGTTTGCCGCTGCGTCATGGCGGGCGGTGGATCGCGCTAGCAGGCGGGATCGTGCTGGCGGTCATGCTGATCCGATTCTATGGCTTGGCAGTCGCCCCCTTCCTTGATCTCCAAGATGAACCGTGGGTCACGGCGTGGACGGTCAGTTTCATGAAAACCGGGCACTTCGGGGATCCGACGTTGGGCGGCATGGGCGACGCCTATTATGCTTATCCTCGTTTTTATTGGCTCATGGGCGCGTGGATGCAGGTCTTTGGGGTGGGGCTGGTGGCGGGACGACAACTGACCTTTTTCTTAATCTTGCCCGTGATCGGCTTCACGGCATTGGCAGCGCGCAACTTTTATGGCGGGCGCGCCGGTGTGTTGACGGCGGGCGTGTTGATCGCCAGCGCTGTACTCTTTTCGGCAGCACGCATCCGCCACGATATCGGTTTGGCGATTTGCTTATCCGCATCTTTATGGCTGCACAGTGAGGCGGTCAAGCGGCGCTCCGATGCCCTGCACGCGCTGGCAGGGGGGATCATGGGTTTGGGCATGTTTTCCCACTATCACGCCAGCGGTTTGGGTGTGGCAATGTTCATCGGCTTGTATGTGCCCGCGTATATCGCCCGCCGCAAATTTATCCCCCCGCGCAGCCTGATCCTGTATGGCGTGGGCGGTTTGGTCGGTGCCTTGATCGTCCTGTTCGTGCAGATCATCCCCGACAACCTGCCCGCATGGTTATCCACGCTGACACAGCAAGCCAAATACAGCATTGATGTCACTGAATTCGGTGTCGCCTTTGTGGGCAGCTTTTTCAATATCGGCTTCTTCTCGATCTTTGAACTGCTGCTCTTGCTCTTGGGCGTGGGGGCGGCATGGCGGCGGCGGGCGGGGCGCGATATCGGCTTGATCCTGATTTTGGTGCTGGGGCATTTGGCGCTGGCGATCATGGCGGCGGGGGCGATCTACTACTACATTGTGCCCTTGGCACCCATCTATGCGCTCTTGATCGGTTCCTTGTTCGTTGCCAAACCTATGCCGGACGGCACGCCCGCAGCATTAGGGGCGCTCCCCTTGCGGCGCGGCGAGGTCGTGCTGTTCGCTATTTTGTTGATGCCCCTGTTGGGGGCAACCACCACGCGCGGCTTGCAAGCGATGCTGACGGGCGAAGCCACCCAACCGAGTGCACCGACGGCGGTGCAATGGGTGCTGGATAATGTGCGGCAAGACAGCCGCGTGATGGGCGATCTGTATTATTATTTTTGGCTGAAAGATTACGATTTCGTCAGCCACCTGATCCCCGATTTCATGTATCCCGAAAACGAGGCGCGCTTGACGACGCTGGAGGCAATTTGGGGAGAGGTCGATTTTGATTACTTGATCGTCGATCCCCATTATGAGCGGTCATACCATAAATACATCGAACCGTTGTTGGCGACGGGCTGGGTGGACGCGCATTACACTATCGCTGCCGAATTGGGCACGGGTGCCGACCGCACCGTGATTTATCAACGCCGCTGAGGTGTTTTTGCCAGCGCCACCGCCAGACACGCCCACCATGCCGTCTGCATCTGTAAAATCGTGTAGGGGTAGTGGTCAAACCCGCCGATCACCGCCAAGGCAATACTCCCCGCCACCAACGCCGCCTTTTCCGCACGGGTGGCGGGGCTTGGGGCGTCCCGCACGCCTGCCACGCCGCCGATCACGCCCGCGCCCAATGCCAGCACCAGCAAGCTTGCGCCGATGATGCCCAGTTCCGCCGCCGCCGATAGATAGACATGATGGACGTTATCGCCTTGCAGGTCATAAAAGGTTTCGCTGATGTAATAACTGGCGCGCCACGGAAAATTGCCGACCCCCACGCCGAAGATCGGGCGTTCTTGGATCGACCGCCAGGCGAAATCGGTGAAGACCAGCCGATCCGCAATCGACCGCATCTCGACCGCTTCTTCACCAATGCCGGTGCGTGCCGTCAGCAGGGGCAAGTAGGCGATCCCAAAACCGATTCCGATGCCCGCTGCCGCCACCGCCGTGACGATCACCGCCCGCCGGATCGCCCCGCGCAGCACCGGCGTGACCATCAGCAAAAATGCCAACCCGCCCACCGCCGCCCCCAGCCATGCCGCCCGCGAAAAGGTGTATAACAGCGCCCCCCAGCCGATCAACGCTGCCATGCCGCCGAGGATGCGCAGACGTGGGCGCTCATGAAACAAGTGCGCCGCCGCCCCAAAACAGCCGATCAACAGCGTGCCGGCGAGGATGTTGGGGTGGGGCAGCAAGCCATAGGGACGCAACCAGCGCAGATCGCCACTGACGATCACCGATAACCCGGCGGCGTTGGCACGCAACGGGAACTCTTGCAAGGCGCGCAAACCGAATCCCCCTTGATGGAGGGCTTGGGCGATGGTCAGCGCGCTGTTGCCCACCAGACTGATCAGCAATGTCGCGACGACTTGGCGCGCAGGCGGGGCGGTGCTGGCGACCGTGACGGCGAACAGGGCGACGACCCCCCATTGCAGCGCCGCCGTTGCGCCAACTTCGGGGTGGGCGATGCCCACGAACGCCCAACGTTGCGACAAGGACGCCCATAATGCCCACAACAGCAGCGCCAGCGCCCACACCGCCCCCCAGCGCGACTGGCGCAACGCGCGTAAACCGGACACGCCGCCGATCAGCCATGTGCCGATAGCGATCAGCATGGGGACGAGGATCAAGAAGCGGGTGACGTACAGGCTAGAGCCGCCGATGCTGAAGGGCAGTCGATACCATGCCGGAAACAGAAAAAAAGTGACCAGAATGGCGCTCTGGGTGATGCGATTTAGGATCAGGCGCATGGTGCCTCGCCAGCATAGCGGATAGATAGCGCATAACGGTAGCGGTTTGGACGAGGAAACGGTATAGGGAAATTAGGGGAGGCTAGGGGTACCGCTAAAAATTGCGTGTAAAATAGCACTAAACCAGTAAATTGGAGATATGAGCATGGTCGCAGCACGCCCCCTACAACATAAGTGGACAGCAGCAGAATATCTCGCCTTTGAGGACGCTTCTGACACCAAACATGAGTTGATCGATGGTCAAATTTATGACATGTCTGGCGCAAGCGATAACCATATTTTCATCACACTCGATGCGGCGGCAAATCTGCGCCCCCAATTACAGGGACGAGATTGCCGGCTTTTCAACTCCGATCTGCGCGTACAAGTTGAAGCCACAGGTTTATTTACTTATCCCGACCTCACCATTGTTTGTGGTCCACAAGCACGCTCTTCGGCGTCCAAAAATGCGATGCTTCTCAACCCGACGGTGATCATTGAGGTGTTGTCGCCCGCAACGGAACTGTACGACCGAGGCGCGAAATTCACCAACTATCGCACCATCTCTTCTTTGCAACATTACGTCTTGATCGCCCAAGATCACGCTCATATCGAGATCTACACGCGCCAAGCCAATGGCAGTTGGAACTTGAGCGAAGCGGTCGGGTTGGATGCGGTGATCGCGCTGGAACACATCGGCTGCACCTTGGCGTTGGGCGAAGTCTACGCGCAGATCACGTTTGATGAACCGACAGATTCAA
>JBBRTY010000200.1:0-7869 GCA_038248285.1 Aggregatilineales bacterium
AAAGAACAACGGGTCATATTGATTGTTCAAGAGCCTGTTGATCTCATCAATCATTTGCGACGACATTTCTTGGGGGGACAAGGTCGTCGCCAAATCGTAGAGATGGGTGGATGCTCGTAAACGCACCAACAGGCTCAGGTCGGTGCCGCTTGTCCAATTCAGCAAATCATTGTAAATAGCAGTCAACATCGGGGGAGGCGATTGGAGCGTCGGCAAAATTGTCAGCAGTGTGACTTGATATTGGGCGACGTTTTGGGCGACGTTTCCCCCTTGCCGGATCAAGTCAACATATTCTTGGGGAGGAATATGTGAGCGATCTTGAATTCGAGCGCGTACCAGCGCTAAATAGGCGGTGGCATTTTGCGGCTCTTGCTCCACCAATGTTTGCGCTTGATTAACCGTCAGTTCTGGCACCTCTAACAAAACGACATTCGGGGCAATGGGGGCAATGCTTTCGACCAAGCGCGCCAGCCCGCCACTGGAATTATTGCCGTTATTTTGTTGTGCCTGCGCAGTGGGGGACGCTCCCCCCGCAGCCAACGTGGGTGCGAAGGTTTGGGTCGGAAGCAGAGTCGCAGTCGTCACTGGAATGAGGGTTGGGGTGGGTGACGCCGTTGGGACGATGACCACTGCAGGCGGTTCTGTCATTGATGGCTGGACGGTCGGCAATACCGCCCGAGTCACCAACGGCGTGACGGGGGCACTGCGTGATTGGATCACGGCAACGGTGACGCCCACGACGACGACGAACACCACCGCCAATGCCGCAATACCGAGAAGTCCGGTAAGGGGGGAAGCCGCTGATTTGGGTGCTGACGGCGGGGCGGGCGGTGCTTTGGGTGCAGGAATCGTCGGCATGATGGGAGCGCTGATCGCCAAATTTGTCGTGGGGGGGAGGGGTGTCGTCATGCTATCGAGCGTGACACTGGGATTGGCGGGTGTCGATGCTGAGGGTGCGCGCAACCGCACGACACTTTCGCGCGCTTTTACCTGAGACTTTTCCAAGACCAAGTAAATGGTCTGGCGCGTGCCCGGTTCCAGCCGCGTCACGCGCGATGCGGCAAAGGCATCCCGTAATGCCACCACCATCTCGGTGGCAGAACTATAGCGATCATCGGGGTCTTTGGAGAGCGCCTGCAAAATCATCGCATCCACCGCCGTTGGAATCTCAGGATTGATGGACGATGGCACGGGCGGGATTGCCATTTGATGATTGTGCAAAATTTTGTAGGTTGTGCCTTCAAACGGCAGTTTGCCGACGATCAGTTCGTAAATGACGATCCCAAACGAATACAAGTCGGAACGAAAAGTGAGTTCTTGCGTCCCTGCGCCTTGTTCGGGCGACATATACGATGGCGTGCCGATGAGTTGCCCTTGACTGAGCGAGCTTTCGCCCATGCTGACCGTCCGCGCCAAGCCAAAATCGGTGAGATAGGGCTTGCCCTTCAGGTCGAGCATGATGTTGGAGGGTTTGATGTCGCGATGCAAGACGCCTTGGGTGTGGGCATAATCAAGCGCCGACGCGACAAGGGGCAAAATGGTCAAGGTATCCGCCAATTCTAGCGGTCCTTCCGTGAGACCATCTTTTAGTGTGATCCCGTCGATGAAGCCCATAATCAAATAGGGTTGCCCTTGATCTTCGGCAAAATCATGAACGCCAACGATATTGGGATGGTTGAGGCGGGCGATGATTTGGGCTTCGCGCTCAAAACGGGTGATAAATTGGGCATCCGCCAAAAACGACTCGTGCATCATCTTCACCGCGACGAAGCGATCCAATTTGGCATGGTGCGCTTTGTAGACCGTCGCCATGCCACCCTGCCCAAGATAAGACACGATGCGATAGGGACCCAGGAATTGACCAACTTCAAGCATAATCTGCGCCACCGAGTGAAGTGAGAGTATGCGCAGATTATAACTGATTTATCCCATCGGCAAGACACCTAGATCGGCAAAACACCCAGATCGGCAAGGTGGACTACTCGGCATCCAACTTGCGAGCGACGCTAGCGACATCTTCGACGCCGCCGCGTGTGACCACCAGCGCGGCTGCCCCGATGACACTGACATTTTCGCCCAAGACAGCGGGTTTTAACTTCAGCGTATCGATATACGAGCGGTCGATCACATGGGCTTCCATCGCTTCGCGCATGGGGTCAAACAGCAAGTCGCCCAACAAACTGACGCCACCGCCGACCACGATGATTTCGGGATTGAAGACATGCACCAAGCTGGCGAGTCCCAAACCAATGACAAAAGCCGCCCGTCGGACGACTTCGAGCGCCAACGGATCGCCTTGTCGCGCTGCCAATCCGACGATAGAGCCGGTGATCTTAGTGAGATCGCCTTCGACCAAATCCGCGACTGATGACGAGGTGCCCGCCTCAATGCGTGCCCGCACTTTCCGCGCGAGGGCGGGTCCCGCTGCTTCTTTCTCCAGCGTGGTGACGCGCTCGCCGAGGCTCCCCTCGCCCGTGATCGCCATCGCCATATGACCGATTTCGGCGGCAAGTCCATCTTTGCCGAGTAGCAAACGCCCATCGCTGACGATGCCGCCGCCAATACCGGTGCTGACGGTCATGAAGATGACATGGCGATAGCCCTGTGCCGCCCCGCGTGACGCTTCCGCCAGCGCCGCGACATTGGCGTCATTGCCAATATAGGTGGTGAAGCCGAATTTGCGCTGAAACATCTGCACCAGCGGCACATTGTGCCACCCATGCAGATTAGGGGGGGCAACCAATAATCCCGCCGTAGGGTTCACTGGACCGGGGCAAGAGATACCGATACCGCTGATGGTATCGTTGGGAGCCAGCGCCAGCGTACCGGCGACAAAATCAAGCATATGTTGGACGGTGACATCTAGCCCGCGATCGGCTTGGGTGAGGGTTTCGCGGCGTTCAATAATGTTTAAGTCACGGTCGAGCAATGCCGCCCGCAACCGAGTGCCACCTAAATCAATCCCTACAATTAGTTCTCTCATGATCGGTTCCGCCGTCTGTGCCACGAAAATTCAATACCCATGAGTGTAACGCAAGTCGGGCTAAACGGCATAGCCGATCCCTGATAGGGCGGGTATTGGTCGGTATTTTGAGGATGATTTCCTGTATAATTAGACGGTAAATCACAGGAGGAAAATGATGTCGGTTGCCGAGATTATCGAACAGGTGAAAACACTTAACTTCGGAGAGCAGAAAGAGATGCTAAAAGCGGTGATCGATCTGCTGGATGCGCCGCAAGTGCTTACAGATAAGCATATGCCCAAGACGGGGGCAGAGATTGTCGCAATGTTGGAAGCGCTAGACGAACCGATTGAGATGGTTGATGCCCATATTGAAGACCCTGTAGAATGGGTCAAGGCTCAACGCGCTAAACGTAAAGAGAAGCTGAAGCCCTATTGGGATGGTGAAGCCTAATGGATGCGTTGCTTGATACAACCGTCATCATTCATCTGACACGCTGCTATCAACCGGCGATGATGTGGTTCAACAATGCCAATGTCTATGGGGTTACTTCTACGACTTGGATGGAAGTCATGGAGGGGGCAGCCAGTAAAGCCCACCAAGCACATGGCAAAGGGATACTTGAGCAATTTGATATCTTGTACCCCACCTCGACCGACCAGCGGTGGGCAATGGAACAGCTTGAGCGTTTCCAGTTCAGCCACCACATTGGCAAAGATGATTGTTTGATCGCATCCGTCGCTTATCGCTTGCAAGTCCCGCTCTATATGCATAATTTGAAAGATATGGTGCCGATGATCGGATCGCTAGCGATCCAACCCTATGCCTAAGCTCTTGGCGCAGCAGCTTTCCCTTTGTCTCTTTGCACCCGCTCCGCTTTGCGTTATGCTCTTTCTCTGAATTATTTTCATTCCCTGTCGACTCAAACGAATAGTAAATAATCCTATGACTCCACACGTCACGCCGCTGCGCGCGCAGTATTTAGAAGTCAAGCGCCAATACCCCGACTGCATCGTGCTGTTCCGGTTGGGTGATTTTTATGAGACCTTCGACGAAGATGCCGAGATCGCCGCCCGCGAATTGGATCTCGTGCTGACGGGACGCCCCGTGAGCAAGTCGGAGCGCGTACCGATGGCAGGGGTCCCCTATCACGCGGTCGAGACGTACATCGCCAAGCTGATCGAAAAAGGCTATCACGTCGCACTGTGCGAGCAGATCACCGAACCTAACGGCAAGGGCTTGGTTGAGCGCGCGGTGACGCGGGTCGTCACGCCCGGCACCGTCACCGAACCCACGCTCTTGGATGAAAGCCAGCACAATTATTTGATGGCGATCTTTCCGGTGGGCGATCCCGCGCGTTCCACTTGGACGATGGCGGGCGTCGCCTATGCCGACATCAGCACGGGGGACTTTGCCGTCACCCAGATCACTGGCGATGATGCTGGGTTGCGCGTCACCGAAGAGATCGCCCGCCTCAGCCCGCGCGAAGTCTTGATCCCCGAAGCGTGGGCGACAAATGCCACCATGCCGCCCGGCACACATATCACCACCGTGCAAGATTGGCGTTTTGAACACGGGCACGCCCAAACGACGCTGATGGAACATTTTCATACGCGCACGCTGGATGGTTTCGGCATTGGCGATCAGCCGGCGTCGATCTGTGCAGCGGGGGCGCTGTTGGCGTATTTGCAGACGACCCAGCGCGGGCAGATCGGGCAGCTTACGCGCTTGCGCCCCTACACCACCGCCGATTTTATGGTGCTTGACCCCTTTACGCGCCGCAATCTTGAACTGACCGAGACGATTCGGTCGCGCAATGCGCGCGGGAGCTTGCTAGGCGTCCTCGACCGGACGGTCACGGCGATGGGGGCGCGCCTGCTGCGCGAGTGGATCAGCCAACCGCTGTTGGATATCAAACGGTTGAACGCCCGCCTGAACGCGGTCGAGGCGCTGAAAGACAACGAAATTTTGCGCCATGAGATCCGCGATGCGCTCAAGGCGATCTCGGACATGGAACGGTTGACCAACCGTCTGATCATCGGGCGGGCGATGCCGCGCGAACTGTTGGCGTTACGGCAAACGCTCGACATGGTGCCCCGTTTACGCATGATGATCACGCCGTTCCCCGCGCTGGGCGCGCTGGCAGAACGGCTCGATAGTTGTGAAGAAGCCGCCCTGCTGGTGACCAACGCTATCGCCGATGAACCGCCCGCCACGCTCGAAAAGATGGGCGTCATCCGCGCGGGTTATGCGCCGGAACTGGACGATGTAATGCACGCCACCCAAAACGCCCGCGATTGGATCGCCGGCTTGGAAAAGCGGGAACGGGAACGCGCTGGCATCCCGTCGCTGAAGGTCGGCTTTAACAAAGTCTTTGGGTATTACATCGAGATCACCCATGCCCACACGGGCAAGGTGCCCGCCGATTATGACCGCAAGCAAACGCTCGTCAATGCCGAACGCTACATCACCCCCGAATTGAAAGAGTACGAGACGCTCGTCCTCAATGCCGAGGATCAGATCATGGCGATTGAGGGGCGTTTGTTTGTGGAATTATGCCAATCGTTGGCGGGCTTTTCGGATCGATTGCTGCGCACCGCCAAGACGGTCGCCCACCTTGACGCCTTCTTGTCGTTGGCGGAAGTGGCGGCGCGGGAGGGCTATTGCCGCCCAACGCTGACCGAAGATGACCTGCTCATCATCAAAGATGGACGGCATCCGGTGGTGGAAAAATTGCTGAAGGACGGGGCGCGTTATGTATCGAACGATACACATTTCGATACCATGAACCGCGTCCACATCATCACCGGACCCAACATGAGCGGCAAATCGACGTATATCCGTCAAGTCGCCATCATCACGTTGATGGCGCAGATCGGGGCGTTTGTGCCCGCCGATGAAGTCGTGATCGGCATGGTGGATCGCATCTTCGCGCGCATCGGGGCGCAAGACGAGATTCACGCGGGCTATAGCACCTTTATGGTCGAGATGATCGAGACGGCGCGTTTGTTGAGCGGCAGCACCCATCGCAGCTTGCTGATCTTGGATGAGGTCGGGCGCGGCACCTCGACCTATGACGGCTTGGCGATTGCGCGGGCGGTCATCGAATTCATCCACAACAGTCCCCGCCTGAACTGCCGGACGTTGTTCGCCACCCATTACCACGAGTTGACCGAACTGCCCAATATTTTGCCGCGCGCCCGTAATTACAATGTCGCCGTCACCGAACAGGGCGAAGAGATCGTCTTTTTGCATCGCGTGATCGTGGGTGGGGCGGATCGCAGTTATGGCGTGCATGTGGCGCAATTGGCGGGGATGCCGCGCCCAGTTGTGGATCGGGCGACGGAGCTGCTCAAACAATTGGAAACGGGCGGCAATGATTTTGAACTACCGACTCAGAAAAGGCGCAAAAGTAACCCGTCGCAACTCAGCTTCATGAATGAGGAACCGCATCCAGCGCTGAAGGCGCTGCGCCACATGGAGATCGACGCGCTCAGCCCGATTGAGGCGTTGACCAAGTTGTACGAATTGAAGAAGATGGCGTCCAGCGACTAGAAAATAACTGAAAGTATTCGATTTAGCGGACACCCCGTTGGAGTTGCAAGAGTCGGGCAACCACATTGGGTTGCCCCTACGAAACACGGCGCTGTAGGGACGCGCAACGGCGCGTCCGCTGCACGGAGAACCCTTTTTCAACAGAATCCAAAGGCGCGTCCGCGTTTTTCAGATGAAACGATTCATCCAATCTGTGGAAAATTTTATCAGCCGCCTATTTGCCCCTCACACCAAATTCAGGCAGGGATAGAATACTGATAATAATCCATAACAATGAGGCATTGAGCATGACGCGCACCCGTGACCATTTTCCGGTTACTTATTTCACCAAACAAGACCGCACCACCGACGCCCTGTTTTACATCAATGCGCGCAAAGTCGTGCATATCGACACGGGGGCGATCAACGCGCTGACCGCGCAGTTCGCTCAGTTATTGCCACAGGGGGGCGTCTACCTTGACCTCATGAGCAGTTGGCGCTCCCATTTGCCCGACAGCCTGAAGCCCAAGCGGGTGGTGGGCTTGGGGATGAATGCCGAGGAAATGCGCGATAACCCCGTGCTTGGCAAATATGTGACCCATGATTTGAACGATAACCCGACTCTGCCGTTTGAGGATGGCAGTTTTGACGCCGCGTTTTGCACGGTATCGGTGCAATATTTGACGCAACCGGTCGAAGTGTTTCACGATGTGGCGCGCGTCCTGAAGCCGGGCGCGCCGTTCGTCGTGTCGTTCTCGAACCGTTGTTTTCCCAGCAAAGCGGTGGCGGTCTGGACAAATACCAGCGACAGCCAACATCTAGCGCTGGTGGCGCGTTATTTTGAAGCGGCGGGGTTGTGGACGGAGATCACGACGTGGCAACGGGTGGGGCGCTTTAATGGCGACCCGTTGTTCATTGTTCATGCCAAGCGGCGCGCCTTGGTTTAATCCATCATGCCCCAGTGGGTGATGACGGGCTGGCGTAAAAATAGGTGGTTTTCGTCTCGACATCTCGATATTCACAAAGGGTCACAAAAATATACAATGGGTTTATCTTCGGTAGGGGCATAAACTATGATTCTGTTGCAAAAGTCGGACACCCTGTTGAGTGTCGTGTACACTTCGTGTCCCTACAAACCACGCCATTGTAGGGACGCGCAACGGCGCGTCCGCTGCACGCAGAACCCTTTTGCCACAAACTCATAGTTCATGCCCCTACATGCCCGTCCTGACTCGTTACCATTCGTCAAATGTATTTATTCACCTATCCATGGGATTAGGCTCAAAATCTGTGAACTTGAGCCTAAAAAACACATAATGAGCCATATAGGGATAGGGCAAAATGCGGTCTGCACGGGTAGGTGAATAAATAC
>JBBRTY010000201.1:0-7787 GCA_038248285.1 Aggregatilineales bacterium
CCGCTCGTGTTTGGCATGATCCTCATCACGATTTTGATCGCTGGAGCGACGGGACCGACGCCGCTATTGTTCTGCCCCAATATCATCCTTGTCTTTTTGACGATGTATGTCTTCGGCAAGACTTCCAGCAAAGTGGGCGAAGCCTATGGCTTTGGCGGGGCGATGGGGTGTGTGGCGGTGATGTTGGCAACATTCGTCTTGATCATCCTCAATATTGGCGTGAGTTTTGCCGCCGCCCAAGCGACTGGGTTGGTTTTGGATCAAGTCTTGTCGGGCATGTCCATCACGCCCCCTTAAGGCATTCGACAGTGTAAGGATCACGATTGAAATTTGCGCGTCAATTATTCAACGCCGCCGCGCTGGTAGGACTAGGCGCGGCGGGCGTGTTGGGCTATGCCTATCGATTTGCGCCCATGCGCATTCAGATCACCCGCGAGACTTTTTGGCACCGCAACATCCCGCGCGAGTTTCACGGGTATAAAATTGCGCAATTTAGCGATATCCATTTGGATGGCACCGCGCGCTCGTTGCTACGCCTTGCCGAGGCGGTCGATCGGATCAACGCGGAACAACCCGATCTCATCGTCTTCACGGGCGATTTCGTCACCCTGCGGTATCACACCCAAGTGGATGATCTGCGGACACACTTCGCGCGTTTGCGCGCCCCTGATGGCGTACTGACTATCCTCGGCAACCATGATCACCGACAGAACCGGTTGCTGACCTTGCGCGCCCTTCAGGAGGCGGGCGTGACCGATCTCAACAACCGCGTGGTGACGTTACAGCGCGGCGAGGGGGTGCTGCATATCGCCGGGGTGGATAGCGTTTCGCGCCAGCGGGCACGGTTGGATCAAGTGTTGGCGGCATTGCCCCCGACCGGCATGGCGCTGTTGCTGGCGCATGAGCCAGATTTTGCCGATATCGCCGCTGCTATGGATCGCTTCACACTTCAATTGTCGGGGCATACGCACGGTGGGCAGATCGATATCCCGCGCTTGGTCGAAGGCGTCCTACCAGATTATGGACGGCGTTATAAGCGGGGCATTTACAACGTGCGCGGCATGTGGTTATATGTGAATCGGGGCATCGGCACGACGGGCTTGCCGTTCCGCTGGAGGAGCGCGCCGGAGATCACCGTGTTGACGTTGGGGTTCTTGCATCTATAGGATTGACATCACCGTTAGGATCGCGTTTCGTGGTTGGAGCGGTTGCCCCGTCCCCAACTTCCGTTTGCTCGTCTTTACAACGTGTCTTCTTCACCATCCTCGCACATGTCCCAATCTTCAATTTCTTCAAAATCGGTAAACACTATTGGCACGCCCTAATCCCCAACCCGTAATCCCTGCCCTTAACCCTAATCCCTCTACTGGTTGACCCGTTTCACGCATCGCGCCTATAATAATGATACTGAACGCGGGGGATTGCTTCCACAACCACCCCTAAAAGAGCAGGATCATTAATTATGGATAAGCGCATGATCGGCTTCATTCGCGCCCTCCGCGCTGCTGGAGTCCGCATTTCGCTGGCAGAAAGTTTAGATGCCCTGAAAGGGGTGGAAGTCATCGGTATCGCTGATCGTGAACAGTTCCGCGCCGCGATGAAAACGACGCTCGTCAAAGAAGCGCGCGATCAAGGCAAATTTGAGCAGTTTTTCCCGCTTTTCTTCGGCAGCAACCGCCCGCCGATGGAAGATGTGATGCAGAACATGACCGCCGAACAGCAGAAGCAACTGCAACAAGCGTTAGATGCCTTATCCGGCAACATGCAGTCATTGCGCGACCTGCTGCAACAGTTGTTGAACGGCAAACCGTTCGATCAGGATCAAATGGATCAAGCGGGACAGCAAAGCGGGTTGAACAATGCCAATGATATGAGCCAGCGCTCGTGGTTTCAACGGCGGATGGAACGGCAAATGCAGATGCAGCAGATGCAGCAAGCGATTGAGCAATTGCTGGAGATGCTCGCCCAAGCCGGCATGAGCCAACAAGAATTGCGCGAACTGCGCGAGATGCTAGAACAAAATGCGCAAGGGCTGAGCGACCAAGTGGGGCAGTATGTCGGCTCGTCCATCGCCGAACGCATGGCTGATCAAGAGCCGGAACCGAAGCCCGACCTGATGGATGTGCCTTTTAACCGCCTCAGTGATGATGATATGGACAACATCCGTGCCGAAATTCGGCGCTTGGCGGCACGCTTGCGCAGCCGCGCCGCGTTGCGTCAGAAGCGTCATACCAATGGCAAGCTTGACCCCCGCAAGATGATGCGCGCCAACATGAAATACGGCGGCACCCCGATTGAATTGAAGTTCCAGAGCCACCATGTCAAGCCGGCGCTGGTGCTGGTGTGTGATGTCAGCACCTCGATGCGCAATTGCGTGGAGTTTTTGCTGATGCTGGTCTATGAATTACAAGATCAGGTGACGCGCACCAACAGCTTTGTGTTCGTCAGTGACTTGAAGGATATCAGCATGGTCTTTAATGAACATGAGCCGATGACCGCTGTCGAACGGGTGCTGACCGAAAACCAGCCCGGTCATTACAATACCGACCTCGGCAACAGCCTAAACACCTTCAAAAAGGATTATATGGGCACCATCAGCAGCAAGACGACCGTGATCCTCGTGGGGGATGGGCGCAATAACTATAACAACCCCCGTCTCGACATCGTGAGCGACCTGATGCGCAAAGCCCGCCGCTTGATTTGGTTTAATCCCGAAGCCCCCGGACAATGGGGCACGGGCGACAGCGATATGTTGGCGTATGCCCCCTTGTCGCATGGCGTGTTTAAGGTCAGCAATCTGCGCGAACTCGGCGCTGCTGTCGATAAAATCCTCACGGACGGCTAGAGGCTATCGCCATCCCCCTCAACCCTGCAATGAAGACAATGTTGAGGGGGTTTTCGTCTATTGGGATTCTGTTATCTTTTTGCCCTGTGTTCGTGGTTGCCTTCCTGTGGATTCCTGCGGTATCCTCTTTGGGAAACGTTAAAATCAAGAGGTGAACTTTGGTGAATGTCCTCGTCATTGGTGGAAGTGGCGCACTTGGTCAGGCGGTTATCCGTCAATTTCAGCAGTCGGGGGCGACTGTGCGCAGTTTCGATCTGCAACCGCACCCCGATTCAGAGGTCGAACAGCAGATCGGGGATCTGCGCGATCTCGCTGCCCTCACGACCGCGTGTTGGGGGATGGATGTCGTCGTCCATACCGCTTCTCTGGTTAGCCAGAAACTGGGCACACCACCGGCATTGTATGAAGTTAATGTGCGTGGCACCGAAAATGTGATTCAGGTGTGCCAAGCCAAAGGTGTGGGCAAACTGATTTATACCAGTTCCATTGATGTCGTCTTCGATGGCAGCCCGATCAGCGATGGGGACGAGTCGCTGCCGTATCCCCAGCATCATCTCGATTATTATGGCACCACCAAAATGCTGGCAGAACAAGCCGTCCTTGCGGCAAACGGCGTCAAGGGGCTGGCGACCTGTTCATTACGGGTTGCGGGGCTGTACGGACCGGGCGATAAACAGCGTTTTCCGCGTGTCATCGACAGTATCTTCACCCAAAAAGCCGTCACGCGGATGGGGGATGGCAAAGCGCGCTTTAATCACCTCTACATCGACAATGCCGCCTATGCGCACCAACTCGCTGCCGAAGCCTTGCCCTCGCGAGCGGGTGGGGAGGCGTATTTCATCACCGATTATGCCGCCACCAACTTTTTTGATTTCATCGATAGTTTTGTCAAGGCGTTAGGATTGCCCTTCGAGACGCGCACCACGCCTTATGTGGCTGTGCGGGCGATTGCGGAAATACTAGAACTGCGTCACCGTCTGAATCCTGCGAAAGATACCATTGACCTCAGCTTATACGTGGTCGAATCGACGTGTAAGGATTTTTGTTTCAAACATGACAAGGCAACGCGCGACTTGGGGTATGTGCCGCGCGTTTCGCAACAAGAGGCGTTTGATCGCACGCTGGCATGGATTCAGGACTGGATCACGATGCAGGGTTTGAAATATTAACCCCATTAAATAAAGTAACTACACAGCTACCCCTCATCCCCCGACCCCTTCTCCCAGTCGCTTCGCTTTTGGAGAAGGGGAGAAACGCAGTAGAAAGTCCCTCGCCCCGCCGCTTCGCTTATGGAGAGGGACCTAGGGTGAGGGGTGTGTAGTTACCAAATAAAGTAAAGTTGCGTTAGTATGAAGATAAAGTCAGTTGGAAAGGATTGGGACAATGCCCTACATGATCGATTGGTTAATCCCAGATCGGCTCATTTATATTCGGCAGTATGGTATTCTCTTGCGGGAAGAATTGCTAGAACACGTCGATGTCTCGATGAAAATGCGCGATGAAGCCAATGTGCGTAACGGTGAGGGAGGCTACCTCATCAGCACCATTACCGATGGGCGCGACCTCCAAAAGAACGAGGTGCAGTTGAAAGATGTGCAAGGGATGTTGAAAACGCTGCGCCAACAACGAGTGGGTTGGTCGCTCTATGTCACGCCGTCGCGCATCGATCGATTTATAGTCTCGGTCGCCCATCAAATGGTGGGGGTGCGCCATGCGGTCTTTGCGACGATGCCGGAGGCGTTTGAATTTTACGAAAAAGTGGACGAGAGCGCCCCTAAAATGCGCTTGGCGGATATCGACAAGATTATCGCCTCCCAAATGACGGCAAAGAATACAGATCCCTAATCCGCCCATACTCTAGGGTGCGCTATAATAGCCTGTGATGAGACCAAATTTTAGGGCAAACTCACATGTGGGCACGGTGGCGTTTTTATCTAGGCTATGGCGCGCGTAACCTGCTACGCGGTTCGCGCTGGACAGTGTTTGCGGTGTTTTGTATCGCGGCGGGGGTGGCAACGGTCGTCTCGCTCCGCGCTTTGGGACTCGCCATCGGCGATAGTTTGATCGACAACGCGCGCATCAACAATCATGGCGATATCACGATCAGTGTGGGCGGCAACTTAGGCAGTTTGTTTGGCAATCGTGACGACGAGAGCGATGTGTTTAGCGTCAATCAAGTGGCGGCGGCGGAGCGCTGGGCGCGCGAAAACAACGCTCAGATGGCGGGCTATCACCGCAGCCTCAGTTTGCAAGTCACGGCGCTGGACGGCACCACTGTCGGACGCCCGCAATTTGTCACGACCATCTTGGTCGATCCGGCAACCTATTCCCCCGCGGGCGTGGTGCGTGCGGATCAACCCGCCGGTGCCCCCCTCAGCGAGCTGTTGCCGGGCGGACGCGAGATCGTGGTCAGCAGTAATTTGGCGCAGGCACAAGGGATCGCACTGGGCGATCTGGTGCGCGTCAGCAATACGACCGAGACGTTCACGGTCACGGGGATTGTTTCGGCGGCATTAGAGTCCCAGATCGAGAATCCGATCTCGTCCTTCTTCGGTTTTGCCTATCTCAACGCCAACCAAGCCGAACTCTTGCAGGTTTCACCCCAACCCAATGCTCTTAGTTTTGCCTTGCCCCCCGGGCTTGATCCCCGGCGCGCCGCCGACAATTTTCGCGCACAAACCGACATTTATGGGAGTGTGCGGACGCTGCCCGACATCCTCGAAACCTATGCGACGATCTCGGACGTATTGGGGCGCTTCATCGTGGTGATGGGCTTGGGGGCGCTGCTGATCGGCGGGGTGGGCATCATCAACACCATGTTGGCGGTGGTGGCGCGGCACACCAACGAGATCGCCGCGCTCAAGACGTTCGGGTTGAAGGGGCGGCAGATCGCGACGATGTTCATGACCGAGGCGTTCCTACTGGGGCTGGTCGGCAGCGCCGTTGGCAGCATCGTCGGGGTGCTGTTGAGTGGTTTTGTCAACCAATATGGCGAACTGTTTTTGCAACAACGGCTCGTGTGGCGAGTGTATCCAGAGGCGATCCTGCTGGGTTTTGCGCTGGGGATGGTGGTCACACTGGTGTTTGGCGTGCTGCCCGTGCTGACCGCCAACCGCATCCGTCCAGCGATCATCTTGCGCCCCGATGTGACGATGATCCCTGTGACAGGGGTGTTTCACAGCGTGATCGCGCTGCTGCTGATCGTGATTGTGATCGGCGGGGCTGCCGGGCAGATCATCGGTTCGACGATCCTCGGCATCATCGGCGTGGCGATCACGCTGGTGATCCTCGGTTTCCTGACGTTTGTCATGTGGCTCATCGTCGTGTTGATCGGCTTGCTGCCCTCGTTCGGGATTGTCGATGTGCAACTGGCGCTCCGCAATATGCGCGCGCGACGGGTGCGGACGGCGACGACGTTGTTGGCGCTGAGCGCGGGCATGTTCGCCTTGAGTAGTATTTCGTTTGTGGGCATGGGCACGCGCGAAATTTTGCAGTTTCAAGTGACGCAAAACTTTGGCGGCAATGTCGCCGTGTTTTCGGGCTTAAGCTTGGTGTCGCGCGATTTGGCACAGACTTTGCTCAATGCGCGGCTTTCGACCTTAGAAGGAGTCGAATACAGCACGGTGTGGTCGAGCGTCGGTGCGACCATCGAGCAGATCGACGGCGTGGATGTCGAGGTCGAATTGCCGTTCATGGATGATCTGCCACCGGGGGCGGAACGCGCCTTCCAAAGCATTGTGTTGATCGTGCGGCGCAGCACTAACCCCAATTTGAGCAGTGGGCGTTTGCTTGCCGGGCGTGACTTAACGCCTGAAGATGTCGGCAAGCGGGTGATGGTGGTGTCGCAGACCGACTTCTTGGGGTTGGGGATCGCCGAGAATATTCAGGTCGGTGCGCAGATCGATCTCCGGTATCGCTCTGGCGCGGCGGCGACCTTTGAAGTGGTCGGCATCGTGCAAGGGGCGACGCTCAGCTTGGGACAGGCGTATATCCCCGTCGATAGCGCGCCCGATGCCACCACGCCGGGCTTGACGATTTTGCAAGTGACGCCGGAACACCTCAATGAGGTGCTGCTCGGTTTGTCGGAACTGCCATTCGCGCTGGCGATTGATCTCCAATTCTTGGATAGCCTCCTCGCTCGTTTGATCGATCAGTTCAGCGCCATCCCGACGGTGGTGGGCGTGCTGTCGTTGATCGCGGCGGCGGTGGCGATGGCGAACACGGTCTCGCTTTCGACCCTCGAACGGCGGCGACAGATCGGCATCTTAAAAGCTATCGGTGCCAAGCCGCGCCGCGTGTTGGGGGTGATGCTGCTGGAAAACACGTTGGTGGGCTTGCTGGGCGGCGTGTTGGGGATCGGGCTGAGTGGGTTGGGGGTATCGGTCATGACAGCGGTCGGGTTAGGGGATGCGGTACCCATCCCGCGGGACGCGATCCCGACGGCGCTTGCCTTGATCGTGGCGGCAGTGTTGATCGCGGTGGTGGCGACGCTGTTAAGCGCGCAGGTGGCATTGCGCGAACGGGTGGTGGAGGTGCTGCGTTACGATTAGGACGGTCGGATAGGGCGCGTGGGACAGGCGTAGCCCAATCGTCTGATGCCATTCTTGGGGCGCGCGTTACACTGGCGACATCTTCGGCTTAGGCAGGATGTCGCCCTCATGCTCAATCGCTGGATCGCCCCCAATAATCCTATCTTGGCACAACAGCTTCGCGCATATCGCGCGGACGCCGCGTTGGTTGCAGCGGGCGAATGGGGTGGTGCCGATTGGGCTGGCGGTGAGTATCGTAGCAGCGTTGATTTATGCTCTGCCTTTTTTTCAAGCGCATACCAATTTGTGACACTCCGCCCCTCACCTAAAGCGAAGCGGCAAACCCTCTCCATAAGCGAAGCGGCGGGGCGAGGGACTTTCTACTGCGTTTCTCCCCTTCTCCAAAAGCGAAG
>JBBRTY010000202.1:0-7781 GCA_038248285.1 Aggregatilineales bacterium
AAGAGCTGCGCGACATCCGGGATCAATCCCCATGTCGGCGCGATCATCTTGATTTCGAGATCGACACCCCCTATTTCCAAAACGCCATCATTATTGCTGTCCGCATAACCCGCTGTCGTCAGTGCGTCACGGGCTGCCCCCGGATTAAACGTATAAGACCCCACGAGATCAGCATTATAGTAAGTTGTCGTGCTGGATAAGGGTGCCCATGCAATCGGTGACAACCGTTGATACACCGCATCAATGATCGCTTCTCGGTTTGCACCCACAATCAACGCTTGCCGAATAACCACTTCATTGGTCGGGAATTGCTGCGTATTGATCATGAATTGCAGGGGTTGTCCGGGCACAGTCACCGGACTCAGGGTCACCTGTGCGCTTGCGTTCAGGGTACGGGCATCAAGCGGCAACAGTTCGCCCATGATGTTTGCCTCCCCCCCCTCTAATGCCAACCCCCTTGTGACGGGATCGGTGAAAAAGCGGAATTCAATCTCATTCACACTGTTTTCGACCGGTGCTTGATAAAAAGACGGTGCCCAAGCATAGTTGCTATTGCGCCGCAATAGCAACCGATCCCCCGGTACATACTCGACAAACATGAAAGGTCCTGTACCCACCTGATAAAATTGGTAGCGCTCATTGGAATACGCCGCCAATGCTGTCGGACTGGCAATGCCCAAATAGACTTGGCTGAGGCTATCGAGCAACGGGCTATACGGTTCTTCCAACGTCAGCCGGATGGTGAAATCATCGACGATGGTATAGCTGCGATAGGGCCCAAGCAAGAACAGGGCTTTTTGCGAACCCGTTGCCGGATTCGTGATTCGGTCGAGATTTGCCCCTACTGCTTGCGCATTAAAAGGCGTCCCGTCATGAAAAGTCACCCCTTGCCGTAACGTAAAGGTGTATTCGCGTCCATCGGGAGAAATCACCCAACTCGTCGCCAATCCCGACACAAATGACTGACTCACTGGATCACGATATACCAGCGTGTCATAAACACTGCGCAGCGGAATCCCTAGCTCTGACGAAGCATGGATATGCGGATCAAAACCACTCGGCTGTAGTGTCAAACCATACACGATACGCTGAGCATCATTATTTTGCCAAGCAATGCTGCGCGAGGCACTCATCGCCGTCAAGACGACGATGAACAGGGAGAATGTACGTAAACTCCGGCTTAAAATAGTCATTCATGTTGCTTTCATCATAGAAATGCGGGAACAGCGCGTGAGGCTGTATAATAGCCGTGATTGACGCCGGAATTAAGGGAAGGATTTAATCCTGCGATGACAGGTTATCCGGGACGCTACATTGATCCAGTCAAAGATGAAAAACAAGTCTATCCCTACCGCCCCGTATGGGTGAGTATTCTCATAGAAAATGGCATACTCGTTGGGATTGCGATTGTGGTCTATATCCTCGTCAACCTCATCGGTTTAGAACTGCCTTCGACACTGATTCCAATTGTGAATGTCGGTCTGATTATTTTACCGATCTTGTTGTGGTTGCTGCTGTCGGCACTGCGGGAACAAGCGACGCCGCAACCCCGCGCTCGATTGCCCGTTGTGCTCATCATTTCGGCTTTAGCCACCAATGCGGTTGCTTTGCCTTTCATCGATCTCGTTTTGCAACCGCATCGCTGGTTGCCGCTCGAAAACGCAGTCAATCGCGTGGTTGGCTATACTTTTTCGGTCGGTATCGTCAGCGAAGTGACCCAGTACATTGTTTTGCGGGCGCTTGTGTGGCATGACCTTCTGCGCATTCGCACTGATGCTGTCGCTTATAGCGTCGCTGCTGCTTTAGGTTTTTCGACAGTTGTCAATATTCAATTCATTTTAGGGCAACCACAAATTGCGCCCGATATTGTTGCTTTTCGGGTGGTCGAAAACACGACGATTCATATCGCGGCAATTCTATTTATCAGCCTCGGCTTGGCAGAAACGTACTTCGATAGACCAAGTCCTTTCTTCATGACCATCACCCTAGCGCTTGCCGCGCTTATTCTCGGCATCTCCAACCCTATTCTCTCTGGTTTGACCAATGCTGTTTTTTCGGTTCGGGGCGCATTTCCCCGCCCACTCGTTGGGTTTGGGTATTCTATCGCCTTACTCCTTATCACGATGGGGATCACTGCTTTCTTGTTTAGCGCCGCCGAACGCCGCGCTCAAGAAGTTAGTAAACAAGAAAGTTGACTGAATGACGATTATCGAAGTGCAATCCGCTGCTGCCACCATCACCCAACGCCAACGTTGGGGGCATTATTTTGCCCTCATTTATGCCGTCCTTGTGATCATCATTGGCATTAATTTGCGCGACTCGGCGGTCAACAGCGTGACTGCCTATAGCAACTCCCAAGCAGGTATCCGAGCGCTCTATCCTCAACGTTGGTTGATCGACACCGAGGGAGACTATGTTTTTCGGGTGCGTAATCTTGCCAGTGCCGGTTATAAAACCACTATTCAAGTCGCGATTGAACCTGTCGCAGCCACCACGTCCATTCGCAATTTGGTCGACTCTCTCACCCTGATTCGCTCCCAACAGTTTGCCGAATACAAGCCTTTGTCGCGCCAATCCATGTTGCTTGCCGCTGATCGCGAGGCGCTTCAAGTGGAATATGCCTATGTCACCAGTGGGGACAATGTTTTTCTTGAAACCTTGCCCATCGTCGTCGAAGGGATCGATGTCATTGTTATTCAACGCGGGCAGGCGGTGATCATCTCTTTCCTGTCAGACGCCGATACATTCGAGGAAAACCTGCCTATTTTCGAGAGGTTTTTGGATGATCTTACTTTTTAAGCGCGTTCACCAGTTCGCTTTAAGCATCATCATACTCGCGCTGTTCACCCTTCATCTGCCCCCTGTTCAAGGGCAAACCCTTGGCTTTGATGAAGAACGTATCCGCCGGGCGACGGTCTTTGTGATGCAAGTCGATGTCGTCACCAATACCCCTATTGTGACGTGCGCAGCCTCTGGGACAATCGTGTCGCGCACCGGTTTGATCATGACCAATGCCCATGCTACCATGGTCGGAGAAGATTGTTCGGGCAATGATTTAGTGATCGCCATCAGCCGCAATAATGAGGAACCGCCAGTGCCCACGTTTCGAGCCAGAATCCTCCAAGCCAACATCGGGTTGGATATTGCGCTTTTGCAAGTTGATCGCCAAGTCGATGGGCGCTTGATCGATCAATCCGCGCTGTCCCTCCCTTTTGTTGAGTTAAGCGATTCGGATAATCTGCGCTTGGACGACACAATGACGATTGCCGGCTTCCCCGATCTCGGCGATTCCCCCGTACAGATATCGCGTGGGACAATTACCGCTTTTGGAGCCGAACCTGTCGGCGGTAACCGGTCATGGATCAAGACCAACACTCGTATTGAGGGCTTGATGACAGGCGGTGGTGCTTATGATCAGAATGGTCGCTTGATCGGCATCCCAACCACCGCCCCCGTTATTGGCGTCTCCCCACAGACACGATGCCTATCCCTGCAAGATTCCAACCGCGATGGTGTCATCAACGGCAGTGATCGCTGTGTGCCTATCGGGGGGGCTATCAACGCGCTCCGCCCCTCAAATTTTGCACGTCCCTTGTTGCGCGCCGCTACCATCGGTCTCAGCATTGACCTATTGACAGGACAACGGGTTGAAATTTCAACAACGGGCGATCCCGCTTTTTCGCGTTTGTTCTTCTCACCCACTGTGAATGAAGCGGGTATGCCGTCGTCCGTCGTCCGTAATTTGCCATCAGGCACCGAAAGCGTCTACCTCTTTTTCAATTATGCCAATATGACACCAGAAACCGTCTATGAATTACGGGTCAGCAATGACGGGGTAGAAAACCTCACATTTGGCTTGTCGTCAGTCCGCTGGAGCGGCGGCGTCAATGGATTATGGTATGTAGGCAGCAGCGGGCAAACATGGTCGAACGGTGTTTATGATTTTACCTTGCTTATCAATGGGATTGTCGCCGATAGCGCTCGCTTATTGATCGGCAGTACCGCCGAAACCCAACCCTTGTTCAGCGATATCGCCTTCGGAATCGAAAATGCCAGCGGGGGCGTTGTAGGCAATGGCTTTGTATTGCCTACTGGCAGCATCGCCAGCGCTCGGTTCATTTATCGCAACATGATCCCCTCCTTGCGGTGGGCGGCAATTTGGTATTATGAGGGGGTAGAAGCCCTGCGCGAGACCTTAGATTGGACAGATAGCGAATCGGGCACTAAAACCATTCGCATCCAAGACCCTGCGGGGCTACTGCCCGGTTCCTATCGCTTAGAGCTATATCTCGATACCGGGCAGGGGTTCCGCCTTGCCGCCACTTCTGATTTCACCCTTGCCGGCGCACAAGTGGGAGATTTTGCGCGCATTTTTGAGGATACCCATTTCACAATCGCGGATACCAGTGCAGAAGCTGCCTCAAGCCCCCCGTTGACGACTTTTTCCGCAGGCGCAGAAATACTCTACAGTGTCTTCGATTGGAACCAAATTCGTCCCGGCACCTTGTTCACCATGCGTTGGCTGGTGGACAATGAACCCTTCTACGAGCAAACACTTCCTTGGTCTGCCAATCAAAATGGTCAGAATTTTGTCGTTCAGTTGCTTGCGCCCAACGGCATTCTCGATGGCACCTATACCATGCAACTCTCCATAAACCGTATTGTCTTCGCCCAAGCGCAAGCACGGGTGGGCATCGGACAACTCCCTATTGACCGTTTTGCGCAAGCGACGGGTATACAAATGCGCGGGCAAATCTTTGACGCCCGCACAGGGGACGGAATTCCCGGCGCAACGGTGGTTGTCATCAGCGAGTTATATAATGTCGCTGAATTTACGGAGCTATGGACGGCTCAACAAGTCTTTGCCCAAGCGACGACTGACCGTGCTGGGGTCTTTATCATTGAACGCCTCTTACAGCCAGACGCCCTCTACAGTATCTATATCGTCGCCGAGGGCTACTTGCCGATCAGCGCTGATGGTCTGGAAGTAGCCGCCGATTCTCCACCGCTCGAAATTCCGATTACCATGACACCGGGTTAAAGCATGTCCGAAAAACGAAGACTCGATTTACTCGTGTTAGAACGGGGACTCGCCCCCAGTCGCGAAAAAGCCCGCGCCTATATTATGGCGGGTGAAGTTCTCGTCACTGGCAATGTCGTTGATAAACCCGGGACCCCTACCCCCATTGATGCGGAGATCACGCTCAAAAGCAAACCGCGTTTTGTGAGCCGGGGGGGCGATAAGCTTGCGGGTGCCCTTGATGCTTTTCAGATCCCGCTCACCGGACGAATTTGTGCCGATTTGGGTGCCAGCACGGGCGGTTTCACCGATTGTTTACTGCAATACGGCGTCGCCCGTGTTTACGCCATCGATGTTGGCTATGGGCAACTTGCATATACATTGCGCGAAGATCCCCGCGTGATCTCGATGGAACGAACCAATGCCCGTTATGTCGAAATCTTGCCCGAACCTGTCGACTTGGTCGTCATTGATGCCTCGTTTATTTCATTGCATCTTCTTCTACCCGTCTTAAAATCATGGTTGACCCCCAGCGCAGACGTGATCGCGCTGATCAAACCTCAATTTGAAGCCGGACGGGATGATGTCGGCAAAGGGGGTGTCGTTCGGGATCACAAAATACACCGGCGTGTCTTAGCAGATACGCTCCAATTTTCGCAAAACATTGGTTTTACAACATGCGGACTGATTCTGTCACCGCTGAAGGGTCCCGCTGGCAATATTGAGTTCCTCGCATGGCTAGGCTGGAACACCCCTGCCCCGCCTCTGGCAGTGGCTGCACTCGTGGCAGCAGTCGTTTAACGAACAGCATTCTGATATAATCCTAACAGTCTCATGAAGATAAACCCCAGAAGAGTTGTATGAATCAAGAACACATTCGCAATTTCTGCATCATTGCCCATATCGATCATGGCAAAAGCACGTTAGCAGATCGATTGCTGCAAGCGACACGTACCGTCGCCGATCGTGATATGCAAGAACAGCTTCTCGACAGCATGGATTTGGAGCGCGAACGCGGCGTCACCATCAAAGCCTCTGCGGTGCGAATGCTGTATGACGCTGCCGATGGCATTTCCTACGAGATCAACCTGATTGACACGCCGGGACACGTCGATTTTAGTTATGAAGTCAGCCGTGCCCTACAAGCTTGTGAAGGTGCGATCTTAGTGGTGGATGCCAGCCAAGGGGTTGAAGCCCAAACGCTTGCCAATCTCTATATCGCGCTTGAACTCGACCTCGAGATCATCCCCATCATCAACAAAATCGATTTGCCGGCTGCGCGTCCCGATGAGGTCGCTCAGGAAATCGAAAACCTGCTCGGCGTTGCTGCGGAAGATGTGCTACGTATTTCCGCCAAACAAGGCATTGGTATCATTGATGTCCTTGAAGCCGTCGTGAATCGTGTTCCACCGCCTAAAGGAAATCCAAGCCTGCCTTTACGCGCGTTGGTGTTCGACTCACATTATGACTCCTATAAGGGCGTGGTTGCCTACGTGCGTATTTTGGATGGCGAACTACTGCCGCGTTCACTTTTCCGCCTGATGGCAACAGATGCTCGTTTTGAACCAGTGGAAATTGGCATCTTCAATCCGGCGATGCGCCCTGTGACCTCTTTGAAAACAGGTGAAGTCGGGTATGTCGCGACGGGCTTCAAGACGGTTCGCGAATGTCGTGTCGGCGATACCATCACGATGGCGGTGAACGGTGCAACCGAGAGTTTGCCCGGTTATACCCAAGTGCAACCGATGGTGTTTGCGGGTTTTTACCCCACTGACAACGATGATTATACCAATTTACGCGACGCGCTCGAAAAATTACAACTGAATGATGCCTCTCTCGTTTTCGAGCCAGAAACCTCGCAAGCTTTGAACTTCGGCTTCCGCGTCGGTTTCTTAGGGTTGTTCCATATGGACATCGTTCAGGAACGTTTAGAGCGGGAATACGATCTCGATATTCTTGCGACTGCGCCGAGCGTGGAATATCAACTCAAAATGCGTGATGGCTCCGAAATCACCATCGACAGCCCCGCGCATTTGCCTGATCCTTCGTATTTTGAGGAAATCCGCGAACCGTACATGAAAATTCAAATCTTCACGCCCGAAGAATTCATCGGTGTGCTGATGGATTTGGTCATCAAAAAGCGCGGCGAATACGTGATGATGGAATATCTTGACAAGACCCGTGTGATGCTCACCTACTATCTCCCCTTGTCGGAACTTATCATCGATTTTTACGACCGCCTCAAAAGCTCAACCAAAGGCTATGCCAGCCTTGATTATCAGTTTTACGAGTATCGCACTGGCGACCTCGTTAAACTGGATATCCTCGTCAACAGCGAACCGGTGGATGCGCTCGCCATCATTGCTCACCGTGACGATGCCTATCATAAAGGGCAAAAGTTGGTCAGCAAACTCAAAGACCTCATCCCTCGGCAGCAGTTTGTGGTTCCCATTCAAGCTGCCATCGGCAAAAAGGTGATTTCGCGCGCAGATGTGAAAGCGATGCGTAAAGATGTTCTCGCCAAATGCTATGGGGGCGATATCTCGCGCAAGAAGAAACTGCTCGAAAAGCAGAAAAAAGGCAAGCGCCGGATGAAGATGATCGGTTCTGTTGAGGTGACGCAAGAAGCATTTATGGCATTACTCAGCTTGGGGGACGACGACTAGAAAAAGTTGTTTCTTCCCAAGCAAGCATTGATACAGTGTGACTAATCAGGTATAGAAACAGAATAAAATAAACAGAGAGGCATGAAGACGTGAAG
>JBBRTY010000203.1:0-7770 GCA_038248285.1 Aggregatilineales bacterium
CTTCCGGTGCTAGACCACGCTAGAGGGGTTGGCGTTGGGGTACTGCTGGGCGTGAACGTTGATGTCGGCGTCGGTGTGAACGTTGATGTCGGTGTCGGTGTGAACGTTGATGTCGGTGTCGGTGTGAACGTTGATGTCGGTGTCGGAGATGCCGTCGCCGTCGGCAGAAACGGCGTCTCGCGACTATCCGTTTTTTCCTCAGTGGGCACGTCGGGGATACTAGTTTCTACTAATATAAGAGGGGGGGAGCGTTTCATCTGGCAGAAGCGGCGGTAAATCTTGGGCGGTGGCAACGACGGCGATCAGCGCCAACGATACGACCCATAGCAAACGACGTTGTTTCATACATATCCCTTTACGAGTGACTTTTGCAAAGTACCTCACGAGGCACGATGAGATATTAACAGTCTTTTGCGCCCGTCAAAAGGGGCTAATAAACGTCGTAGGGTAAGCGTGGGTGAAAAGGCTACCGCTACGCCTCAATCCATATCCATCCACACTTGCAGCAGGTGATCCGTACGTTCAAAGACCCGCCCCGGCAGATCCTCAGCCGTTTGCGCTTGGGAATCCAACGGAATAAACCGAATTCGCACATTGCGCTGATCGGGGCGTCCGGCGTTATCCCATGCGCTGAGTTCGTCTTGCAGCGCTAAATAGGCATCTGCCCCGCCAAAATAGCGGACTTTGGGGTGGGCACCCAATTGCACAAAACAGGCGCTCCCCGGCAACAGCAAGGCGAAGCCGGTGCCGTCAATGCCATACACATTGTTCAGGCTGATGTAGTTGGCAATTTGTAATTGGGGCGGGGGATGCAAAATGAGGTAAGGCAAGAAACCCAGCCATAAAGACGCGGTACTCGGCACCCCTGCCAGATAGCCATCTTCGGCATCGTCGCCCAACAACTGCGCCAATGCCACCCCGTCGATATGGCTGTTGCAATCGAGGAACAAGCCGCCGGGGATGCGATACGTGATCTGGCGTTTCTGCTGTTCTTGCATCCACACAAACGAACATACGATGTTGTCTTGGCTGTACAAGGTGCCGTCGCGTTGCGGGCTAAGCGCCGCACTCATCTGAAACCCTTCGATCCAAATGGGGGCGACGAGCTTGCCATTGGGGCGCAACTGCCGCACCCAAGTACGCGGCACATCCCAACAGGCTGCCGTCGCGATGATGCGATCATATGCCGCGCGCGGGGCATAGCCGTTGGCACCATCCCCCACCACCAGCGTCACCGCCCGCATCGCCGCATGTTGTAGGTGGGTGGTGGCGTCATCCGCCACTTGGGGGTCGATCTCGACACTGGTGACATAGCCTGTGTCGCCCACCAACGCCATCATAATCGCCGCGTTGTAGCCCGTGCCCGCGCCGATCTCCATGACATTATCGCCCTCATGGAGATCCAATTGTCCCAACATCATCGCCATCATACTGGGTTGGCTGGAAGAACTGATCACGATGCCATCATGAAGTTTGGTCGCGACGGCTTGGTCGCTGTAGACCCGCTCTAAAGTCTGTTCTGGCAAAAAGTAATGACGCGGTATCCGCAAAAATGCCGCTTCGATCTTGGGGTCGAGGCGCGCCAAAATACGGTGCATCGCCGCGACCAAGGTCTGCGGCGATGCAGCCGGTGGCGTTGTGGTCAGGCTATGGACATCATCCCTCATACCACGCACGCCGTTTCTTCAGCGAAACACCCGCTTCGGCATCACTGCGCCGCGTTGTCCGGACGCGCCCGCGCGCGTCAATGTGGACTTGCCCCGCTCGTTGCAAACGCGCAAATTCTTCGGGGGTGATCACCGGTGCCGGTTCGCCCCCCAAACGCTCTAGCCGATTATCATAATGGGGGTCGTCCACTGCTGGATCATGCGTTTCGGGCATGTCGTGACCCACGCTGGCGTTATCGTTCAATGGGGTCTTATTATCGTGATCGCTCATCGCCTCATCTTTCTTCGTCGTCAGTATCGGTATCGATACCAAGTCCGTTTGTCGCCAGAAGATCCGCCAAAGACACGGCGCTGTCCTCATAAAAATGCCCACACACCATACAGTTGGGGTTGCGCTCGATGGCAAACCACTCCGCCGCATACGGGAGCGTTATTTCACCGGGCACGATCTCGATAGCGCTGTTCGCCATGATCACCGTATTCCCCGGCATCGTCCGATAAACAGCGGTGCCTTCCAACAAAGCGTTTAAGCCGATATCGGTCTGGGCAGATGCGATCCGCGCCACATGCAACCACAACCCAGGTTCCGCTTCCAGCGTCCCCGTCTCCCCGATCATACCATAATCAAGCTCTTGCGGATCATCCACCAATGCCGCCCCCGACCGCAGTTCTTCCGCCCAACACGCATAACAGGGACCGTTATAAGGAGAAATGATGACGGCATCCCCGCCCTCGCCCCGTTCATACACGCCCGCATAAATCGCGGTCAAACGGCGCTCTAGGCACAACTGGTTGATCCGATATTTGGCATTTTCATTATCCACCCCCACGATCACTAGGTCGAGATCATCCAACGCCTCGGCATGATCTTCAAATCGTCCGGGGATCGTGATGATGTGCGCGTCGGGGCTGCGGGCGCGGATCAAATCCGCGACCGCCTCCGCTTTATTCCACCCCAAATAGCGGCGATCTGCCGCGTGCCGGGGGACATTGGTCTCTTCTAAGGTGTCGGGATCGATCAGCACAAAATGGCGTACCCCGCTCATGGCAAGGCTGAGCGCCGCAAAACTGCCGCCCGACCCGACCCCGATCACGCCTACGCGCTTACGGGCAAGCGTCGCTAAATTCGCTGTTCCGATCAACCGCTCTACGCGATCCCACATTATGCTGTTCCTTCTCTGGATTCGTCTTGGGCGTCGCTCGGCGTCCCTGCGAGTCCGGCTTCGATCTTGTGGATCAAACTCAACAAACCCGCTTCCGTCTGCCAATCACTGGGCATAGGCAGCACGCGCGACTGTGCCCAGGCGCGCTCAAAGACATCGTACAGTTCATCCTCGCCCGTCATATGGATGAACGGTGTCACTCGTACTGAGGGCGGGCTGGCGGGGTAATCAAAAGGCGTGACGACGATCAGCAAGTGTTCCGCGCCCACGCGCGCTGTCAGCAAACATACCTCCAGCGGCGGCACGCCATCGGCATCCCAGAACGTGACCGAGACGAACAAGTCGTCATCATTCAAACTGCGCATTTCCGCCGCAAAACGGGCATCATCCAACAGGTGCCAAGGATACGGCGGCAAGGGCGGCACTTGATCATTGGCGATTTCGAGGGGCATGATGGGCACAAAACCGGGGCTGTCCACATCAATGTACCAAAAATCGACGCGCAATGCCGTGTCGTCTTGCTGGGGAGTCATCAAATAACTCATCCCCGCTTCGTTGATCAGATGCGCATACCCCAGCGTGACAATCGGTGCCAGCAAAAAGTCCATGCCGTTGCTGGTATCCTCGATCCAATCGAGCGCGGTGTTCAAATCCCCGCCACTCGGTTGGATCATAAAGCCCGGTTGTTTGTGCCAGTCCCCCAAGTACCGCAGCGGGACATCATATTTTTTCATCGCCCCGACCAGTTGCGGGCGCATCAGCCGCCAGTTCTCCTGCAACCACCAGATCAGATCATCTTGGCGTTCGTCGCCCTGTTGGAAGGTGTGAAACAACCGCAATGCCGACTCATCCGGGGCAATCGTATCGAGAATGACGAGCGTTGGCACCCCCGTTGCGCCGTCACTATCATCCCCCATCAAAATCAACCCGATCATCGCCTCCCCGGTTTCGTCGGCGAGATGACTGTGTGCCGCCGAGACCATCCGCGCCAAGACGCGCTTCGCCACCCACAACTGAGGCACCGTGAACTGAGTCAGGCGTCGCCACAATTTCAAACGCATGATTATGACCTCCGGCGTGGGGGCAGGGGCGTATTCGGATCGACCCGTTCTTCAATGCCGGGCCATTCTTTGGTATCCCGCCACGTATAGTACGCATACAGCCATTGAATCGCCCACCCCGTGACCGTCACCGCCGTCGAACGGCTCGGGTTCCAGCCGTAATGTTCGCCATCTTTGGGGTTGAACAAGCACAATTGCCCATCCTCATACTGGTGCTTTTCGCTGTAGATGCGGGGTTTCAAGATATAGGCTTCCGCCGGACGATTCGGATAATCGGCGGGGTACAAAATTTTGAGCAAGTGTTCGGGGCGGTATTTCTCGAAGCGCACATTGGTAAGATTCAACGTCAGCGTCCCCTGCCAGTGCAACAATTCATTTTGCACCTCTGGCACGATCAAGCGAAAGGTATTTCCAAATGCCGCGCGCATCGCTTCGACTTCAAGCCGCAAACGGGTCGAAACGGTTTCGCGCGTTCCCCACCATGCTGGCATCGCAACATCCCTTTGGGTAAACCCGACTCTCTCGAAAAGAACATTGTAGCATGGCATGTCATGATGCTTTTTATCTTGTTTGTATGCCTCCTTATACGCACAAAGCAGCGCGGCGTTGCAACGCCTCAAAAAGATCGGCGCGTCTGTGCAACTTTTGAAAACCGCTGGCGTAAAGGAAGGTATCAACAGGGTTCATGCGCCCCAAAACCAATTTCAACGACTTTTGAACACAGCGCCAACCCCCATCGTAAAAGAGGATATCAGCGCACAACAAAGCCACCCAAAACCGTTGGCAACGGGTCATAAAGCAAAACAACGGGCTATTGGAAATTTGTTAAATGTTGAAATTAGGTACTTGACACGGTTTCAAAAATGCAATAAACTATAGTCAATCATTTGAACTAGTTCAAATGATAAAGTAAACACAAAACCAGAATTGCGGCACTGCTTAGAGGAGAGAATCAAAATGATTCAGTGGTCTTACGAACAACACAAACATCGGGAGATCGAACTCCTTCAAAACGCCGACGCCCTATGTCTCAGCTATGACGGTTCGGCACCGCAGGCAGTCGCTGTTTCTGCAAACCCGATTGTCGCGTGGGTTGGGCATCGGCTCATCGAATTAGGCGAACGCCTTGCGCACGATTCCAACTGCCCGGATGAGGATATCGCCCTCGCCAGCTAGTCCCTAGCTTAACATGACACCTTGACACGGATGCAGGACTCACTCCCCTGACTCCGTTGGCTGTTCCGCCCCGACGGCTCGCTCCTGTCGGGGCATCTTTTTCAGCACCGCCCATTAGGATCAGCTTGGGGCTGTCCTCGCCACCCTTAAATCTGCCTTAAATCCCGGCATTCGGGGGTAGAATGATGATTTAAGCGAGACAAGGCAGCAAACCCGATGGCGCACATCCTCTTGATCGACGATGAACGCAAACTTACGTCCCTGCTCAGCGCCTCGTTTGTGCGGGCGGGCTATCAAGTGACGGTTGCCAATGACGGGCATTCCGGTCTTAGTATGGCGTTGATCGAGAAGCCCGACGTGATCCTCTTGGATGTCATGATGCCCGGTCTCGACGGCTGGCAGGTGTGCCAAGCCATCCGCGAACACAGCAACACTCCCATCATCATGTTGACCGCGCTGGACGACAGCACCGACCGCATCAAAGGCTTAGAACTGGGCGCGGACGATTATCTCGTCAAGCCCTTTGGCTACAAAGAACTCGAAGCGCACGTCCGCGCTATGCTCCGCCGGGTACAGATGGATCAAGGGCACAGCGCCCCCCAACGGATCGCCATCGGCGCGATCACGTTGGACTTGGAAGCGCACATCGTCACCCGGGACGGTAAGGTGGTGGTGGTACGCCAAAAAGAATTTGAAATCCTGTCGCTGTTGATGAGCCATATCGGCAAGGTCATCACGCGCGAACGACTGTTTGACGAGGTGTGGGGCACCGATTGGCTGGGCGACACGCGCACGCTGGATGTGCATATGAGCTGGTTGCGCGCCAAGTTGGAAACTGACCCGACAAATCCGGTCTATCTGCAAACGATACGGGGCGTGGGCTACCGCTTCACCGAGCCGGAAAAGAGTCCCCCGTCATGATCAACCGACTCACGATTCGCGGGCGCATCCTCGTGATCTTCATCTTGATCACCGTGACGGGCGGCTCCCTCCAATTTGTGATCGCGGGGGGGCAACTGCGGGCGGCGACGCTGGAGTTTTATCAGCATCACCTCGAAACCGACGCCTTCTTGGTCGCCACGACCTTTGCCGAACCCCTCGGTCATTATCTGGAGGGCGAAGGCAGCGGCGACATCGGGCGCATTTTGACGGTGCTGCAACAAGAGATCGGGCACCACTACCTGATCGTGGATCGCAATTTTCGGGTGGTCGGCTATAGCCCCCAGACCGGCTATGAGCAAGTCGAGCATATGCCGCAAACGCCCGAACTGGTGGCAGCGCGGTCGGAACGACTCGGTGCCGATATTCGCCCCAACTGGCGCGGGGAAGACACTCTTTATCTGGCGGTGGCGGTCTTGTATGAAAACCAGTCGTTGGGCTATGTGGTGCTGTCCGAGCCGATGCAGCCCGCCTATGCGCAAGTCAATCAACGTTATTTGGAACTGGCAGCGGCGACCATCCCCGTGATCGCGCTGGTGATCGCCGCCAGTTTGTGGATCTCCGGCACGATCTCGCGCCCCATCGAACGCTTGCGTAATTCCGCCGTACAAATGGCGAACGGCGCGCTCGATACCCGCATCCCGATCACCGCCCACGATGAATTGGGGCAGCTTGCCGAGTCGTTCAATGACATGGCGGGCAAGCTGGAAACGCTGATGCGCACCCAACGCAGTTTTGTGAGCAATGCCGCCCACGAAATGCGCACGCCCTTGATGACGCTGAAGCTCCGTGCCGAAGCGTTGACCGACGAGACCTTGCCCGCCCCCGACCGCGACACCTACCTGTGCGAAATTCGCCAAGAGATCGATCATATGGCGGCGTTGGTGTCGTCATTGTTGACTTTGGCGCGTCTGGACGAGGGGCGACACCCGCAACACAAAATCACGACCGACAGCGTGGCTGCCCTGCACGACATCACCCGCCATTGGCGCATCGCCGCCGAAGCCGCCGGTCTCCGTTTTATCGCCCACATCGATCCCAACCTGCCCGACCTGCCGATGAGTCCGATTGACCTACGGCTCATCCTCGACAATCTGCTGGGCAACGCCCTCAAATACACGCCGCAGGGGGAGATTCGCTTGGTGGTGGCACAGCAGCAACAGGGGGGCTTTACGCTTGCCGTGTCCGACAGCGGGGTGGGGTTTTCGTCCGCACAAGCGGCACACCTGTTTGAGCGTTTTTATCGGTCGGAACATGTGCGCGGGCAATTTGCGGGCAACGGGTTAGGGTTATCGGTCGTACAAGCCATCCTGAGCTACTGTGGCGGCACCATCGAGGCGCACAGCGACGGCATGGGCAAAGGCGCGACGTTCACGGTGCGGCTGGTGGCGTAAAACAGCAAAGAAAAATATCCCATCCATGTAAATGTAGTGGGGGATTAGGCGCTTGTGGATCGCTTGATGACCGTTGATGGTCGCGCGCCGAATATCCCCCTCATGTGACGCCCAATGATTCACCTCCCATTTACCAAACGTTCGCTGTAATCATGATCAAATGGTTGGGAGCCGCTAGGCGGACATACGGCGCAGGGACTCTTGACGCAATCAACGTCACCACGAGCGCTAGTACCGCCCCTACAGACGATCCGCGTTGTGGGAACCCATCAAGGGCGGTCATGTCTTGTTTTTGTTCGTCGCAAACTCTAAACGTCCCACCCACACAAATGTAGTGGGGGATTAGGCGCTTGTGGATCGCTTGATGACC
>JBBRTY010000204.1:0-7760 GCA_038248285.1 Aggregatilineales bacterium
ACCAGCGATGTCCCCTCGATCTTGTTGGTGCCCGTGGCTGTCACCGCTGACAACATCGCTGACACCGTGATCGCTGATGGCTTCCGCACTTGGGAAGAAATTTGCATCGGTGAATTCGAAGCTTTCTGCCCGGCTGATCGCTAAATATTGACCTCACCTCCTGCCCCTTCCCTTATGGAGAGGGGCTGGGGTGAGGTTGCACTACCAACAAAAACTTCTGTGGGGGATGCCGCCTAGCGCCATCTCCCACACTTCTAATTAAAGACGAGCAAGGAAGAGGATTTAGATTGTGGCTGGTCATCCATTACTCGAAACACGCGGTGTCACCAAACGTTTTGGCGCGGTTCAAGCGCTGACAAAAGTAGACTTTAATGTTCATGCGGGCGAAGTCGTGGCGTTGGTTGGCGACAACGGCGCGGGTAAATCCACCCTCATCAAAGGCATCGCTGGCATTTATGGTTTTGACGAAGGCGAGACCTATTTTGACGGGAAAAAGGTGACCATTCATAGTCCCCGCGAAGCCTCCAAATTGGGTATCGAAGTCGTATACCAAGATTTGGCGCTGGCGGATAACCTTGATGTCGTCGCCAATATGTTTTTGGGGCGCGAATGGAATCAGTATGTCGCCCGTACCGAACATGCCGAGGTGCCTATCGGCAACCCCGTGATCCGCTATTTGCGCAACCTGCTGCCCATGACCGAAGTCGAGATGGAAAAACGCGCCGTCAACACGCTCAACGAGTTGGCAGTGACCACGCTCCGCTCGGTACGCTTGCCGGTGGCGTCCTTGTCCGGCGGTCAGCGGCAGTCGGTGGCGATTGCCAAAGCCGTCTTGTGGAACAGCCGCGTTCTCATCTTGGATGAGCCGACGGCGGCGTTGGGCGTGGCACAAACGCGCCAAGTCCTCGACCTCGTGCGGCGCTTGGCGGACAAGCAGCTCGCGGTGGTGGTCATTTCGCATAATTTGCATGACATTTTTGAAGTGGCGGATCGCATTGCCGTGTTGCGTTTGGGGCACATGGTCAAAACCTTCGTCGCCAAAGAAACCGATCAAAAAGAAGTCGTCCATGCCATCACTGCTGGCAAACTAGAAGTTGTACCGGGCATGGCACCTGCACACGGCATGGCAGCGCCACTTCAGGGGTTGGCATAAACCATGACTGACATATCACAAAGCGCACTCCTCGCAAGCCAGCAAGCCCAGTCGCCGATTGAATATGTTCGGGCGGCGTTCTTACGTATCCGCGCGGGCGATATTGGCAATCTGCCCATCATTCTCGGCTTGGTCTTGATCGCGATCATTTTTCAATCACAAAATGCCAACTTTTTGACCCCCCGTAACATCGTCAATATCGTGGTGCAGATGGCGGGTATCGCCGTCATCGCTTACGGCATCGTGTTTGTGCTGCTGCTGGGCGAAATCGACCTCTCGGCGGGCTATGTGAGCGCGGTCGGCGGCGTGTTGACGGCGATCCTGCTGCGCGACTCGCTCACCAATCCGGCGCTCAGTTGGATGGATTGGTGGAACGTGATCCCGATTGCGTTGCTCGTCACCGCCGCCATTGGCGCGCTGCACGGCTTTTTGATCACCACCTTTCAACTGCCCTCGTTCATTGTGACGCTGGCGGGCTTGCTGGCATGGAACGGTGTGGTCTTGATCATCGTCGGCGACGGCGGCACGGTCAACATTCAGAACCCGGTGGTGCGCAACTTGGCGAGCGAGATTTTGCCGCCCGAAGCCACTTGGATCGTGATCATCGCCTTCATCTTGCTCTACGCGCTCTTTGAAGTTTCGACCATGAATACCCGTCTCAAGGCGGGCTTGCGTGCTAAACCGATTGCCATCATCGGCTTGCAATTGGGTGTGATGGTAGTGGCGGGCTTGGGCATTGGCGCGTTGTTCAACGTCAATCGCGCGCTCAACGCCAGCGCAATCCCCCAACAAGGGATGCCGGTGATCGCGGTGTTGCTCCTGATCTTCTTGGTGGTTTTGGGCTATGTCGCCGAGCGTACCCGCTTTGGGCGTTATGTCTATGCCGTCGGCGGCAACAAAGAAGCGGCGCGCCGTGCCGGTATCCGTGTCGAACGCATCCGCATTTTGGTGTTCATGATCTCCGGATTGATGGCGGGCATGGGCGGCATTGTGCTGGCGTCACGCTTAAAATCGGTGGCGACCGATGCGGGCGGCGGCAATTTGCTGTTGTACGTGATCGCGGCGGCGGTCATCGGCGGGACGAGCTTGTTCGGCGGGCGCGGCAAGGTGTCGAGCGCGCTGATCGGGGCACTCGTGGTCGCCAGTGTCGAGAACGGCATGGGTCTGCTCAATGTTAGTTCCGGCATCAAGTTCATCGTCACGGGCTTGGTGCTGTTGGCAGCCGTGATCATCGATGCGGTGTCACGTCGCAGCCAGCAACGGAGCGGTATCCGGTAAGCGCAGGGGTTAGGATTTAGGAATTAGACGGACGGTAACTGCTCTGGTATCCCTCATCCCCCGACCCCTTCTCCCACAAGAGGAGAAGGGGAGAAATAAGGTAGAAAGTCCCTCAGCCCCTTGTGGGGTGAGGGATTGCCGACCTAAGGTCAGGCGGGTGAAGGCTGTGTGATTACGACGGACACACCGATTCGCGTCCGCTGGGTTGTTATAGGCTACGCAAAACTGTCCACCAACGAATATACCCGCAACTGCTGGCGCAACACATCAGCGGCGAGCGGCGCGATCCCGCTGACCTCGACCGCCACCGTTTGACCGGGCGCGAGGTGGAAGAAATTGTCGGAGAAGCGCGCCGTCACCCCGTCTTGATCCACGTCTGCGAGTTCCAGCCACACAAATAACGCCGGCGTGCCGGAAACCACCTCCAGCGTATAGGTGCTGGCGGGACTCGGGTGATCCGCCACCGTCACCGTGATCTTGGGGGGTGCCAAATCGAGATGCTTGGGGCGCGCGAAAGTCACCAAATTATCCGACTCGACGCCCGCGCTCGTCACCCATTCCAGCCACACCAACAAGCTCCGCTCACCGTGCTGCGCGATCCACGCACTGCATTCCAACGTCAGGACGACGGCGCTGCTTTGGGGCGCTGCCGTCACCACTTGCTCGCCACTAGCGACGGTTTCGCCGCGCGTGGTGGTCACCTGCCAGCGGGCGATCCCTTCGATGGGCGTGGTCGCATCGCTGGTCACATGGACGGCAACCGTGCCCGTGCTGCTGTCTTCGACACCGCTGATCAAGACTGGGGCGAAAAAACGCGCCGCGAGATACTGAAGCGCTTTCCAATTGCCCAAATAATCCAAGCCCGACCAAGTGGGCGCTCCCCACAGATCGTTGAGCTGCCAATAAAGCGCGCCCATCGTGCGGGGCATGTTACGCCGCCAGCCTTCGACGGCATATTTCATCGCCATCGCTTGCAAAATCTGACTCATCCACAACATCATGTCAAAACTGGTGGGCAGTTGGAACCAGCTCAGTAGATATTCGATGATGGTGGCATTGCCGATGGCGCTGCGTTGATGGTGTTCCATCACATAACTGGTGATATTGCGGTCTTCGGGCACCGTGAAGCGCGCGACGGTCGTCGGTTGGGGGAAGGATTGAAAACCAAATTCGCTCACGAAGCGATCTAGGCGGGTGTGATACCACTCAAACGGCTGTTTGCCGTGCCACACCGCCCACAGGTGGGTATCGCCCCACTTGGGATTCATGTGATCTTCGCGGTCGCCGTGCGGGCTATGCGGGCTGCCGGGCCAATACGCGGTTTCGGGATCAAGCGTGCTGACCACCGACGGCAACAGCTCATCGAACAGCAGGGCATAATCCGCCCACGTCATCGATAGTTTCCACGGCGCATCGACACCCGCCATGCCTTGCTCGATCTCGTTGTTGCCGCACCACAAGGCAAGGCTGGCATGATGGCGCAACCGCCGCACATTGTCCTCAGCTTCTGCCTTCACATTGGCGCGGAAATCAGCGTCAAAGCCCGGGTAGGTGCCACAGGCGAAGATGAAATCTTGCCAGACGGCGAGTCCGAGTTCGTCGCAAACATCGTAAAAATCATCCGACTCGTAAATGCCACCCCCCCACACGCGGATCATGTTCATGTGGACAGTGTGGGCGTCCCCCAACAAGCGGGCATAGTCGGCACGAGTGAGGCGCGACGGGAAGACATCCGCCGGAATCCAGTTGGCACCTTTGGCGAAGAACGGGACGCCATTGATCGAAAAGGCGAACGACTCGCCCCATGTGTCCTCGTGACGTTCCAGCTTAAAGACGCGCAAACCGATGCGTTTGGTCGTTTGATCGATCACGATATCCTCTTGCTGGAGCGCGACCGTGACGGTATAGAGCGGCTGCCCGCCCAATCCGTTGATCCACCACAACTGGGGAGTCGCGATTGTGATTTGTGCCGTAAAAGTATCTTCGTCGATGGTGATCTGTTGCGCAGGGGCGGCGTCTTGCCCATCCAGCGTGATTTGCACGGTGGCGCTTAGGGGGGCGTCGCCGCTACGGTCAAGCCGTCCGCTGACGGTCAGGCTGACGGCACCCTCTTCGTGGTGCGTCTGCGCGATGGCGACTTCCGACAGACGCGCGCTGTCAAAGGCGATCAGTTCAAGATCGCGCCAAATGCCGCTAGTGACCAAAACCGGACCCCAATCCCAACCGAAGTTCGACGGTTCCTTGCGCAACCAGCCCGCGCTATGGATGCGCATCGGGCGTACCCACCCCCGCATCTCGCCACGTTCGGCGTCCATGCGGTGCAAGAAGGGCACGGGGGCGGCGAAGGTGATGTCGAGCGTGTTGGTGCCGGGGCGCAGGTGCGGCTTCACATCCCAAACCCAGGTGCGAAACATGTTATCGGCAGTGGCGATCTCCACCCCGTTGATGCGAACCGTCGCCAGCGTATCCAGCCCGTGACAGCGCAGCAGCAGGTGATCGCGGGCGAGCGTAGCGGCGGACACGTCAAAGTCGCGCTGGTATGCCCAATCGGTCTCACCGATCCACATCAGGCGGCTTTCGTTGTCGCGATAAAATGGATCCTCGATTTGCCCAGCGGCGATCAAATCCAAATGGACGCAACCGGGGACATGGGCTGGGGTTTCGACACCGGTATCCAACCGCCGTAGTGTCCAGCTATCTCCGGTCAAAGGCATGACCGTAAATCCTTGTGGGGCTGTCTGGTGGGTCATAGGCGGGTGAGTTCCCTTTATGTGATAAGCATGGACATGCCTGTAATCATAGGCGTTTTTGCGTATGAATTCCAGATTTTGGCGGGGCGGCATTATGGTGCGGAATAAAAGCGCCCCAAATATACACGGCAGTGTCAGCGGTGCGCTCAAGGGATGGAAGCGCTGAAACATGAACCCAGCGTGCGCGTCACTTGCTGGTGAAGAAGGTTGCCAAAGACATCTCTTATTGTGTAGAATACGGATGATTAATATTTCAATCTTAGGGCTAAATGATGAACCTTCCAGAGCATCTTGAACACTGGTTATCCCTTGAGGGGAATGAAGCAAAAGTAGCCTACTTGGTGCAGAACGCCGACCCGCTGATGAGCGACGAAGCCGAAGCTGAACTCAAACAGCGCTTGAAAGCGGCAACCGACGCCAACAAGCAACGCCTGCTGCAAGAACATCTTCAGTTGCGTGAGGCAATGAAGGCATTTACACAGCAGATGCAAAGTGATCCCCTGCTGCTCGTCATGGGTGCATTTGAGCAAGCAAAAGACGTTGATGATGTCGCGAATCTCGTCTCCAAGACATCAGATAATCTTCTGGATCAAATAGAACAGCGTCTTGGGGAAAGCCTGACCACGCTCACAGGCAATGCCCGGTTAGCCATGCAAGCCCGCTTAAAAGGTTTACGTGCCGTGCGGGAGGCGGAAAAAGCCTTCAACGAAGCGAAGGACTTAAGCCGCAGCCCAGTAGAAAGGGCTGTATGGGAGTTTTTGCGTGCCGAAACAGAAGAAGAAGCCCGCGCCTATGCCCTTGCCAACAAAGGACTTTTGTTAACGGCGCAGGGGCAAGCCGAAATGGACACCTACCGTGAAAGTGACCACATAAACGAACGCAAAGCCCTGTTACGTCAATTGCGACTTGAGTTGCAGAAACCGATTCGATCACAAACGCTGCCGCCCGGCAATGTTGACAAGGAGACGAACCGCTCGCCATCACGGGCATTAGGGGATGGCGAAACAGTGATCGCCCGCCAGTCCCTGAATTATGCAATGTGCCAGTTCGGGCATAGCAACGTGATGATTAACAACATCGAACGGGTGCCGCTGGAATGGCGTAAACCGAGCGCGATTAGGTCTGATCTTTTGATAAACGTAGTGGGGCGCAGCCCTGAACTGCAAACAGTCCGTGATAAACTTTTGGCAGGGCGGTTTCTTTCGGTGGTGAGTGTCCATGGTTTACCTGCAATTGGCAAGACAACCCTTGCTGCCTTATATGCACGTACTTACCAAGATGAGTATCCCGGGGGCATTATCTGGCTGGATTATCGCCCCGACGTGACGACGGCGGAACAAGCTAAAGTCGTTTTGCGCCAAGCAGCACGTTGTGCGTATGATGAAGACATCCAAGCCATCGAAATTTTAGAGAACAAATATGCAATTGAACCAGAAGTTGTCAAAGGCTTGTGGAGTGGGCACGGACGGTTGCTGATTATTGTAGACGATATCTGGTTTACTGAAGTAGCGTATACGGTGTCGCGTGCTATTCCTGATGATGCACATGTGCTGCTGACCACCCGTGATATGGATGTTGCCCGCGCCTTTGCGGGAAAGAATGCTAGTAATGTGTATGAACTGGATGTTCTGAGTGACGACGATGCGCGTCTGCTCATTCAGAAGATTTACCCCGACATCGCTCCAACGCTACGGGATAAGCTGGTCGTCAAGTTAGATGGATACGCACAAGCCCTTATCCTAGCAGCGTCTGCTTTAGAACGGAATCAAGACGCAGGACAGGCACAATTGGAAACTGATTGCGATGAGATCCTACGCCGAGTGCATGAGGGAGAAGGCTTTGGCGACCTACCAGAGCTTAAGGACGATCTCCGCAAAGAAGTTAGTATCTTTGAAGCTGTCCTAAAATACAGTTATGATCGTTTGCCTGCGCTCAACCCAGTTTATCAAGATTATTTCAGAGCATTGGGGACGCTGGCAGAAGGAGCCACATTCAATACGTCTGCTTTTAGCACTGTGTGTGACCTCGAGAACGGCTTTGACGCACTTAAAGAATTCAAGCGGCTTGGGTTGGTAAAAGCCATACCCGGCGAAGACGGCGCACCCGCACGCTGGAGCCAGCACGCCATTTTACGCGCTTATGCCCTGGGCTTGCAAACACCCGACGAAAGGCTGGACTTGCCAGAGCGCCATGCCGAATATTATGCACAGGCACTACGAGATGCTGATAAAGCATACACACTCTATAAAATGTACGATGAACTGCCAAATTTACGAAAAGCCTTCTACTGGAGTGTAGAGCAAAAATTTGATCTTGCAGATAACCTGCTACAAAACATGAGCGCTGTATTTAGTGGCTTCAATCTCGGCAGGGAACATTTTGAATGGGCAGAATTACTGATAGAAAAATCACAGCGATATGGTGATGGTAGACAACAACTCATTGCCAGGATGCGTCGCGCCAGTGCAAGCGTGAATCTTTCGCGAGTCGAAGCGACGGTGGAAGGTCGGCGCAAACGCCTGCTGGATGCGCTGGCGGACTACAACGAAGCCCTGCCCTTGATGGAAGGCGTGCCGTCC
>JBBRTY010000205.1:0-7737 GCA_038248285.1 Aggregatilineales bacterium
AGCCATACACGGTATCGCCGACGACTTCGCCCAAAATACTACGATTGTTCAGTTCAAAAACCACGATTTTCATGAAGTCACCATTTCTCCAGTGTCGAAGGTCTGTTATTTTGCCATGCGATAGCCCCATTACGCAAAGGTTTGCCACAATCTCAGCAAACCCAAATGGAGAGGATTCACCCGCAGGGACTTCACCCACACCCTGAAGTCATGGTGTCGGGGCAGCACCAGTGATGGGCAGCATCGCCGCTCAGCCGTAAGGGGTGCCTCAGCCGCAAATCGAGGGCGCGGGTCAGCACCGGTTGCACGCCATAATGCGCCAACTCCAGTTGCGATGCCGAAAATGGCGTCCCGCAGTGGGGGCAGATCTCGCCGTCGCTCAACGGCTGCAAGGTTGGCTCGGCTCGATACAGCGGGGCGACCGCCGCGCGCACTTCGGGCAATGCCAAAAACGCCTGATCTTCCGGCGGGGCGATGCCGTAGCCACAACCGGTATGAAGCGCCGACTCGATCCGATGCCGATGGGCAGGTTGCCCACAGTGGGGACAGCGCAGGGCATAAAAGCCAATGCTGACGGTTTGTTGGGGGGCAATTTGGGCGGTCTCGCAAAAACGCACCCGCCCTTGCAACAGGCGCGTCACGAACACCTCGAACGGGTGCATTGTCCCGTTGAGGCTAATGGTGAAGCTATCATCGGCATTGGCATAGAGATGAAACAGGGGCAGGTCGCGTCGTGCTGTGATCTGGGCGGGTGGATGCCGAAAAAACCAGCACCCACGCACCCCCGCTTCGGCATAACGGCGTTGGCGGGCGAGGGTATCGCGCAATTTGAGGAAACTCCATTGCACCTCAAAGGCGATGCGCACGTCCCCCCGGCTTGCCAAAACATCCGCCCGCCAACCGTCCCCGGCAAATTCCGCGACTGCCTCGTAACCAGCGGTGCCACACGCCCGCATGATTTCCGCCTTTGCCCGTTGATGAGCCGGCGTCTCACCTTGTGTTGCATGAATATTCATGAAGTTTTGTCGTCAGAACTAGAAAAGCATGATATGATTTTAAAACTAACTTAACTCGACTCAACAAAAATCAGGCGCGACAATGCGTATTCTCGTTATATCCGATATTCATGCGAACCTCACCGCTTTTGAACGAGTGCTAGAAGACGCCCGCAATCAGTGGGAGTATGTTTGGTGCCTCGGTGATGTGGTTGGCTATGGTCCCGACCCCAACGAATGTGTCGAACTGCTCCGCTCTATGCCGCATTTGTGTTTAGCGGGCAATCATGACTGGGCGGCGCTGGGGCGGCTTGATATTCGTACTTTCAATCCCGATGCGCGTAAAGCCGTCGAATGGACGCGCGACACGCTCAAGCCCGAAAATGTCGCCTATCTGGAGGCGCTGCCGACGACGTTTGTCATTGGCAATTATACGTTAGCGCATGGCAGCCCGCGTGAACCTGTGTGGGAATACATCTTGGAACCGGTGATCGCGGCGGATAATTTCGATTTTTTCGAGACGTCGTATTGCTTGGTGGGGCATACCCATCAGCCCGTGATTTACGAACAATCCAGCGCCATGGGCGAAACCCACATGATCATGCCGAGCTATGCCAAGAAGCGCCAGTTGAATGGCAAACGCCAGATCATCAATCCCGGCAGTGTCGGTCAACCGCGCGACTCGAACCCCGATGCCGCCTATGCCATTCTCGATGTCGAAACCAACGTTTGGGAACACCGCCGCATCGCCTACAACATCAAAGCGGTGCAAAACCGGATGCGCAATGTCGATATGCCGGATCGTTTGGTTGTGCGCCTCGAACATGGTTGGTAGGGCGTCCTAAAAGCCATGTCACTCCCCATGGGCCCCTCTAACGAAATCATCGAGTCCACGACCGAACTAAGCGCCACCATGCGCAAATATTTGGTGACGGTGCATCGCCTGTGCGAATTGGTGGAAGCGCCGGGGGCGTTCGTCAGTACCTCGGCGGCGGCGGCTTCGGTCGAAGTGAGCGCTCCTGCCGTCAACCGCATGATTGGGCGTCTGCGCGACTTAGGGTTGGTGGAACACGAACGCTATAAAGGCATTCGCTTGACCCCCGAAGGCACCCGCGCCGCGTTGCGCCAGTTGCGGCGGCACCGCATCATCGAGTCGTTTCTGATGAAGGTCATGAATTTTGACTGGCACCAAGTCCACGAAGAAGCCGACACGATGGTGACCGCCACCACTACGCCCTTGATCGAGCGGATGTGGCAGATGGCGGGCAGCCCGGCATTTTGCCCGTATGGCGAGCCGATCCCCCATGCCGACGGCACCATTGATGATCTGCATGATGTGTTGTTGTCGGCAGCGCCCCAACACGTCAATTTGGTGATCACGCGGGTGCGCACCCGCGAAGCTGACCGTTTAGAATACCTTGCCGCGCTCGAACTCGTGCCCGGTGCCCAACTTCAGGTGTATCACGCCGCGCCCTTTAATGGACCGCTTCAGCTCAAATTGGAAAAATCCCGTGACCGCGATGTCTATCGAATCGTGGGGCACAACCTTGCGGAGATGCTGAGGGTACGTCCGCTCGAAGGGTAAGCCCGGGATATTCACCAGCGGACGCGCCGTTGGATTCTGTTGAAGAAGGGTTTTAACCGCTTGTCATCAATGGGAGACCACATTGGGTCTCCCCTACGAAATGCGGCGTTTCGTAGGGGAGACCCAATGTGGTCTCCCGTGTTTTTCAACAGAATCTCGTTGCGCGTCCCTACAGAGTCGTATTTTGTAGGGACGCGCAACGGCGTGTCCACGTTTTCAACACTACAGCTAATCCCCGGTTGCGATGCGTTCCGGCAAGCGTTCGGCGATCAGTTCCACGATGTCCTTGACTATCGGACCCCCCTCGACCGTCGTCTGCGCCGACTCGAACATCTGCATACAGAAGGGGCACCCGACCGCGAGGATTTCCGCACCCGTCGCCTTCGCTTCTTCGTAGCGCTCCACGCTCACGGATTTGGTGCCGTGTTCTTCTTCTTTCCAGAACTGTGCCCCACCCGCGCCGCAGCAGAATGATTTCTTCTTGTTACGCGGCATTTCCACCAAATCGACGCCGAGGTTGTTCAAGACGAAGCGCGGTTCTTCCACGATGTCATTGTGGCGACCGAGATAGCATGGATCATGGAAGGTGACGTTCGGCATCTTGGACGGGCGGGCGATCTCGGGAATTTTGCCCGCGAGGATCAATTCTTCAATGAATTCGGTGTGATGCACGACTTCGTAATCACCGCCGAACTGTTGATATTCTTTGCCGATATTGTGGAAGCAGTGCGGGCAGGTGACGACGATCCGCCGCTTCTTGTCCTCAAACACGATGTTGAGCGTTTCGACATTGCCGATTGCCAATTCTTGATAGAGGTCTTCCTTGCCCGCGCGCCGTGCCGAGTCACCGGTGCAGTTTTCTTTCTCGCCCAAGACGGCATAATTGACGCCCGCGCTTTGCATGACCTTGACCAACGCCCGTGCCGTCAATTGGGCGCGGGGGTCATAGCTAACCGCGCAACCCGTCCAGTACAAGACATCAAAGTCGGGGTTTTCTTCGACCGTCGGGATGTCCATATCCTTTGCCCAACGGAAACGACTATCGGAGTTTTGCCAAGGATTGCCCTGTCGTTCCATGCCTTTGAACGCACCTTGCAGTTCTGCCGGGAACTCGCCCTTCATCAACACCGAGTCGCGGCGGATTTCGAGGATGTCCAGCATCGGCTCATTGCCGACCGGACAAATATCGATGCACGCCCCGCACGAGGTACACGCCCAGACTGCCGACTCGCTGATAGCAGTGCCGATGAGCGGGAACGGCGAATTGAGTCCGCTTGCTAAGCCCGCCATGTCGTCTTTGATCAGATAACGCTTGTTGATCTCATAGGCGGATGGCGACAATTCTTTGCCGGTGACATACGCCGGACAGACATCTTGACAGCGGTTGCACATGATACAGGCGAAACTGTCGAAGATGGCAGTCTTGGGCAGGTGTTCTAGTTTTTCCGCGCCGAATTGTTCGATGCTCTCGTCTTCAAAATCAATCTTCGTCATTTCGCCCATCGAGGTGCGGCGCGGGCGAGTGAGGTAGTTGAGCGGAGCCATGAACAGGTGCGCGTGCTTGGTGCTGGGGAAATAAGGCGTGAAGAGCAAAATGCCGCCGACCGCCAACCACCAAAAGAGGTGTTCCAACAACAGCAACGAGTCTTCGCCGGTGCCGCCCCACATGCCGCTGACGATAGAGGCAAAGGGACGGAAGGGGTCTAACGCGCCTGTTTCCGCCACTTGGATTGATTGCCCCAAGAAGCGGGCACCCACATGCAAGAGGATGAAACCGGCGACCAGTAGGGAGTCTGCCGAGATCGCGCCGGCTTTCACTTTGGGGTGTAGCAGGATATTGTCGTGATACTGGAGTTCGATCTTGTTGGGCAACACAAAGCGCCGCAAGATGAAATACACCACGCCCGCCAAGACGATCACGCTGAGGACATCGCCCGCCAGTCGATACAGGTCATACACGATGCCCGCTTCGCCTAAGAAAACGTAATCGGGCAAGAAGCCTTCTAGCACTTCGGCACCGTTGACGAGAAAGTAAAAGGTGAAGCCCCACACCACGCCTAGATGGATGAGGCTGGTAAGGCGGCGCGTCTTGAGCGTCGGTTGTTGCGTGATATACACACGCAATGCCGTCCACAATCGGGCGGGGAGGCGATCCAGATAAAGTTCACTGGTGCCACGATTGATGATATCCGCCATCTCTTTGAAACCGGCGTAAGTCGCCCCGACAGCGAACAACGCCAAAAATATAAAAATCATCTGTTCAACAGGGGTGAGCATCGTAAACAATCCTGAGTCTAATTCTAGTACGATATTGCCCACAGCAGCGACGGGCATAGCCGTTAGTGTAACGTGCTGTTTTGAAATGAGCAACGACAGAAGCGCAAACCGTGTATGAAAGATTCCGCCCCTCATGACGTTCTATAGTTGTCCCTTTCAAATTTTATAGGAGTAGCACATGCTGCCTGACCTTTCCTCCGTCGATCATGGCGAATTGACCCTGCTGGCGTGGACACAACGCGAAGGTGTCACCGTTGACCACTTACGCCAATGGACCAACGAGAGTCTTGACGAAATTATCGCGATCCTTGCCGATGCCGACGACGCTGATTTGGTTTTCGTCCCTGTGGATCCCAATGCCAACGACACCTTTGCCGCGTCCGATGCCGAAAAAGATATCCCATGGAATTTAGCGCATCTCGTCGTGCATGCGACCGCCAGCAGCGAAGAAGGTGCCGCCATCGGCAGCATTTTGGCGCGCGGCGTCCCTTTCCCCGCTGATTTACGCTTGCGCTACGAAACAGCATGGGAGACAGTCACGACCCGCGCCCAAGTCGAACAGCGCCTTGCGGAAAGCCGTCGTATCCGTTTGGGCTATCTGGATGCCTTCCCCGATGCGCCCAATACCGAACTATTGCGGGCGCTTAGCCCCCGCTTTGTCGAACGCTTTGGCGAGATGAACTCGATCACCGCATTTTTGTTTGCCTTAAAGCACGAACTTGGGCATCACGAGCAATTCCGCGATACGATGCGCCAAGCCGTCGCCGCGCGTTAAAATCCTCGGCATTTCCCTCCCTCGTCTCGCCTCCATTCAAGGGGGGCGAGACTTCAAGTGAGAAAAGTGAGTAGTTGACTCTTTTTTTACACCGTCATGGCATTTCTATCACATTTGCGCGTTACACTTTGCTTGTACGTTTTGGTGATGTGGCAAATAGACTCGAGGAAATCTCATGCCGTCAAAAAAGATGTTGGTACCCATTTTGCTGAGTGCGTTGTTGGTCTTGCCGGGGGCGGTCTTCGCCCAAGGACCCGGCGGTGGTGGGGGTGGCGCGCCCCAAGGCGGTGGGGGTGGTGGCGGTGTCTCGCAAGGAGGCGGGGGTGCCCCCCAAGGCGGTGGGGGTGGCGGATCACGTTCTGCACCGAGTACAAGTGGGGGTAGTGTGGGCGGTCCCGGTATGTCTGGCGCAGCGGTCAACACCCGTGGAGCTTCGCGCGGTGGCGGCGCGGGCGGACCTCAAGCGGGCGGCGCGGGTGGACCTCAGGCGGGTGGCGCGGGCGGACCTCAAGCGGGTGGCGCGGGCGGACCTCAAGCGGGCGGCGCGGGCGGACCTCAAGCGGGTGGCGCAGGCGGACCTCAAGCGGGTGGCGCAGGCGGACCTCAAGCGGGCGGCGCGGGTGGACCATTCGGTGGCGCAGGCGGACCTCAAGCGGGTGGCGCAGGTGGACCTCAAGCGGGTGGCGCGGGTGGACCATTCGGTGGCGCAGGCGGACCTCAAGCGGGCGGCGCGGGTGGACCTCAAGCGGGCGGCGCGGGTGGACCATTCGGTGGCGCAGGCGGACCTTTACCGGGTGGTGAACAGCCCGCTTTCTCACCAGATGCGCTCAGCGAAGGTTTCGCTAGTTTTGCCGAACGTGGCTTGGGCAATTTGTCGTTGGATTCATTCTTCTCAGAATCCGGTTTTACCGGTTTCCAAGACCTTGCCGATCAAACTTTTGAGAGCGTCTTTGGCACCGGGCAAGAGGCAGCGGGCGATGCAGCTCATCAAGCGCAAGCGACCTATGATCAATTGTGGACGGATTACTATTCTGCTGTCGATAGTACTGCCCAAACCTATTATGACACCGTGACGGCATCAACCGATTATGCGCTACAAGCGTATGAAGAAGCGGTAGATTACACGGCTCAAACAGTGGATGATTATGCTGGCAATTATGCCGACTACGCTGCTTACTGTGAATCCTATTCGTGGGATTGTTATAGCTATACCTACGACAGCACCACCGATAGCTACACCGATACTGGAGACACCAGCAGCACTGCGGGAACGACCGTCACCATTGGCGACATCAACACCACCATTAACTATCCCGCCGACAGTGAGCCAACGCCTTCCGCCGACGCCTACGAAGCATTGGTCCTATTCGCCAATGATCAACTGGCTATCACCGTCGATCCTCTGTATGCGGGCAACTTCACAGGCGATGTGCAAACGATTATGGCATACCTGCCTGCCGAAATTCAGGCGATGCTGCTCAATGCCACCAGCATCAGTGGCAGCGCGTACTGGGGCTTGATGGCGGGCGGCGCGGGCGTCGTCTTGGTGGGCGATTGCAGCACCAATACAAATGGATGCAGCGTCAACAGCGAGAACTTAACGGTTCAACTCTCCAGCGCTTCGGCGGGCGCTTATGGTTTCTTGGTATCAGCCGCCGCCCCTACGACTGCCGACACCGCCTTGCAACTGGTGACGCAGGTCTATCCTAAGTTCACCGGGCTGTCGTTCGCCCAAGTGACCGATGTCGAGACTGGCTATCTGTTCATGGCGACCACCGCCAGTATGGGTACTGACCCCGCGACACGCCAAGCGATCAGCGTGGCAAAGGTTATTTATGGCGGTGTGGTCACGGTCAACGGACAAAGCTTTGTCTACACGCTGGTGGGGGTGGGCGAAGGTTTTGTGAATATCTTCAATTAAGGCTGCATCAGGTACCCCTCACCCCCGACCCAAGGGCGGACGCATGAAACCTGCCATACGGATGATAACGGGTCAGGATGGGTATGTAGGGGCATGATATATCATGCCCCTACCGAGGATAAACCCATTGTGTGTTTTTGTGACCCTTTGTGAATATGGAGTACCATTTCATGCGTTGACCCTG
>JBBRTY010000206.1:0-7714 GCA_038248285.1 Aggregatilineales bacterium
AACACCGCCCCCCCCCCGGCCGCCCCCCCCCCCTTATTTCCGACAGCGGTGGCTAACCCCCCCCCCACCCCACCCCCCCGCGTATCGCGGCGGCTCAAATCGCCCCCCGCGATACGGTGTAAATCCCCGCCGCCGATGCCATCCGGCAAGGCGATCCCGTCGCTATCGAAAAAGCGGACGCCCAACGCTTGCAAACAGCCCGCTCCGCCGTCGGTGGTGGCACTACCCCCTAAGCCGAGGATCACCTTAGCAGTAGAGGGCGGTAGCGAGTCCAGCGCCGCTGTCAGCAATTGCCCGGTGCCATAGGTCGTCGCTCGCAGGGGCGCTAGTTCGGCGTGGGTGAGCAGTTCTAAGCCGGACGCTTGCGCCATTTCGACCACTGCCGAGCCGACGCCGTCGCTGAGGAATGCCGCCCCGATGGAACGCATCAACGGGTCGCAGGCGGGCGCTTCGACGGTGCGCCAGCGGTGAGGGGCGCTCATCAAAAAGGCGTCGAGGGTGCCATTGCCGCCATCGGCGATGGGCATCAGGCGGCAGTGGGCATCCAAGCCCGACCGCGCGATCCCGCGGGCGATGGCGGCGGCGGCGTGTGGGGCGGAAAGACTGTGTTTGAGGGCACCCGCCGCAATGATGATGTTCATTTGCAGGGGATCGCCGTCAGCCGAATATCGCTGAACGAGCCACGCGCGTCACAGGGGACGCGGAACTCGATCCGGTTGTCCTCTAGCGCCACATAATCAGTCACATCCAGCGATAGGGGGGTGCTAAACTCGCCGAAGTTGCGCCCGTTGATATAGAGACGCGCGGTGGACGGCGCGGAGTCGATGCGCAGCCAATAGCTCACGCAGACACCGCGCAGCGGCAAATCAAAATGGTGTTGCAGCCATGCCAGCCAATTGACGGGGCGCGTCTTGTCGAACGTCCATTTGGCGAGCGAGGGCAGACGAAAAGTCTCCATGAACTCGTAAAGCGTCGGGATGTCCTCAAAATAATCAAGCAACCATTCGGAGTCGAGGGAAATATCGGGAAAAGAAGAAGTCATAAACTTGTTCTCGCGGGTAAGCGGTCTATGCCCCAAATCATAGCGCGTTTGGGGTGAAGGTTCCAATGGACGTGGCGCCCATGCGCCGTGCCCGCCTCTCCCCTAATAGTTATCCTAGCGCGGGTGGATGGTGACGGGTAAACCATGCTTCAGACGCAGGGTGATCAAAGGTTCTGGCTCGATCACCGCTCCGGCTTGGAGCGTGAAGTGATAGCGTTGCAGGATCGTCGCCAGCAATAATTCGCCCTCCATCCATGCGAATGGCTCGCCGATGCACATGCGTGCCCCCCCGCCAAACGGAAAGTAGGCATAACGGGGGCGTTGGCTGTGGGCAGGGCTGTCCTTATCGAAGCGCTCCGGCATGAACTGAAGTGGATCGTCCCAGTAACGCGGATGGCGGTGCATCGTATATTGGCTCATGAGGACGGTCGCCCCTGCCGGAATGACATGCCCGGCGATCTCATCATCGGCAAGCGCCTGACGCCCCATCACGTAAGCGGGCGGATACAAGCGCATTGCCTCGGACAACACCATTTTGTTATAGGGCAAGGCGGCAAGGTCATTCATCGTCGGCGGGCGATCCCCCAAGACGCGCGTGAGTTCCTCAACCAGTTTTGTCTCTACGGACGGATTTTGGGTGAGCAGATAAAATGCCCACGACAAGGCGTTGGCGGTGGTTTCGTGCCCCGCCAAGAACAACGTCATGACCTCATCGCGCACCTGTTGATCGCTCATACCCATATGATCGCCTTCCTCGTCGCGCGCCAAAAGCAGCATCGACAGCAGATCGTCGCGTTCGGCGGGGTTGTTTCGGCGCTGTTCGATGAACTCGTGGATCGCCGCATCCAGCACGCTCATATGGTCGCGCCGACGCTGGGTGCGCGGCAACGGCAGTTTGGTGAGCAGTTGACCGAGGGGTGAAGAATCGAGCATCGATAAATTGTCGAACACGCCTTCCAACGCCGCGCTCAGTTCGGGGGCATCATGACGGACATCGACATCAAACAGGCACTGGGCGACGATCCCCATCGTCAACGTCATCAGTTCTTCGTGCAGATCGGGCTGATCCCCGGCGCGCCATGTGGCGATCTGGGCTTGGGTGTGGGCGGTCATCACATCGGCATAGGTGGCGATGCGGCGGCGATGGAAAGACGGTTGAATCATGCGGCGTTGGCGGGTGTGAAGATCATCCTCGCTGGTCAACAAGCCATTGCCAATGAGTCCACGCGCCGCTTGCAAGCCGCGCCCTTTGTGATAATTGCGGTGGTTATCCACCAAGACATGTTTGATAGCGTCGGGCGTGTTGAGGAAATATGCCGACTGCCGCATCATCAAGACGCGCACGATATCGCCTTGACTCGCGGCAGTTTCAAGGATATCAAGCAGGTTGATTTTTTGGGTCAGGAGGTTGGCGAGGGTAACGCCTTTAGAGACTGGTAAAGAAGTCACTTGATGCTCTTTCATGATGATGGGCGATAGCGACAAGCATCCCAATGAGCTATTGCCCGCGCATTACGTCGGTGTAAATTATGTATGATAGACTGTTCTTCGTTTTCGGGGCAATGCGACAGGGTTTACGCATGTAACCTATCAGACGGATGATAACGGGTCAGGATGGGTATGTAGGGGCATGATATATCATGCCCCGTAACTACCTCGCCAATGCTGTTGGCGAAGTAGTTACCCCCTACTGAAGGCAAACCCAATGTCAGTGAATCACGAAAGTACTCCCCTCAGCCATGCAATGGCTGAGGGGTCTGGGGGTGGGGATAATCAAATCTGTGATTCACTGAATGTGTGTTTTTATGACCCTTTGTGAATATCGAATATCATTTCATGCGTAAGCCCTGGTCAATGCGCCGTGCCCACTTTCGCCAAGTCGTAACTTGGCTTATAGTAGAGGGCATGTCGAAAAATCAAAACCGATAGAGGGCAGAACTTTCATGACGGATGAACAAGCTAGTCCACTGGAATCCCGCGTTCAACGGGCGTTGCGCGATCTCGCCTCCTCCAGCGCCGCAAAACGTCGTGATGCCGCTTATTTTCTCGGCGAGGCAGCGCATGGCGACGCCATCCCGACCTTAATCAGCCTCTATCAAACGGACAAGAGTCCCGAAGTCCGCAAAGCCGCCGCCTATGCGTTGGGCATGTTCCGCGCGGTCGAGGTGGGCTTGCGCAAAAAGGAAGAAGCCAAAGTCACCGCGCTGCTCAGCCAAGTCGAGGTGGCCGGCAAACTGGGCAAACGCGCCCCCACCGCCAAACGCTTGCGCACAGCGGGCGGATTGGTGTTGTCGCTGGGCATCCTCATCGTATTGTTCCTGTTTCAGGGCACCATCGCTGGGGCGCTCTTGGGGGGCAAAACTGAACGCTCCGCCTTATTAAACGGCGCGCGTGCCGTCTTTGTCACCGTCAGCAGTGATACGCGCAACTTGCAAACGGTCTTCCTGAATGTGATCAGCAACCAAGCCCTCGATTGCGCCGCTTTTTTTAACTCCCCAGAGCGTTATCGTTACACGCTTGATCAGCGTGACGCCAGCGCCAACCCGGATATCGCCGCTGTCACCCGCCAGATCAATGCGGTTGGCACCAGTTTGACCAGCGCGCTGGTGCCCTACAGTACGGCGTGCAATGGCAACCCCGCCGATTTTGGCAGCGCCCAAGCGGGGGAGGCGTACCGCACGCTGTTGGTGCCAGTGGTACCCCAACTGACTGAACTTGAACTTGAACTGACGACGCTGGCAGGTGCCGAACCGCCAAAAGCGTTGTTTTCGGTCATGCCCACCACCGACCCCGCCAGCATCCCACCCGCGACGGCGCTGAGCGTCGAAGTCAGCCCCCCGACAGCAGCGCCCACCACCGCCGGAGCGTCCGATATCCCCGTGACCGTTGCCGTCAGTGAACCGCCGACCGTCGCACCCGAACCCACGCTCAATGTGCAGCGCCATTTGCCTGATTTGTACCGCATCATTGATGATGTCAATGGGGCGCGGGGGGCGGCGACTTTGTTGGTACAGTATTGGCAAGATGTCAATGCCACCGGCACGACCGCTGGTTGTGATATCTCCGTCCCGCCGCCCGTGCCCAGCAATGATGTCTTCATCGAAGAAATGGAATATGCCCAGTCGGAAAACCTGCGCCAAGCGGTCGCTTTGATCAACAGCGGCTTAGCGGCGTTGCGGGATGGGTGGGTAAGTTTTCGGTTCTCTTGCAATTCGCGGACGCTAGAGCAAGACCTTTCCCGCAATCTCGCCACCGCCAACACCGCGCAAAGCGCTTTCCTCACCGCCAATGTCTTTCTCGATCAGGTGCGCAGTGGGGGATAAGCTTTTTCGACCTTGTAAGAACGATGGCGGCGCAACTGGCACAGCGTAGGGTAGTGGTGCCCCAGTTGCGCCGTTCGTCAGCCAGTGGAGAGCCAGCATCATGAGCGATGTGTTCATTTCTTATTCGCGCAAAGATCAAGATTTTGTCCGGCAACTAAATGCCGCCCTAAACGAAAAAGATCGACAAGCGTGGGTCGATTGGGAGGGCATCCCGTTCACGGCGGATTGGTGGGAAGAAATCCAGCGCGGCATCGAAGCCGCCGACTCGTTTTTGTTCGTGATCAGCCCAGACTCGGTGGCGTCGAAGGTCTGCAATATGGAGATCGAACACGCCATCCAAAACAATAAACGCCTGATCCCCGTGGTGCGGCGCGAGGCGATCCCCGAACAGATTCACCGCGCTCTTGCCCGTCACAACTGGCTCTACTGCCGCGATGGTGATAATTTTGAAGTCGCCTTCACCCAGTTGATCGATGCCCTCAACACCGATTTTGAATACGTCCGCGCCCAAACCCGCCTCTTGGTGCGCGCGCGGGAATGGGAAGAAAAAGATCGCAATCGTAGTTTTTTGCTGCGGGGCGATGAGTTGGGCGACGCCGAGAGCGTGCTGGCACAAAGCGGCGGCAAGGAACCCAAGCCGACCGAATTGCAGACCAATTACATCATCACCAGCCGCCGCCATGCCAACAGCCGTCAGCGCTCGCTGCTGGCGAGCGTGACCGCTGCGCTGGGCGTGACGGTCGTGCTGGCGGCGATCTCGGTCGGCTTGTTTGGCGTCGCCGAAAGCCGCCGGCAAGAGTCCGATCTGCGCGGCACCGAAGTGGCACAGCAAGCCGCAACCGCCACCAACGCCCTCGGCTTGTCGGAGGTGCGCGGCACCGAAGTAGCACAGCAAGCCGCCACCGCCACCAACGCCCTCGGCTTATCGGAGGTGCGCGGCACCGAAGTGGCGTTCAATGTCGCCACCGCCATTGCCGCCGAAGCGACTTCAGCACGGCGGGCGGTCGAATGGCAAGGGTTGGCGTGGTCGGTGGCGGCGGAACGGGCATACGCCAACGATGAGGGCGATCTGGCGTTGGCGCTGGCACTGTTCGCCAATCAAATTCCGAATCCCCCGCCCGAAGTCCAAGCGCAACTGCGCACGGTCGCCTATGCCCCCGGCACGGCTGCCGTGTATGCGAGTGGGCATGACTACTGGATCGAGTCGCTTGCCGTCAATGCCGATAACACGCGCTTGCTCTCCACGGGGCAGGATGGCAAGTTGAACTTGTGGGATGTGGCGACAGGGGCGGTGTTGCAGCAACAAGCTACGGGCACCAGCACCGATGTGGGGGGCGGCGCTGCCATTAATTTGGACGGACCGACCGCGGTGGCTTTTCACCCCACTGATCCCAATGTGGCGGTGGTCGGTTATGCGGATGGGCGCGTGGTGCTGCTGGACGTGGCGACATGGACGATCCGCACCCAAGTGACCAGCGCGGAACTGATCAATGTGGTGGCGTTTAGCCCCGATGGCAATTGGATCGCGCTGGGCTTCCTAGATACGCTGGACACGCTCGAAATCCGCGACGGCAAGACGTTAGCCCTATCCGCCAGCCCGCGCGGGCATAGGGATACTGTGACTTCGGTGGTGTTTTCGCCCGATAGCACCCGTCTTTTGACGGCATCAGATGACGCGACGGCGCGCTTGTGGACGGTGCCCGCTGGCGACCCGATCCAGACCTATGGTCCTATCGAAGACCCCGATGAACCAGATGTGAATCTAAAGAGGGCGCTCTTTGGGGCGGTGCGGCGCACGACCGAGGACACGATTATCATCGGTACCAACAGCGGGCAGATCGTCACCCTCGATCAGGCGAGTGGGGACGAGATGCTGCGTTATGATACCGGTTTCACGCCCACCACGCTTGCCGACCTCGCCTTGAGTCCCGACGGCGAAACCCTGATTTCGGCGGGTTATGACGGCTTGCTCTATCTGTGGGAAACGCGCGAGGGGCGGCTGTTGCGCCTCTTTCGCGGGCACAGCCAGCCTTTGTCGCGGGCGGTTTTCGCCCCTGACGGCACGAGTTTTTACAGCGCCGCCCAAGATTTGACGATTCGGCGCTGGTATACCCGCAGCGGTGGGGAAACGCATCGTTTTAGCGGCTTCGATCTGTATACCAGCGCGACCCGCAGCCAATTGACGCCCGATGGACAGCACATCGTGACGGTCGGTGGCTTTCGCGATCCGGCGGTGCTGGTGTGGGAACTCCAAAATGATCAGCTTCAACAGCGGCTGGAAGGGCATACCGATAGTTTGGTCACGCTCGATACCCAGCAAACGGCAGATGGCGGGTTGCGGGTGGTTTCGGCGGGCTGGGATGGGGATATTCGCGTGTGGGATGTGGCGCGCAACAAAACGACGCGCCGGATTGCGCTGGGGGCACAACTCATCCCATCCGTCTTGTTCACGCCCGATGGGGAAGGCGTCTTGGCGGCAGTCATTGGCGCCGACCCTGAGGTGCGTTCGCGAGTGGCGATCTATGACCTCGCGACGGGAGCGGAGGTGCGGCGCTATGACACCGGCTTCATGCTGGACATCACCTTCGCCTACAGCCCCGATCACCGCACCTTGCTGATCGGCGGCGCGTCCGAAACTGGCGATGGGGTCTTGGCGTTGTTGGATGTCGCCAGTGGCGAGACGGTGCGCACTTTTCCACAGGTGCATGATAGCTCCCTGCAAACAGTCGCTTTTAGCGCCGATGGCACGCGGGCGCTCTCTGCCGGGCAAGAAGGCTTGGCGGTGGAATGGGAGGTCGCGACCGGACGAGAACTGCACCGTTTCGTCGGGCATAGCGGTGTCATCGGCGAGATCAACTACAGCCCCGACGAGGCGTGGATCGTGACGGCATCCTACGACGATACGATCCGCTTGTGGGATCGGCTGACGGGGCGGGAAATCTTGCGCTTGACGACCGACCAAGACGCGCGCGGTGTCTTTTTCGCGCCCGATGGCACGCTTTACACGACCACCCAAGACGGGGCGCTCACGCGCTGGGATATCCCGCTCGCGCCGGAAGCGGTGACGGCATGGGCGCAAGCTCATCGCTATGTGCGCGACCTCACCTGTGCCGAGCGCGCCACCAACCGAATCGGTCCGCTATGCGCACCCTCACCTTAACCCCCGTGCTTAAGCATGAAACCTGTGGACGGTATTTATTCACCTACCGGTGCAGACCACCATGAAATGGTACTCGATATCCACAAAGGGTCACAAAAACACACAATGGGTTTATCCTCGGTAGGGGCATGATATATCATGCCCCTACATACCCATCCTGACCCGTTATCACCTGTGTGATGGGTTTCA
>JBBRTY010000207.1:0-7709 GCA_038248285.1 Aggregatilineales bacterium
ACCCCTATCGTCTCATCAACGTAAATGTAGGGGCGGATTAGGCGCTCGTGGAAAAATCCCCAACCCCAAGAGTCGCCGCGCCGAATATCCGCCCGTTTACTGTTATGAAATCATAGCGATGCACCAAAGTGAAATGCACCCGGTAGGGTGTGCGAGCGCCATCATTATTTTTTACCCCCTTGACTTAAAGTCGACTCGAAGTTGTAGCATGACCTTATGATGACTCAAACGACGATCACCTACACCATCCAAGAGGTGAGCGCAATCACTCACCTGCCGAGTTCCACCCTCCGTTATTACGAAGAGATGGGCTTGCTTGAGCCTGTCGAACGGGCAGCCAACGGGCATCGGCGCTATACCGACGCCGATCTCATGCGTATCAGCTTCGTCACGAAACTGCGGCGCACCGGCATGTCTATCGACTTGATGCGCGGCTTTATCGCATTGTATCGCGGCGGCGCACGGACGGCACCGCAGCGAATCGCGATTTTGCAAGCGCACCGTGCCGCTGTTCAAGCCCAAGTGGATGAGGTGAGCGAAATCTTGAAGTTCATCGACTACAAAATCGGGTTGTATCAAGACGAGGAAGATCAAGCATGAGCGACACCATGACGATGAAATATCGGTTGTTGGGCAAAACCGGGCTATTGGTCTCGGAATTGTGCCTCGGCACCATGACCTTTGGCGGCAAAGGCTTTTGGGAAGTCATCGGCAAGCAAGATCAGCAAGTGGCGACCGAGATCGTCGCCCGCGCCTTAGACGCTGGCATTAACTTTATCGATACCGCTGATGTCTATTCCTATGGCGAATCCGAGACGCTTTTAGGCAAGGCGTTGGCAGGACGCCCCCGCGACAAATACGTTTTGGCGACCAAAGTACGGGGGAGCATGGATCAGTCGGTGAACAATGTCGGACTGAGCCGCTACCACATCATGCACTCGGTCGAAGCCAGCCTCAAGCGTTTGAATACCGACCATATCGACCTGTATCAAATTCATGGTTTTGACCCGCTGACCCCCTTAGAAGAAACCCTGCGCGCGCTCGATACGCTGGTGCAACAAGGCAAAGTGCGCTATTTGGGGGCAAGCAATTTGGCGGCGTGGCAGTTGATGAAGGCACTGGGCATCAGCGAACGGCTAGGATTGGCGCGTTTCGAGTCGTTGCAGGCGTACTACACCATTGCCGGGCGTGACCTTGAGCGCGAAGTCCTCCCGTTGGTGCAAGATCAAGGGGTGGGCATCATGGTCTGGTCGCCGTTGGCGGGGGGCTTGCTGTCTGGCAAATTCAACCGTGAGGACGCTGGTCCCGAGGGGGCGCGGCGGGCATCGTTCGACTTCCCGCCGGTGAATAAAGACCGCGCTTTCGATGTCGTCGATGTGATGCGCGTCGTAGCGACCGAGCTAGAAGTGACGGTGCCGCAAGTGGCGTTGGCATGGCTGTTGCATCAATCCGCCGTGTCCACCGTCATCATCGGCACCAAGAGCATCGACCAACTTAACGAGAATCTTGGGGCGGTGACTGTGCGCTTGAGTGCCGACCACTTGGCACGTTTGCACGCCCCCAGTCAATTGCCGTCCGAGTATCCGCAGTGGATGATCGCCCGGCAAGGCGCGGATCGCACGCTGGCGTAACGACGAGACGCCCCGCCGATGTTGAGTCGGCGGGGTGATCCCTCCGTAGGGGGCTGGATTACTCGCCGTCAGTCAAGATGAGCGGTTCATTACTTTTGGGTCTTGTTAGACGTTGGTTAAGACGCAGTGCCATAACTTGCGCGGGGCGTGCTTTGGCACGCCCTTTGCGATGCGTCGATTGCTAAAAGACTAGCGCGCGACCGCGTTGGCGGGGATGAAGAAGGGTTGTGCTTGGCACGCCATCCAAACCTTGGCGAAGTCGCCCGTGAACTCGCTGATGTACCAAGTTCCTGCTGGGAGGTTGAAGTTTGTCTGACTTCCCAAATCAGCTTGGAAGAACGCCGGTGCGCCAGCCGGAACATTGTAAATGACCGACCCTGCCGGCAGCGGATAAGTACAAGCGCTCGCAGGGGTCACTAAACTGATATTGCCGGGACCATTGATGCTTGCGGTGTAAGTACCCGTTACTTGAGCTATGCTGTCATCGAACGGCACGAGGATATACTGAGTCCCAGCAGTCAGTGGAATATTGATAATTTTAGGATCCGCATCGTTATTTCCTGCGATGCAGTTGACTGCCCCGTTTGCCGGATCGAAACTTGACTGGTAAAGATAGAATGAAGCAAAACCCGGTAAAGTGCCGGTGCTGGTCATGTTAATGGTATAGGTTCCGCCGACATCAACCGTGAAGGGGTAGGTATCATAAGCCACAGGAGTGAGGAACTGCAGACCACAGTTGGGCGTGATGATGCTGACGACATTCATTTTGGGATCACCCGCATCCAGCGATCCAGAGATGGTCAACGTGCCAGCGAACACAATACTTGCGCCGATAGTTAAAACGACCAGCAAACCGATGATAGAGATTATACGTTTCATAGTAGCTTCCACTCCATATACTAACCTAATTTTTGGATAGGTGGGATACTTTTCGAGAAGTGATTGAACTTCACGTTACCGCTAATGTGAAAGGTATCCCATGATCAGTTTACTTGACCTATTCCATACTGTCGATGATTTTTGCCAAACTGGTCAAAAGCGAACCCCCATCCAGCGAAACGACGACGGCAACCGAGCCTGTGCGAAAGCGAAATCATGACCCTGCTTGTCCATTTTCATCAGTCTCAGTGAATCACAGATTTGATTATCCCCACCCCGTCTGACCTTCGGTCAGCGCCCCACCCCATTGCATGGCTGAGGGGGAGAAAACGGCTCACAACAGTTCTTAAAAGTCCCCTCTCTACGAAGTGGGGAGGGGATGTACTTTCGTGATTCACTGAGTCTAGGTATCGCACCTTCAAAAGTTATTATTGCCATGAAGTTCAAGTGCAGATAATGTCGAATGGGCGCGGAATGCGGATTTGGAGGTGATCGTGGAAAAAAACGGTTACAATGATCCCGACCGATTCGCCCTGTGTCGTCACAATTTTACTCCACATCCAGCGCTGACGGTCGCTTTCATCCTCCCCCCATTCTCATCCGTTCACACAGGGCTAAAAATACTGTCTCCCAATTTTCGTTCACACTTTGGGCGAAGTAACGACCGATAAGCCGTCGTTATATGAGTTGCTATCAATGATGAACGTCGTAGAGTGCGGATTAGGCGCATGTCGAAACGTTCCAACCCCAAATCGTCCCTGCGCCCTATGTCCGCCCGGTTGCAGACCGCGCCACCGCCGATCATCTTCCAGCGTGAGCCGCTACCTGATGGCGTGATGCGGGGTCACAGCTTCCGCAGAATCGCGAGTTGCGCGCAGGCATCGATCCGACGGTGCAGACTCTGGATGCGGTGGATGGGTAAACGGGAATGCTGTTGGCGATGCATTTCTAGCCAATTGTGCGTCCGAATTCGTCAAAGGCATCACCTGAACAGAACCCGCGTGCGAACAACGAACGATGGACTAGTCAGCGGACTCTGCAGCTTGGCGCAACACAAGAAAAACTTCTTTGACGGGTTGGGACACCGCACTATCGGGCTCCGACAACATCAGTTGTTGGTAGCTATCTAAAAAGCGCATTCGGAGACGGTAAAATAAGTGCAAAAAATGGCGGAGGAAACTCAAGCAATCTAAAACCGCTATTTCAACTCCATCACTGTGTTCGTAAAACGCGGCGCAGTAGCGCGTAATTTCCTCCGTGATCACTTCCGTTGTGATAAAAATATAGTGATTTAGGTGATAGGGCGCAGTTTGGATTTTCACCCATGCTTGATCGATATCGTTGATGGTCACGCGCTTCAGCTTGACTTCGTAAACAGTGATCATTTGTAACTGCTTAAGCTGAAAAACGGTCGGTAATAAAGGGGGAAATGACCGTTGGCGGCAAATGGGTGGATATTCGGCGCGCGAACCTTCATGTTAATGAACGATTGACAAGCGCCTAATCCACCCCTACATCCACGTTTCGAGGGGTATTTTCCTGTTTTTCTTCACGTCTTCATGCCTCTCTGTTTATTTTATTCTGTTTCTATACCTGAGTAGTCACGATCATTTTATGATTATCTAGCAAGGTGATTTGAATATCCCCAAGCGCTTCCGTTTGTTTGTCAGCGGCATTATGACTTTCTAATGCCAAGGCTTGTTCCCCTAAATGGATTGATGCAACTTGATAAAGCGCCGCAATGATCAGAACGGGCAGACGACTGGCTCCTTTAGTTGCCAAATGTTGCTGAATAAGAATCATTATTTCTTCTGCGGATAGCGAAACATCCTCAATTGACACTTGCAACCCTGCCAACAATGAATCTATCCTTGCTTGTTTTTCATCGCGCACAATGATCAAGATGCGTAAGGTGGCGAGCATTAAATCGGCGGCGCTGAGTTTCTCAGTATAGACATCCGATAAAAGCTCAAGCGCGGCGCGATAAACTTCACGCGGACGCCCCACCAAATTACGAGTCGGCGTTAACACCTGATTGATGTTGCGGAGCGCGGGGGTAAGAAAAGCAGTTGTAGAATTACAAGGGAGCTGATGTTCGCTGATAAATTTTGTGATATAGCCTTCATCATAGGTTCTGCCCGAAAATGTATCGGCATCGCCAATTTGGGTATACGGTTTACGGATATCGACGCGCGGGTTATGAATTTTGGCAAGCGTACACGCCAAAATTAAACGGGAACACGCCCGATTTTGAAGATTACGACCTATCAAATCTATCCGCTCGGCAATAGCGATATCGCTGTTCCGCACATTGAGAGTCGTCCATGCTTGCTGGAATGCCGCTTCAAGAATTTCATCTGGATTCATGCGTTCTCAATCTTATAATTGACCCACAAGACTTCAGTCCGTAGTTTCTTGATGGAATGCGCCATCTTCGGATCATCCTCAATCCGATACCAATCGTTATACAGCGTATTCATTAGGGGCGAATCATAGCCCGATATCGCGACCTTCCCGCGAACGGAATGTAAAATCTGCGCGAGTTCCACATGCGACCCATCTGTCATTTCATACTTATAGGCTTTGCTATCCCCGCGCGAATCGTGCGGATAAGGGGGATCGCAATAAAAGAGTGTCTCCGCGCTATCGTAGCGCGCGATCACCTCCAGTGCCGAAGCGTGTTCGATTTGCACACGTAACAACCGCTGAGCGATCTCCGAAAGTCCTTCCACACTCCCCAACCACCGCGAGACCGCCCCTGCCATGCCCGCCCGACTCGTTAATAAGCAATGGGCCCATCGCCCAGAACTAGCAGTTTGTGCCAACCCTGTCCTAACTTGACGCGCGCGCACAAAAAAACGACGGGCACGTTCCAAATCAGACACAACGTCGTCTAGGTCTTGGATCGCCAGTTCAAATTCTTCACGAGCAAACGGCGTGAGTCCGATTGCCTCAATGAGCGGTTCTTTTTGTTCCCGAAGTACCTTGAAGAAATTAACCACGTCCCCATCCAGATCGTTGTAGGTCTCCACCGGCGAGGGAGGGCGATTAATTAACACCGCAGCGGACCCCCCAAATGGCTCGCAGTAGTGAGTCGCAACTGGTAATAAGGGAAGCAACCAATTTAAGTGGCTGAATTTGCCACCATACCATCCAAACGCGATCTGTTTCACCATAGCAGCACTTTTGAGACTTCATCCCTATTCACTACCATCATTATAACGCTTCTGCGCGCGCGTGCCCCCACGATTCGCGCCGTGATTTGCGTTATAATAGGGTCACTATGGCAAAACAATCTTGTTCTTCTTCCTATGTCCGCCCCCTTAGGCTTAACCGACGACCATCTCAGCATGTGGGTGGGCAGCGGCGTCATGATGATCGTCGGATGGGGTAGGTTGTATTTTTTTGTCACCGCCGATCATCTTCCAGCCTGAGCCGCTACGATCAATCGTTTCAACCCTCCAACGCAAACGAAGGTTTTACGACAGCGCGATCCTAGAAGATCGATCCGCGTAAATGAAGGTATACTGAACATTGAAGCGATTGAGGAAAATTTCACATTGTCTACCCAACCCCATCATGTGGTGATCGTCGGGGGTGGTTTTGGGGGGCTGTATGCCGCCAAAACACTTGCCAAAGCCAACGTCAGCATTACGCTGGTGGATCGGCGCAATTTCCATCTGTTCCAACCGCTGCTTTACCAAGTGGCGACGGGGGCGCTCTCGCCTGCCAACATCGCCACGCCCTTGCGCGCCATTTTGCGTGACAATGCCAATACGCGCGTGCTGCTTGCCGAGGTGTCGGGCATTGATGCTGCCGCGCATCGTCTTTTGTTGACCGATGGCGCGCTCCCCTACGACACCCTGATTTTGGCAACGGGCGTCACCCATGCCTATTTTGGGCACGATGACTGGATGCAGCACGCCCCCGGACTGAAAACCATCGAAGACGCAACGGCGATCCGCGCCCAAATCTTGACCGCCTTTGAAGCCGCCGAGCGCGAAACCGACCCGGCAAAAATCCGCGAATGGCTCACTTTTCTGGTGGTGGGCGCGGGACCGACGGGCGTGGAAATGGCGGGGGCAGTGGCGGAGATCGCGCGCTATACGCTGAAAGGCAATTTTCGGCACATCAACCCTGCCGATGCGCGCATCTTGTTGCTCGAAGGCGCGGACAGGGTGTTGTCCACGTACCCGCCCGATCTGTCGCAAAATGTCCTAGATACCCTGTCGCAAATGGGCGTGACGGTGCAGACGGGGACACTGGTCACGGATGTGCAAGCGCAAGGCGTCGTCACCAAGCGCGGAGATCAGACGGAATTCATCCCCGCCCGCACGATTGTTTGGGCGGCGGGCATCCAAGCCTCACCGATTGGGCGGATGGCGGCACAGGCTTTCGGTGCCGAGACGGATCGCATCGGCAGGGTGATCGTCCAGCCTGATCTGTCGCTGGCGGGGCATCCCAACGTGTTCGTGATCGGCGATCTGGCGCATTACCAGCATCAGGGGGATAAACCCTTACCCGGCGTGGCACAGGTGGCGATCCAGCAAGGGCGCTATGTCGCCCATCTCATCCAAGCACGGTTGACGGGCACGGCGCTGCCCCCCTTTCATTATCGTGACTTGGGCAACATGGCGACCATCGGGCGGGCGGCGGCGGTTGGTGATTTTGGACGTATTCATGTGCGCGGCATCGTCGGCTGGCTGGCATGGCTGTTTGTGCATGTGATGAGCTTGGTCGAGTTTCAAAATCGGGTGTTGGTGATTTTGCAATGGGCATGGAGTTACATAACGCGCAATCGCGCCGCCCGCTTGATCGAGGGGGAGACAGCGCGCCCATCGGACGGATAACGGGGAATATTTGTTGTTGACGATGGCGTAGGGTGGGCAAGGGGCAACCGTAGCCGAGGCGTGCAAGCCTCCAGCAAAGAGGCGGGATAGACTGTAAATAGGTTAACTATCCCCCTATATGGAGAGGTAATTATGCGCGTTTGGATTGTACTTCTGTTTCTGGCTCTCTTGCCCACGTCCACACTTTTTGCCCAAGATACCCCCACCTTCCTAAGCGATTGCGGGCATAATGCCGAAGCTTTGCGCACTGCCATTGAAGCACAAGGATGGGTCTTGGATGATCTTATCCGTTGGAATTGGTCACCCAACTGCCGCTATTTGGCGTTTCGTCTGCCCTCTCGCTACGGAC
>JBBRTY010000208.1:0-7622 GCA_038248285.1 Aggregatilineales bacterium
CGCGCCAGCGCGAACACGAGCAGCGCCAAGATAAGTAATTGTAAGAACAAGAGCAGGTTGCGGCGCAATTTTTGCCACGGAGTGTTGGCTTCGGTGTCGCGGATCACCTGCTGCCATAGCATGATGCTGGACACAGCGACAACGCGCCGCCGCAAACGCAGCATGTAGAGCAGGATGATCGGAATAGCGATCAGCCCGCCAAGAAAGGCAAGAGGGGTTAAAAACTGCATCGCATCCTCAACGAGTCGGGGTCAAGAGGGTGAACGTTGGCTATCACCGTCACAAGCATAACAGACTTCCCCCCGTTCGGGCATACTTTCACTGTAGGGTAGTGTCGCGAAATGGGGGGAATGGTTCAAAATTGATCCTCGGCGTAGGGCATAGTAGGCGTTTCCCCGCCCCGTGATCGCCGCTTTTCATTTCCTCACCCCCGAAACCTCACTTTCGCGTTAGAATCAACACAGTGTTCAAACGCAGGGCGATTATTGATGAAACGATTATTGATGATGATTTTACTCCTCCTCTTGGCGGTCGGGACGGCAGGGACACCCCCGTTCACCTACGCCCAAGATGCCGGGGTGACATTGACGGTGGACGCCGGTTTCGGGACTTATTTTCGCGATGGTGATTGGTTCCCCGTGATCGTCCAGATGCGCAATGATGGCGATGACCTGACCGGACAGCTCCTCATCCGCCCCGAAACCACCAACGGCGTTTTGAACACCACCCGCACCCCAGTTGCCCTGCCGCAGGGTGCCCGCCAAACGGCGATCTTGTATGTCACCGCGCGGGCATTTACCAACCAAGTGCGCGTGGAATTGCTGGTCGAGGATCGGGTAGTGGCACAGCAAAGTACCCCGATCCGCGCGGTGGGGCGGTACGATTTATTGATGGCAGTCGTCACCGAGTCCGCTGTGGGGTCGATGGATCTCACCGGGGCACAATCTGACAATGCGATCCTGCAAGCCGATCTGCAAATGAATACTTTCCCCGACCGCTTGGCGGCGTTGGATGCGCTTGATGTGATCGCCTTTTCCGATGTCGATACCGGTGCCCTCACCCCCAGTCAGGTCCGCGCGCTCACGGGGTGGGTGGCGTCGGGCGGTCATCTCATCTTGACGGGCGGCGCGAATGGGCAAGCGACCGCTGCGGGCTTGGGGGATATTTTGCCCATGACCCCCACCGCCTCGGACACCACTCCTGACCTCAACGCGCTGGCGACATGGTTACGGTTGCCGCCCATCCTCAGCGAGCAAACGGTGATCAGCACGGGGACGCTGCATCCCGACGCGCGCGTCTTGGTCAGTGCCGGGGATCAGCCCTTGCTGGTACGGCGCAGTCTCGGCGATGGCGTGGTCGATTATTTGGCGGTCGATCCCAACAGCGCGCCGTTACGCCGCTGGAACGAGATCGGCGGCTTGTGGACGGCGCTGATCACGACGGTGGAGCCGCTACCCGGTTGGGGCAATGGCGTGATCGATTGGGAACAAGCCGCGATTAGTGCCGAAATCTTGCCCGGCTTCGATCCGCTACCCGATGTCGTGCCGTTGTTCGGCTTTTTGGCGCTCTATATCCTCTTGATCGGTCCGCTCAATTATGTGATCTTGGCGCGCCTCAACCGCCGCGAGTGGGCGTGGATCACCATCCCGGCATTGATCTTGTTGTTCAGCGGGCTGGCGTATACGCTCGGCGCGAATTTGCGCGGCAACGAGGTCAAGCTCAACCGCTTGGCGGTGGTGCGATCCTGGAGCGACAGCGATAGCGCCCGCCTAGATGCCATCTATGGCTTGCTATCGCCACGCCGTGCCGAATACACTTTCGCGGTGGACGAAACGGTCTTGGCGGATGCCACCTTTCGCCCGCTGCCCCGTCCGGCGGTGGTCGGCAGTCGGCTGGTCGGCAATGAGGCGCAATCGAGCATCGTGGTCGAAGAAACAGGGACATTTCAAGCGGTCGGGTTTAGCGTGGACGCCAGTTTCGTGGCGGGCTTCAACGCTGCCGGGACGATCCCTGCGCCGGCGATCCGGGGTAGCGCCACCTTCGCCGATGATCTGGACGGTACCCAAATTGTGCGCGGTTCTGTGCGCAACGAGACCGATCTTCGCTTGACTGAACCGGTGATTTTGGCGCGGCGGGGCGTCATGATGCTCGACGATATCGCCCCCGGCGATCTGGTTGATTTTGAGATCACGCTGCCCCTTGATGGCACCCCTTCCGCTGCCCGCCGCAGCGCCAACGGCGTGGGCAGTGCCTTTTTCTCGAACCGCTTCAGCGGGGGTAGTTTCAAACAAAGCGCCATTGATATTTTGGGCGTTGATGCCTTCGACCAATATCGTTTCAACCGTCGTCTCTTAAGTTTGGGCGATGTCGCCGGACAAGAGCAATTGCGCCGGCAAGCGCTGTTGGGAGCGGTGATCGAAGATTATTTTGACGCCACCGGACGCGGCGACCGCGTCTATTTGGCGGCATGGGGCGACCGTCTCCCCGTCGAAACCGTGCTGACGGGATCGGAGTGGAGCGCCAGCGACCGCGTGTTGTACTTGATCGAACTGAGCAGTACCGTCACACCCGGAACGGGCGAAGTCGTGATCGCGCCCCATCGCTTCACATGGTCGCTGGTTGCCAACAATACGCTCAGCGATGTCGCCCCCTTGAATTTGACCTTACAGCCGGGCGAAACTGCCGCCTTCCGCTTTGTGCCCTTGCCCGATGCGGTGTTAAAGCAGGTCAACAGCATCTTCGTCACCGTCGATACCGTGATGACGGGCGTGATCGACTTCCCCATTGAAATATGGAACTGGGAGGCGCAAGCGTGGGACGAGGTGCTGCTCAATGGGCAAAGCATCGCCCTGCCCGACCCCGTGCCTTATTTGGGACCACAAAATACCGTACTGGTGCGGGTCAGCGCCCAAGAAACGGATGGCTTTATGCGGTTTAATCGGGTTAATGTCAGTATGTCGGGGCGTTTTTGAACGTCGTCCGCCCAGCCGCGCTCAAAAGGCGTGGGGCTGGGGGCAACAGGTGCTTCTCGGAACTTTTTACCATGCCACGCGGTACTATAGATACACGGAAAGCGTAGGGTGCTTCTTATGGCTGATTACATCATCGAAACGCGCAACTTGGTGAAGCGTTTCGGCAAATTCACGGCGGTGGATGGCTTGTCGCTGGCGGTGCCCGCCGGCGCAATTTACGGATTTTTGGGTCCCAATGGCGCGGGCAAGACCACTACCATGCGCATGTTGACCACCCTCACGCGCCCGACCAGTGGCGAAGCCTTCATCGGCGGCAGTTCCGTCGCCCACGAGCCGCGCGCCGTCCGCTTGGCAATTGGCTATATGCCCGATGAATTTGGCGTGTATGACGATATGCGCGTGTGGGAATACCTCGATTTTTTCGCCGCTTGTTATGATATTCCCGAAAGTCAACGCAAAGGTTTGATCACCGACTTACTGGAACTGGTCGATTTGACTCACCGTCGGGACGATATGGTCGATAAGCTGAGCCGGGGCATGAAACAGCGCCTCTCGTTGGCGCGCACACTGGCACACGACCCCAAAGTCCTGATCCTTGACGAGCCGGCATCGGGCTTAGACCCGCGCGCCCGTGTCGAAATCCGTGAGTTGTTGGTGGAACTAGCGCGCATGGGTAAAACCATCTTCTTCTCGACCCACATCTTGGCGGATGTCGGCGAAATATGCACTCATATCGGCATTGTCGAAGCGGGCAAGATGATCGCCCAAGGAAGCATGAGCGAGATGCGGGCGCAGTTGCAGCCCCACCGCGAGATCACCGTCACCTTGCGCGATATCGAGACGGTCGAGACGGTGAAAACCGTCGTCAGTGGCGTGTCGGGCGTGATCGGGGTGACGGTGCTGGACCCCAAAGGGGGGCGTTATCCGATTCGCATCGATTTTACTGGGGATGATGATGGCGTGGCGGCGCTCAATCAGGCGATCGGCGCGTCGGGCGCGGCGATCCTCGGCTTCAATGAGGAGACCAAAGACCTTGAGTCGATGTTCATGCGCGTGACCAAAGGGATCGTGTCCTAGCTCATGGCTGCCTCCATTGGTTTTTCCAACGAAACGACGACTCGCGACCGCATGTTGACGGACGCCGCCCGCGCTTTGAGCATCGGCGCGGCGCTCCATGCCTTCTTTGCGTTGGGCGTGCTGCTGGTTAGCATCTTGCCCAGTTTGGGCATCGGCGCAGGCTTGCCGGAGGTGCTGCAAAGCGCTTTCTTGTTCAATGCCTCGGTACCCGCCCCCACCGCCACCGCGATCATGATCTTGCTGTCGCTGGTCGCCACCAGTGGCTTGCTCGTGACGATGGTCGGCGTGCTGGCGCGCGAGCTATGGGCGCTGCCCTTGTTGGCGGTCGGGATCGGCGTCGGGGCGCTGTTGTTAGTGGGGCTGGGCTTCACCCCTATCCTGATCAGCATTGGCGCGTGCCTAATGGCGGTCGCGCGGATCGCGCGTGACCTGAACGCCTTCCGCGTCAATCCCGTGATGATGAAAGAACTACGCGGTCGGATGCGCGGTTTTCGCGCTTTTGGCGTCTTGACGATCTATCTGTCGCTGATGGGCGGGATCGCGCTGTTGCTCTATCTCATTTATGGATCGGTGGTGCGGGCGACCGGTTCCGCCGCTGCGGGCGAAATCGGGCGGGTGTTGTTCTTCGGCATCATCGGCATCGAGTTGTTGCTGATTTTGTTCATCGCCCCGGCGTTCACAGCGGGCGCGATCACGGGCGAACGGGAACGCCAAACCTATGATTTATTGCAGACGACGCTGCTCGCCAAAGCCACCTTTGTGATCGGCAAGCTGGAGTCGGCGCTGGCGTATATCATCTTGCTGTTGTTGTCGGGCATCCCGCTGCAAAGCCTCGCCTTCTTGTTCGGCGGTGTCAGCGAGGGAGAGATCGCGATTGCGCTGGCGATTCTGGTGGCGACGGCGATCTTATTTGGCACCGTCGGCATGTACTTTTCGGCGGCGTTAGATCGCACGTTGCTCGCCAGCGCCCGCGCTTATGGCGTCGTCTTGGGTGCCGTGTTCGTCGCCCCAGTGGTGATCAATATTTTGATGAACGTCGCCAGTGACCTGATCTTTACGCGGCAAAATGTCCCGATGCCGCCCGTGATCGAGACTCTGTTTCAGTATCTATCGCTGTTATTGACCAGTGTGAACCCCCTTGCCGCTGGCATTGGCACACAGGTATTGCTCGTCAATCAAAACGTGATCGGCTTTTACACCTATACGCTCGCCAGCAATGGTGCCACCATCCCAATGGTGTCGCCGTGGATTTTGCTGCTGGTGATCTATCTGAGCGCCTCCGCCGCCCTGATCACGCTGACCATCCGCAAGGCGAGTCGAGAAGAAGAAAACGCATGACCACCCAAGCTTATCCTGCTGATCCGATCCGTCTGCTAGTATCCGCCGTTGGGCAGTTTGACCGCCGCCGTAAGACGCAGCAAACCCTTACTTGGCTGCCGCGCGCCCTCGCCATCGCGTTGGGGATCGGCGTCTTGGTCGCGTTGATAGCGCGCACGCGCCCTAGCTTCACCAACCCCCAAATTATGCTGATCGCGTTGGCGGCGGGAGTCGCGGCGGCGGTCGTGTGCATGGTCGGCGTGTGGGCGCGGCGCGGTTCGCTGATCGCCTCTGCCCAACGTTTTGACCTCGATTTTGACCTGCGCGAACGAGTCTCGACGGCGCTTGAACTGAGTAGCGGGCGTATTCGTGCCGATGAACAGTTGGCAGCGTTGCAAATCGCTGATGCGGGTGCCCATGCCCACGACGCGATCACGCATCTGCGCGACCGAATGCCCTTGCGCACCGACACCCGCGACTTGATCGTCGTGCTGGTCTTGTTGGTCACGCTGGCGGTGTTGCTGCTGCTGCCCAACCCCCAAGCCGAAGCGCTCAATAACGGTGCTGCCGTCAATGCCGCGATGGATCAAGCCGCTGAGACATTGCGTGAAGCCGCCGAGACGGTCGCCGCCGACACCAATTTGACGGCAGAGCAGCGCCAAGCGTTGTTGCAAGACTTGCGCCGCAATATTCAAGCCCTCGAAGACCCGAATGTCACGCCCCAGCAGGCATTCGCGGTGCTTAGCGAGACCGCCGCCGACCTGCAAGAGAGCGCCGATGCCGCCAGCCAAGAGGCACAAGCGGCGCAGCAAGCCGCCGCCGCCTCCCAAGTTGCGGCGCAACGGGCATTGGAACAAGCCGCCCAAGCCTTGCGGGACGGGGGCTTTAGCGTACCGCCCACGGATCCCAACGCGGCGCAAGGGGCGCTCGAACAAATGCAGAATAATTTGGCGCAGATCGCCGAGCAAGCGCAGACCATGACCCCTGCCGAACAACAGCAAGCGGCGCAGGCACTGCGCAACAGTGCCGCCGCCTTGCAGCAGTCCGTTTTGCAACAGAATGAAGCAGCACTGTCCGAAGCCCAACAGAGTCAGCAAGCCGCTGCGCAAACGCTCCAACAGGCTGCCGAAGCCCTGCAACAAGGGGACGCCGCCGCCGCCCAACAGCAGCTTAATCAAGCGCAGCAGCAATTGAGTCAAGCGGAACAACAAGCGCAAGCCGCCGCCGCCCAAGCCCAACAACAAGCGCAAGCCGCCAATACTCCGCTCAGCGAAGCCGCCCAAAATGCGCGTCAAGCTGCCAGCGAAGTGAGCGAAGCAGCCAGCCAAAGCGAGAGTGCGCAGCAAGGTAATGCTGGGCAGCAAAGTGAGAACAATAGCGGTCAGCCGGGGGAGCAAGGCAGCCCGTCAGAAGGTTCGCCGTCCGAAGGGCAAGCGCAACCGGGCGATCCCCAAGAAGGTGCGCAATCCCAAGGGCAAAGCGGCATGTCTGCCGAAGGCGCGGGGTCGCAATCGGGCGAAGGGCAACCAAGCCAAGACGGGATGCCTTCACAGTCTGGGCAACCCTCCAACCAAGAGGGAGCCGGCACCGGACAGCAAGATGCCGCTGGCACCAGCGCGGGCGATGCCCCCGGCGGGGCGGGCAGCCAGAACAGCAGCACGACGCCGGGGGATACCCGCGTGAGGCAGGGCAACAACCCCGACGGCGAGGGTGAAGCGGCGTATGAGGCGGTCAATGTGCCGCGCCGGATTGGCGGCGCTTTTGGCGACACGACGATCCAATTGGAAGCGGACCCCGGCGACTCGCCGTTACAAGAAGGGGAGTTCTCCGAAAATCCCGAAGGACAAGTGACCTTACCGTATGATCAAGTCTATGGCAATTATCGCGATACCGCCGACCGCGCCCTTGAGTCGGGCTATGTGCCGTTGGCATTGCGCGATGTCGTGCGCGACTACTTCACCTCTTTGGAACCCCGCCCGTGAGGGTGAAGAGGGGGTTGCCCAATGGCTATGCCGTTGTAAAATTTGGGCGACCCCATTGGGATTCTGTTGAAAAAGGATTTGAATCGGCGGACGTGCGGTTGGAATCTGTTGAAAAAGGGTTTGAATTGGCGGACGTGCGGTTGGAATCTGTTGAAAAAGGGTTTGAATCGGCGGACGTGCGGTTGGAATCTGTTGAAAAAGGGTTTGAATCGGCGGACGTGCGGTTGGAATCTGTTGAAAAAGGGTTTGAATCGGCGGACGACCACATTGGGTC
>JBBRTY010000209.1:0-7622 GCA_038248285.1 Aggregatilineales bacterium
ATTTTTCCACGAGCGCCTAATCCGCCCCTACATTTACGTTGATGAGACGATAGGGGTTGGCAACAAAAAACAAACCCGCCCTATTGTGGTTAGGTGCCCGCAACGGAGATCGTTGTAGGGGCGGATTAGGCGCTTGTCAAATGTTATCAACTCACATTGTCCCCGCGCCGAATATCCGCCCTTTGAAACCCCACATTTCCCCCGGTACCATGACGAGTATATTTTGCACTAAAGTGAAATGCACCCGGGGGTGAGCGTCTCTACGAGGATACCCGCCGTCCGTGATATAATGATGGCTCATCTGTTCGCAAACTCGCGTCATCGGGGGCGATCCCGTGCCGAGAGGAGCCAGCCGTCCTAATGTCCACCCAACGCCAAACTTCCGAGCCAATCTTCAATCCATGGTTGATCCGCCTGCCCCTCCTTGTCTTCAGCGGCACGTTGCTCTTGGGACTCATCCTGATCACCCTCGTCGGCTTATTTCAACTCAGCTATCGCCAACGGATCATGCCCGGCATATCCGCCTATGGCGTCGATCTCAGCGGCTTAACCCAAGAGCAAGCGGCATCCGTGGTCGATGACCGATTCACCTATGCCGACCAAACCATCTTCACCTTCCGTTACGGGGAGCTATTTTGGCAAGCCACCGCCCGCGAATTAGGCATCTCGTTTGACACCCCCGCCACCATTGAGCAGGCATTTTCAGCAGGGCGCGGCAGAGGACTGGTCTTTAACCTCGTCGATCAAGCGTTGCTGTGGCTGAATGGCGAACCGATCACGCCCATCGTGCGCTATGACCAAAATGTCGCCGCCCTGTGGTTGACGACGTTGGCAAGCCAAATCGATCAGCCGTCGCAAGACGCCAGCCTCGTGATCGACGGTTTCAACGTGCAAACAGCGCTCGCCCGTAACGGCAGATGGCTCGATGTGCGGGCGACGTTACAGCAATTGGACGCCGCTTTGCTCAGCCTGCGCCCCGGCGGCGAGATCGCGCTGGTCGTCAACGAAACGCCGCCCATCGCATGGGACGCCGAAGCCGCTGCCGAAAAAGCCCGCATCGCTATTTCCGCACCGCTCTTGTTGGTCGCGGAAGCCGCCGACGGCACCGCATTGGGTCCATGGCAAGTCAATGTGACGCAAATTGCGGCGCTGTTACAAGTAGTGACGGTCAACAACCCAGACGGCAGCTTCCGGTATGATGTCGATATCGACCTGAGCGCCTTCCGCAGCAGCCTTGAAACCCTCGCGCCGGGCTTGATCGCCACCACCCGCAACGCCAAATTTCACTTCGACGAGCAAACGGGTCAGCTCATCTTGTTTGAACCGGGCGCGAACGGGCGCACCCTCAATGTTGAAGAAACGTTGGCGCGGATGCAGCAAGCGATCTTCACCCGTGATAACCGCATCGTGCCGCTGGCGTTCAACTATAGCCTGCCCGCCTATCATGATCAGATCACAGCGGCGGAACTGGGCATCCGCGAACTAGTCTCAGAAGGCACGACCTACTTCACCGGCTCGACCGCCGCCCGTCGTACCAACATCATCCAAGCGGCGGCGAATTTCGACGGCATCCTCATTGCTCCCGGCGAAACGTTCTCGTTCAACAACTTTCTTGGCGATATTTCGCCCGAAGAAGGTTATGTCTCCGGCAAGATAATCATCGGCGGGCGCACAGTCGATGGGGTGGGCGGGGGCGTGTGCCAAGTGAGTACGACGGCGTTTCAGGCAGCATTTTTCGCGGGTTATCCGATTGTCGAACGGTATGCGCACGGCTACCGCGTCGGCTACTATGAGCAAGGTGAAGGCGTGGGCATGGATGCGGCGATCTACAAACCCGATGAAACGGATAGCCCTTATGCCACCGAACTCGATTTCCGTTTCGTCAACGATACCGCCTATCATCTCCTGATCGAAACCTCGGTATTCCCACAGACGAACGCGCTTCAGTTCCGGTTTTACAGCACCGATCCGGGGCGACAGGTGGTCAAGGTCGGTCCCGAAATTATCAGCACCGCCCCTGCCGCGCCTACTGTCTTTGAGGCAAACGCAGATATCCCGTTGGGGCAAGAAGTTCAAGTCGATTATGCCGCTCAAGGTGCCGAAGTGCGCATCACCCGCCGCATCCTCGACGCCAGCGGTGCCGAACTGCGCAGCGAGATCGTCTATAGCAACTATCAGCCGTGGGGTGCCGTGATCCAAGTTGCGCCCAATGATCCGCGCGTGACGGGATAACGTAGCTAGTATCCGTCCAGCGGCACCGCGAGCGTCAATTCATAGGTGCCGCTACTGACGCCATCGCGCACCCCAAAACGGGTCACAGCGATCACATAGGTGTCGGTCGTCGGCAAGGTATAGATCAGTTGCGCGTCGCTGGTGGTGGGGTTGGCGTCGTCATTGGTGGCATCGGGCAGGGGATTGTTATCAGCATCGCCCAACACCAAGACGACATCGAGATCGCCCGAGGTGCGCGCCGCGTTGATGATCACTTGCGTCCCCGCCTCGCCCTGAAACCGATAAAAACGCGCGAACACTTGATCGTCCAAACGCGCGCTGACGACCTCGCCCGCGCGGAGCGGCTGATCGCCGCCTTCACTGGCGCGCTGTTGCGGCGTTGGATCGGCAATTTCGCCCTCGCTCAAAACAAAAGCGCTGCCATCATCAAAGATACGTACCGGTATTTGGAAGCGCTGTCCGACATTCAGGGAGCCAGTCAACGTTCTGATCACCGTTGTGCCACCCTGCAACGTCAATGTATAGTCCGCTGCCGTCACGCGCCCACAGCCATCTTGATACCACGCCCAGACTTCATAATCACCGGGGACAATCTGTTCCCAAAAAACATGCTCCACCGGTTGGTCGCTGGGCGTCTGGCAATTGGTATTGCTATCGACCTGCAAGGTGCCGCCCGTCGGGGATTGCGGCGCGCTCCATGACACGATCCGCCCGCGTGGATCGCGCACGAACAAGTTGAGATCAGCGCTACCCGTCCATGTCAGTGTTGCCGAAAACGCCCCCTCGTCAAGGTCGATCTCGCCCACCGTCAGCGCCAATTGATACTCACCACTCGTCACGCCCAACCGCAACCCGGCACGCGCGGCGATGATCAGATACTCGCCATCTTTGGGCAAGCGATATTGCGTGATGCGGGCATTTTGTTGTGCCTCCACATTGTCATTCGCCGCCAGTTCATTCAAATCACTGTCCATCAGGATGAGAAAACTATCCAGTGCTGCGCTTTCACCCGTCATCGTCACCGTGACCAACTCATCCGTCTTGCCCGAAAACCGATAAAAATCGAGGGGTTGAACATCGCTGATGGTGCCACTTTGCTGACTGTTGTAATTGACCCTCACTGGGGCGAACGATTCTTTATCCGCCGGCACACTCGTCAAGCGCAAGTTGTAATCCCCAGTCGCTTCGGGGCGGCGATTGCTGGCGCGCACAATATAGGGCGCGCTACGCGGGATCGTGGCGCGCATGGTTGCGAACCGGTCGCCGTCAACCTGCGCGAGGACATTCAAGCTCAAATCCAAAAGTTCCAACGAAGGCGTCACGCCGCTGGCGGCATCGGTCGCGAACATCGTCACCGCGATCAAATCGCCGATACGGGCATTGATGATGTAGGACAGGCTGGTGGTTTGGGGCACAAACGTATTGGTGAGCGATTGCCCAATTTGCAGCACCGCATCAGCAAGGCGGCTGGTATACAGATCATATCGTCCGGTGCCTTGCAGCGCACTTGCCTGCAACAAATACCACCCTGTCTCGGGGAACGTGACCGTCGCGATGTACTCCCCCGCCTGTGTCTGCGACTCGCGGCTGATATCCTCGCCTTGACTGTTGAGGACGCCCAAGCGCGGCAGTAAATCATCGCTGGTGCGCGTCATCACGATGCGCACCAAATCACCCTGTTGTGCGCCGATGGCATAATACTGGGTGGGGTCGGCGGCGGTGATGCCCCCGTTCACGATTTGTTGATAGCTGATGGTCGTGAAGCGCACCCCAAACACGGGCGGCGTCGCCAGCGGGTCGTCGGGGGTGTCGGTGGCGGTTGTATTGCTGATGGCGAGAGTCAACCGAAACGTGCCGCTGGAGGTGCCGTTCTCGAAGCGAGTGGCTTCAATGACATAGGTGCCCGCACGGAACAAAGTGAGCGCGATCTCGGCATTGCGGTCGCCACTCACGCGGTCATCATTGCGTTCAATCGCCTCGCCTTTGGGGTCCGACAAAATCAACAGCGGGTCGAGATCGCCAGAGGTCGTCTCCATCAAAATCGAGACGCTATCCCCCGCCCGTGCTTCAAAACTATAGCGGACATTGGGCACCGTCTCGTTGATATTGCCTTCCAGCGTGCCGGGGCGCACCGGAAACACCGACGGCGTTTGGGCACGGACGCTGACCACCAGCAGCAGGCTGACCACCCCCAGCCCAACGATCCGCCATGCTGTTGAGGTCATCAGACTATTCACCAGCACCCGGCAAGCCACGCGCCAACAAGTCGGCGATGTGCGTCACCCGTTTGGGGCTATTTTGACGGCTTAGCCCGCCGTTCATCTGGGTCATGCACGAGCAGTCCCCCGTGACGATCATATCGGCGTCGGCGGCGTTGATGCCTTTCATCTTGTCGTTCAACATTGCCCCGCTGATCTCCGGCATTTTCACCGAGAACAACCCACCAAACCCGCAGCACTGATCCGCCCCCGGCAAGTCAGTGACGGTGACGCCCTCGACCGCGCGCGCGAGTGCTGACGCTTGGGTGTCAAGGTGCATCAAGCGGTAGCCATGACACGCCTGATGAAACGCGACTTTCATCTCTGGCAAGTGCGCGCCCAAATCGGTGACGCCCAAGCCATCGACCAGATATTCGGTAAATTCCCAGGTGATGTTCGCCGCCCACAATGCCCGCTCCAGCCATTCGGGATCGTCTTTGAAGAGGTCGGGGTAAAAATGCCGCACCATCGAGGCACAACTCCCGGACGGGCACACGATCACTTGGGCATCGGCGAAGGCGGTCAAGAATTGTTTGGCGACTTGCTTGGCGTCATTTTGAAAGCCACTGTTGAAGGCAGGTTGCCCGCAACAGGTTTGGGTGAGCGGAAAGCGCACCTCCACCCCCAAATGTTCGAGGATTTTCACGACCGAAACGCCGGTATGCGGGTAAATCATATCGATGATGCAGGTGACGAATAACGACGCGGGCTTGTATAAGGGTGAGGGGCGCTGATCTTCCGACATGAGACGCTTTCCTAAATCCAGTGATCGTTGCGAGTTAGGCTTGATTATAACGCACGTTCGCGCATGAACAGAGCAATTTTACTTTAGTGGAGGATGCAACTCGTTCGATCAGTTGCCGAGCGTCGGCAACCGGTAATTCCAGAACAATCGAGAGGGCTTTTTCTAAAGGGGTTTGAAAGGTCATAACTACACACCCCTCACCCAAAGCGAAGCGGCAATCCCTCTCCATAAGCGAAGCGGCGGGGCGAGGGACTTTCTACTGCGTTTCTCCCCTTCTCCAAAAGCGAAGCGACTGGGAGAAGGGGTCGGGGGATGAGGGGTAGCTGTGTAGTTACGAAAGGTCATAGGTTTAATCAATCCTCACTGCTTTCATGCCATTATAGACTGATTCTCGTTTTGCCAACCGCCCGCGCGATCATATAATCTTCGGAACCACCTTCAAACAATAAAGGCACCATCCGCCATGAACAATCTGTTGAAATCAAAGCCGAAAGGTGTCGCCACTGCCCTGCCCGCGATTGTGTGGTTAGGCTTATTTTTCTTCCTGCCGCTGCTGATCGTGTTTGGCGTCAGCTTTCTCACCCGCGGGCGTAGTGGCTTGGGCACGCTGCCGTTCACCTTTGCCAATTACACCCGCGTCTTCGATGTTTTTTCCGGCATCATCCTCGACTCCATCGGGATCGCCTTCGTCAATACGGTCATCTGCTTGGTGATCGGCTATCCACTGGCGTTTTGGATCGCCACCCGCAAAAGACAATGGGTGCGGGTGGCGGTCATCTTCATGATCATCCTCCCCTTTTGGACGAACTTCTTGGTGCGCACTTATGCCCTGCAAACCATCATGGCGCGCGAGGGCATCGTCAACAGCTTCCTCATCAATATCGGCGCAATCATCGAGCCGATCCAGATGTTGAACACCCAAGGTGCCGTCCTAATCGGTTTGATCTACGGCTTTTTACCGTTCATGGTGCTGCCGATCTATGCCTCGGTCGAACGATTTGATGTTCGTTATGCCGAAGCCGCTTACGATTTGGGTGCCAATGATGTCTCCACCTTTTGGCGCGTGGTGCTGCCAATGACCATGCCGGGGGTGGTGGCAGGAATCATTCTGGTCTTCATCCCCTCCATCGGTGCTTTCGTCACGCCTGATCTATTGGGCGGCACCAATGGCTTAATGATCGGCACCCTGATCAATACGCAATACAAAGGACAAGGCAATCAACCGCTCGGTTCTGCGTTGTCGATGGTGCTGACCGGTTTGGTGATGATCGCCTTGCTCGTCTATGTTCGTTTCGGCAATCAAGAGGAGGTATCTTCATGACCACACCACAAACGACCGTTAACTCGTACCAAGCTGGCAAAATGCGGCGCGACTTGCTGATCCGGCGGGCGGGCAAGATCGGCATCGCCATCAACCCGATCTTTACCTATTTTTTCCTATGGGCACCGATCCTCATTTTGGTCGTTTTCTCTTTCAACAACGCCACCAACGTCACTGTGTGGCGGGGCTTTACCACGCAGTGGTACGAAAATATCCTTAACAACACCATCGTTTCGGGCACCGAGGGCGCGCGCTTTTCGACAGCGATCATGCTCAACTCGGTACGCAACAGCTTGATCATCGCGTTTATCTCCACCCTCATCGCCACCATCATCGGGACGATGGTCGCGATGAGTTTGGCGCGGGGCAGGTTCCCCGGCAAAAAACTACTTAATGCCCTGCTCTATTTACCCGTCGTCATCCCGGAGATCACCCAAGCAATCTCGCTTGCTGTCTTCTTTAGCCTCTTCTTCGATTGGGTCAATACGCAAGTCACGGGCGTCCGCGCTGTCAACGGCTTCGGGTCGATCATCATCGGGCATGTCGCTTTCAGCATCTCGTATGTGACGATTATCGTCCGCTCCCGCCTCAGCTCAATGAACCCGACGCTAGAAGAAGCGGCGGCTGATCTCGGCGCGAACACATGGCGCACCTTCTGGCGGATCACCTTCCCGCTGCTGCTCCCCGCCATCGTCGCAGGGGCGTTGTTAGCGTTCACGCTGTCGCTGGATGACCTGATCGTCAGCTTCTTCTTGTCAGGCGTGGGCACCACCACCCTGCCTATCTTCGTCTATGGGCTGCTCAAAACGCGCGTCCCGCCGGAGATTAATGCGATCAGTACCGTGATGCTGATCGCCTCAACGCTGCTGGTGGCGATCTCGCTGGTCATGCAGGGGCGTGGCGCGATTCGTGGCAACCGCGCCTAGCGGTGGGTGCATTTCACTTTGGTGCATCGCTATGATTTCATAACAGTAAACGGGCGGATATTCGGCGCGGCGACTCTTGGGGTTGGGGATTTTTCCACGAGCGCCTAATCCGCCCCTACATTTACGTTGATGAGACGATA
>JBBRTY010000210.1:0-7604 GCA_038248285.1 Aggregatilineales bacterium
CAGAGTGGTCGAATGGGCCCGCCTGCTAAGCGGGTATAGGGTGGTAACGCTCTATCGAAGGTTCGAATCCTTTTCTCCCCGCAGGATTGGAGCAGACTCGAACATGCTCCGGGTGAAACGGCAGACTCCGGTCCGCCGTTTTTCTTTTCCGTTTTTCCGCCATTGCACTCCGTGCTGACCGCTTTGATTTCATCGGTCAAGTCACACAGATAAGCGAATGGCGTTCTCAATTCCAGCGACACATTTCCTGCATCATTCACAACGACCCGATGTACGACTTGGCGCAGCAGTTCTTTTTGATCCTGCTGTTGAAGACCATTATACAGCGTTCCAATTCTGGCAATAATTTGGAGTGCCATTTCCAAATTATCAACATGCACCTGATGGCTAACCGTCAGCGTTTCGAGCGTTCGCCGAACTTGGTTGCGGCGGTCTTGCCATTCCGACCATAGACTATCCCAGATTTCCTCGCTAATCTTGCCTGCTGCAAACAATCGTGCGGTACGGTTCTCTTCCTGATCAATTAATTTCAGTACCCCTTCGAGTCGAGTGCGCTCATCGGGGTGTCCTGCGCCGATTTTACAGTTTAAGTCTTGGGTGTAAGCTTCGCGAATGAGTGGCAGAAAATCGGGATCAACTTGGATACAGGCGAGTTCTTTCGCCACAAGTGTATCGATTTCAGAACACAGAAAACTCACGCCGCCTGCCGACGCGATCCGATAATATGGGGTTCCACCTCCTGATCGCCCTGCATTTGAGGTCGAGCCTGTCAAACGAATTTGCTTGCCATCGGGTTGCTTATAGTAAACTAGCCCAGATAGGATGTATTCTTTCTTGCGCCGCACTGTCCGATGATTGTTCCGCCGTTGCAGAATCTCAAGACCGCGTTCAAACTCTTCAGTGGTGATCAGTGGTTCCCAATTTCCGCGTAATGTCTTTGGCGCAATTCCATTGCGTTCGCTGACAACCCAGCCCGCATACGCCCAATTGTGAAAAATTGTGGACAAGGTATTGATATTCGCTTTGCGTTTCCCATAGGAATTGACTTCAACGAATGGACGCCCTCGCCGATATTGATGCCCTCTGGCATGAAGTGCTTCTGCAATCTCTGGCAATGTCAGACGATCTTCCAATAATAAGTCCCACGCATAGCGCCAAATGTGGGTACGATCGGGGTCAAGCTCAATCCAATGATCGACCCGCCCCAAGTCTTTCTTTCTATCGAGTTCTGTCTTGCCTGACACGTTTAGATATCCATCGGGAGCAAGATTGGCAAAGCCACCTGATTTTAATTTCGCCTGCAAGCCGCCTTTGACACGGACGCCTAGAAGGGCAGACTCTCGACGCGCAAGTGTAAACGTCATCATGACTAAAACCCGTTGATCCATATGCATTGGGTCAATCTCAGGCATATTTGCAAAGCGTACCGCAACACCAAATTCGTCTAATTCATCAATGGCGCGCATTGCCTCGGTATCGTTACGACCAAACCGATCCGCCCGCTCGACAATAACGTGAGAAAATTTCCTGGCACGGGCATCATTCAAGAGTTGCTGATATTCTGGGCGATTCGCCGTTGTTCCTGTCAGCACATCCACATATTCGTTAAAGACAGGCATATCAGAACGTTTCAACACATTCTCTTCGATAGCAAAACGCTGCCGCGCCCTGGACATCTCCGGTTTCTGGTTTTCATCGCTACTCGTGCGCAGATACACCGCCCAACCGGGTGTGGGTGGAATAGCTCCATTTTTGTTTCGTGACTGACGAGACATCACTTGATCCTCAAAGACTCTGCAACCCGTTATGTAAAGTCATGATAACCAGAAACGGCATCCTCTTGTTTTTCGCGCTGATTATGGGACTCCACAAGGTGCGTTTCATCTTCAAGCGATCCATTCGCCAACAGTTGGGCAACTCTCAATATGCGCTTGATCATCAGGTGCGATTCCTGTTCGTTTTGGCTCATTGTTGACCCTCTCCATGACTTCACTCCACCCACTTATCTTGAGAATATCGACATTTTCCAAAAATGCCGAGGTAAAAGTGATCATCAGGGGTGGTAAAAGTGATCATTGGGCGTGGTATTTTTGATCATCGGGGGTGGTAAAAGTGATCATCGGGCATGGTAAAAGTGATCATCAGGGGTGGTAAAAGTGATCATTTTGCCTGTTACTGAGGGAGAAATGTACTGATTTGAAAGGTGATTTTTACCGCATCCCAGACTACCCTTTCAAATCCCAAATTTGTATACTGCAAGCCTTGTCCAAACAAGTACGAGGAACATCCGTGGGTATGGTAAAAGTGATTATCAGGGGTGGTAAAAGTGATCATTTTGCCTGTCACTGAGGCAGAGATGTACTGGTTTGAAAGGTAATTTTTACTGCATCCCAGACTACCCTTTCAAATCCCAAATTTGTATACTGCAAGCCTTGCCCGAATAAGTACGAGGAACATCCATTTGCCTCCACCTTCCCAGCGCGAATACACCCTCAATGCCCTCATTGACTCGCTAGAATACGACTTTTCACGATTCGAAATGGCTGCCTTCAAAGACTATTTGGAAGTCCGCCGACGACGCCCGATCCAAGTCCTTCTGTTGCCCTTCCAAAACGATATCTTCGGCATGTGGTGCCCAAACGCCTCAGCCGATTTTGTCTTCCTGCGCGATGACTTGCATCCCATTCATCAAACGCATGTCTTCCTCCATGAAATCGCCCACATGTTGCTCGATCATCGTAGTGCCGACTTGTCAGGCTATCTCCATGCTGAGGCAATTTCTGTCTTGGGGGATACGCCCCTTGTCGGGCACCTTCGTTCGGCTCGCGCCGATGCCGATCGGGTGGAAGCGGAAGAAATTGAGGCGGAGGTGTTCGTTTCACTCATTCAGCGACGTATTTTTAGCGCTCACCGCCAAAATGAGCTGTACGGTGATCCCACTTCGATAGCCGCCTTCCTTCCGACAATACGAGGTCTCGATTTCTAGTCGTCTAAGGATGCTCAATGAACGATCAAAACGTGGTGCTCATGCTGAATGGTGCAATTTGGCTGTTCTTCCTCTACCGCCTTGTTCGCGCCCTTCAGCATCGCAAAATCACTAGACCAGCGCCGCTGCAAGCGTGGTTGTTATTCCTGTCCTGCTATCTCACCGCAATCCTCATCTATGAACCACTGGCAGCGCAAGTGGATCACCTGTTCGGGGGCATACCGATGGCAATGCTGTTGCGCACGATCATGATGTTGCTGACCGCGCAGTTCTATTTCATGACGCTACGCCGACTTCACCCGCTGAAAATATCCGCCGCCACCGTTTTCACCGTTGCCAATCCCAGTGTGATGCTGCTCTGCCTGATCCTCTTCGTCATCAATACTGGGTCACAACTCTTGACTTATACACAACTCGACGCGCTGATTAAAGGCATTCGGGATCTGGCAATGAGTCTCTGGGTGGTGACTATTTTTGCCCCCATCACCTGGCAATTGTGGCACCTAGAGCAGCTGCGCCCGATGAAAATCCACCGCACCCTCAGTTTGATTTTCTTGGCGGTTTTTCTCGTGCAGACTCTTGGTGGTTTGGGGTTATCGGTCGCCACGCTCCAACAAGCGGACAGCCGCTCATTTTTCGACACCATTGACCGCATCTCGAAATACGGCTGCCTGTTGCTACTGCTGGCATTGCTGTTTCCCTACAAGTGGGTGCTGCCCCTGCTTTACCCACGAAAACTCTACACCCTGTTTCGGCTCGCCCGCCTAGAACAGTACATGGAACTCCGCACCTATCTGAATCGCCCCCTCGTAAAAGTCCCCGTCAATCTATGGCGACTGGAGGAAATCGAGTTGGCAATTTACCAGAAGATCATCGCAATTTTGGATATGTATCGTTTGTTGGACGACTCAGGGCAAGCGCTGCACGCCAAAATTCAGACATTGATCACCGAAGAGCCGCCCTTTGAACGCCTCGTTTGGCGGTTGGCGGTCATCAGCCCATGATCGATCCCGTGCCCGACTCCAGTAACCGGTTGGCTTTCCTCGTGGGGCGTATCCTCCATCCCTATTTCTTGCCGACCCCGACGCTGTTTATTCTGCTGCGGGATCGTCCATGGCAAGAAATTGTCGGCTGGATTGCGTGGGTGACGCTGATCGTGCTCTTGCCCTCAATGTCTCTAGCGGCGATCTTGCGTTCGCGTGGACATGCCTTGTACGAGCGCAAAACCCGCCAACCCCTTTATTTGTTCGGCTGGCTGATGGTCTTGATTTGTTTGGCAAGCCTGATCGTCTTGGATGCACCTTTGGTTCTGATCACTTGCCTCGTCACGCTCGCGCTCTGGGCACCCCTTCAAGGCGGGATCAACAGCCTCGTCACGAAATTGTCGGCTCATGCCGCAGTGGCAGCGGGGTGCATTGCGGGGCTAGTGCTGGCGGGAAATCTGCCCTCACCGTTACTCTATGTCGGGCTGGTGGCACTCTTAGGGCTGATCATGTGGGCGCGAATTGCCACCCGCAATCACACCCTCACTCAGGTGCTGCTCGGGGCATTGGTGGGGGCACTACCGGTGCTGATTATTTTCCCGCTCATGCTATAAGGATGAGCGGGCACGGCGCAACCATTCTAGCAGCGTCAGAACATGTTTCTGCCCTTTTCCGCTGAGGGTTTCCGCTTCTGAAGCGATATCTTGTAACAGGTCAAGCGAGTGGGCATTGCGGCGCTGCGCCAAGTATTCGCGGCAAGCCCGTTCGTTATCTTGGTCAAAATAGTCGAGATCGATGCCGAAAAAATGACACAAGCGGCGGGCGGTCTCCAAACGAGGCGTTTCCGATTTGCCACTCAACAGATTAAGTAGGCTTTGTTCGGCGATCGCCGTCGCCCGCGCCAGTGCTGCAATGCTGACGCTTCTTCCACGCTCATCGACCACCGTTTCGATCAAGATATGAAATTGCTTTGCAAACGAGATGGGATCGTTCATGCCTCGCCTATTTCGTCATCGGACAAGGTCGGCAGGGAAGGGAGATCATCCCCGTTGTTCTGTTTCTCAGCCGCTTGTACCCATTTGATCAAGGTCAGGATATCCTGCTGGGATTTCTCTGATAAAACACTGGCACGAAAGGCGATCTCGTTCAGGGATGGCGGGGCGTCGACCCATTGCTGCTTGAGCAGGGCATAACACTCGTCCGCACTGGTTGTCTCAAAATAGCGCAGTGGGATGCCAAAGAAGCGCGCGATGGTCCGCATGGTATTCAACTGGGGATTTTTACTACGGCCACTGCGCATCTGACTGATGGCTGCCAAGCTCACCCCGGTTTGAGCGCTGACTTCCTGCAAGGTATACATCCGCCTACTGGGGTGAGGACGTCGATCAAACAGGATTTTGAGTTGCTCCGCCAAGGGAAGATAGTCTTTCATCGTGTTTTCATTCCTTTCACTTTGATGGCGCACTTGACTATAAAGCCCATATTTCTATAATGGTAGAGGTCTGACGATAGTCAAATGCTCAAAAAGTTCATGCGCTTATTATAACCGCGAATGCGCCGACCTTGTTTTTTGGTCGCGCAAAATTGCCTCTACGCCGAGCGGCGCATCTCTCGTCCATGCTTAAAATAAGGTGCGTCCCATGAATCGACCTATCAAAGTCATTATCGTTGCTTCTCACGATGTGAGTCGTAAAGGTCTGGAAGCAATTTTGTTGTCCGCCGCGAGTCGGATTCAGTTGGTCAACGTCTATCGTGCCCTCGACTTGGTGGAAACCGAGTTTCTAAAATCACCATCGGCAGTGATCCTTTTGGACGATATCTCGACGAGCACAAAAGATATTTTTTCCATCATTGAGGAACTTCATCAGCAAGCAGCCTCGCTCCCCATCATGTTCTTGAGTCACACCCTCAATTTAAACCATGTCCAGGCAATCTTTGATTCTGGCGCTCTAGGGTATGTCCATCATGAGGATCACCTTGAGGATATTTTGATCGCCGGCATTGAGATCGTCGCTCGGAACAAGCGCTTCACCTCGCCGTTGGTCTCGGAACTCATGATCACCAACGGACAGCAACAGCCTGAGCAGCACCTGACGCAAAACGAACTGAAAGTATTGCACCTGATCGACCGAGGGTATTCGTTCAAAGAAATTGCCGCCCAATTGGGTGTAACCGTGCGGACGGTCTATCGGATGCGCAGCAAAATTGCAACGGTCTTGGGCGTCCGCAGCCATGAACATATCATTGCGGTGGCTCAAGAACAGGGGTTGTTGAGCCACCACAAGCGCACAAGTGCCTAGAGGATCAAAATTACCGGCCCAAATGTCCATTTTCGCAGGGCTAATGTCCAAAGTGACCTTGCTATGCCCCTGTGATTTCTCTTACAGTGTCTTTAACTGAGAAGAGAAAGGGAACCATCATGACCATCCGCATCGTCCTCGCTGATGACGCCGATTTGTTGCTGATCGGCGCAAAAGCAGTGCTGTCGAGTAATTCGCGTTTTGATGTGGTGGGTACGGCACGCAGCGAGTCAGAATTACTCATGCTCGTAGAAACCACAAAACCGGATGTCGTCATCGTTGCCGAGCGGCTGGCGCAGACCGATGCCCTCACCCTCCTCTATGCGCTCAAAGCACAGGCTTGTGCCGTGCGGGTGATCGTCTTGGGTTCCAACATGGACGGATTGCATATCTATGACCTGTTGTATTCGGGCGCGAATGGCTATCTGTTTCGCGCCGATGATTTGGAATTTCACTTGGGGTGGGCGGTCGATATGGTGCTGCGCGAGCGCCAATATCTATCGCCGACCGCCAACGCCGAATATCTCATCTTGCTGAATTCACCCATGCGCGCGAGCAGGATCGATGAGGAAGGCAGTGAGGTGCTGCGCTTGTTGGGCAAGGGTGTCCACATTGACCAGATTGCGCACTACTTAGGAGTTCCACGTCGGCGCATCTACAGCATTCGCGATAAATTACGCAAGCATTTTGGGGCGATGACCAACGAGCATTTGATCAGCCGCGCTGTTGAAGAAGGCTTCCACATCCTCGATACCTGACCAAAATGGCTTCCCGGAAGATTCCTCACCTCAAATGGGAATATTCCCAAAGTCGCAGACTCCTCTTTTGGTACGCTAACCATAGCGTTCACAAATTTGGAGTAACCACATGCGACGACCTAAGCCAAACGCAACGCGGCGTCTACTGCCCGTGCTGGCGGCGCTTTGCCTCACCGTTTGGGCAACCGCCTTCTTTTTGATCCGCGCTCAACCGAGTGTCACCGAGACGATCATCCCGACCCTGATGGTGCTACCGTCGCTCACCCCGACCGACACGCCAGCGCTGACTATTCCTGCTTCGTTCACACCGACTTTCACCGCGACGGCGACAGTCGCGCCCACGGAAACGCCTTCACCCACACTCATGCCGACGTTGAGCGCGCGCGTATTGGAAATCACCGTCATGCTGCCCGATGTGATCTTGCCGCCTGTACCGACCGATCTTCCCTATGGCACAACCATTCTGTATGAACCACCCCCACCCGTCGAACCGCTGCCCGATGTGACCGAGAGCGCGCCACCCTTCTTCGGTTGGTATCGTTTTGAGTCGGATTACCCGCTCATCAGCTATTTTCCC
>JBBRTY010000211.1:0-7586 GCA_038248285.1 Aggregatilineales bacterium
AGAAAAATAGATGAATGACACAACAGCACCTCAAGATAAGCACAGCCTCGCCAGTACGGGTAGCGCCCAGAGTATTTCGAGTACGGGCAGCGCCCAGAGTATCGCCAGCACCGGCAGTCTGTTGAGCCTCGCCAGCGTCGGCAGCATCTTGTCGATTGCCAGCGTGGGCAGCATCCTCAGTATCGGCAGTACGGGCAGTATTTTGAGCATCGGCAGCACAGGGAGCGTCTTGTCGGTGTTCAGTACCTTTAGCATCGGCGGGGTATTCAGCATTTTTAAGGTATTCGGGCGGCAGTTTTTCGTCATCCGCTACTTGCGGCGTAAATGGCTTGGGAGTGAGAGCACGAGGGAGGGATGATGCCATTGTTGAGCGAGCATAACCTGTATTCGGGTGTCAATGCGCACCTGAATAGCTTTTTGCAAATTACGCGCGGGGCATGGCGCAGTTTTCACTCGGAGCAAATCGTCGATCTAGGGCGTTTGATCCGCCGCAACCTGCCCAGTGGGTATGTGGCGGCGATGGATCAATCCTTGCAGATCACGGCTTTTGATGATGATCTGGGCATTGGGCAAGAAAAACAACTCGTCCCGGATGTCACCATTTACGAGCAAGCGCCCGTTGCTTCAACCACGGCGAGCGCTAAGCCGACAACCGCCCATCCCTCGGTGTTAAGCTTATCCTTGACTCAGATCATCGATTTGCCCGATGACGAAGATGGGTTGTCCGGCGTCACCATTTATCAAGCTGGGGAGGGGACTAGTCTAGGCAGACCGATCACGCGCTTTGAACTCTTGTCAGCCGCAAACAAACCAGGCGGATCGGGCTATGCCCACTATGAGGCGAAACGCGCCGAAGCGCTCAAAGCCGGATTGCGCCTGGTCGAAATTGATTATTTGCACCATTGCGCCTCGGTGATTCCGGTTTTGCCGCGTTATGGGGGGCAGAGTCAAGGTGCCTATCCCTATATGATCACGATTCACGACCCCCGCCCGACCCCAGCACAAGGTACGGCGTCGGTCTATGGTATTGGCGTCGATCAAGCGATCCCAACGTTGAATGTGCCGTTGGCAGGTGCCGATCATGTCGCCGTCGATTTTGGGGCGGCATACAACACGACCTTTGAAAATTCTCCCTTCGTGAGTGTCGCGGTCGATTACGCCCTCGATCCGCCCGCCTTCGACAAGTTCACCCCTAACGATCAGGCGAAAATTCGGACGCTTTTGGGGCGCATCCGGGTAGCGTTTGCGCAATGAAAGGAGGCGTGCTATGCCCTTGTTGAGCGATCATAACCTGTATCCGGGCGTCAATGCGCACCTGAATAGCTTTTTGCAACAGTCGGGCGGCGGGTGGGAAAGTTTCCACGTCCGCCACATCAATGACCTGCAAGCCCATCTCGATCAGGTCTTGCCGCGTGGTTACTATGCCCTGTCGGAAAAATCGCACCAAATTAGCACCTATGGCGCGGATGCTGACGCACGCTTTCAAACCCACTCAGATATCGCGATCTATCGCCTGCCGACCGCTGATCCCTCGTCCGCAGGGGGCATCCTAGCACCTACTTTAAGCCTACCCATGCGCGAAGTGTTGATCGATCTGCAAGACGAGGCGCTTATGAGCGTGGTGATTTACCAAGTGCGCGAGGGGCGTTTTCCGGGGACACCCATCACCCGCATTGAGTTGCTCTCGCCCGCCAACAAACCGAGGGGCAGCGATTATCGCCCCTATCTGGCACGGCGGCTTAGTGGCTTGCGCGCCGGAATCGCGCTCGTCGAGATCGATTTTCTGCATCAGCAACGCGCCCTGTTGCCAACCTTGCCCAGTTATCCTCAAGCCGACGCCGGATCAGCGCCGTATAGCGTACTGATCAGTGATCCCCGCCCCGAACTGATGCAGGGCAAGGTGGATGCTTATGCCATTGCGGTGGATGTGCCCTTGCCCGTTCTGGCGTTGCCGCTGGCGGATGCGGAGACCGTCTCGCTAGACATGGGTGCCGTCTATGCGCAAACGTTCACATCGGTGCGGGTGTTCAGCCAACTGGTCGATTACGCCCTCGATCCGCCCGCCTTCGACAAGTTCACCCCCGACGATCAGGCGAAAATTCAGGCGATCCTCCAGCGCATTCGTGCAGAGTCACCACCATGAACGGTTTTTGTGCGCCACAGTGTTATAATCCCCCGTGATGAATTCTCAAACGACTTCCCAGACGACGACTTCCCCACGCCGGCGTGTCCGACGCTCCTTGACAGTGTTATCTCTGGTATTGGCGTTGGTTCAGGCAGGGGCGGCTGCCCATGCTGTGAACGTGCCGCCCTTCGCTAGTCTGTTGGCAGGAGTCGAATTCTTCGGCGGGGCGGTGTGGGCAGGGGCATTCGCCATCGCCAGCTATCGCTTGATCCGGCAAAAACCGAACGCAATCCGCGCGGCGGGTTGGCTGGTGGTCGGCTTTTTTGGATACACGGCGGCGCGGCTGACGTGGTTCGCGCGCGCTGATTATGACCGCGCCCGTTTACCCATCGTATGGGCGGCAGTGATCATTTTGACGATCTTATTTTGGATACTCGATTTGCGCCCGGCGTTATCACGTCGGGGGCGTCACATGGAGAAAAATGAATGAGCATCAACAACCACAGCGAAAAAATCGAGCGGTTACGCCAACTGCGCGAACAGAGTCATTCCGGCGGCGGCGTTGATCGTATCAAGCGGCAGCACGACGCCGGGCGCAACACCGCGTATGAACGGCTAGAACTGCTGCTTGATCCGGGCAGTTTTCACGAATTGGACGCCTTCGTCAAACATCGGTCGCGCGAATTCGGGCTGGAACAACAAGAGTTCCCCGGCGATAGCGTGGTCACGGGCTGGGGCACCATCAACGGGCGCTTGGTCTATGTCTACTCGCAAGACTTCACCGTCTTGGGCGGCAGCCTTAGCGAAGTCCATGCCGAAAAAATTTGCAAGATCATGGACGCCGCCATGAAGGTGGGCGCACCCTTGATCGGCTTGAACGACAGCGGCGGCGCGCGCATCCAAGAAGGCGTGATCAGTTTGGGTGGCTATGCCGATATTTTCTTGCGCAACACCCTCGCCAGCGGCGTCATCCCCCAGATCAGTGTGATTATGGGACCGTGCGCGGGCGGCGCAGTATACAGCCCGGCGCTGACCGATTTTGTGTTCATGGTGCAAAACACCAGCTACATGTATATCACTGGTCCCGATGTCGTCAAACAAGTGACTCACGAAGTCGTCACCCACGAAGAATTGGGCGGGGCGTCGGTTCATGCCGCCAAGAGTGGCGTCTGTCATGTCGTAGGCGCGAACGAAACCCAAACGTTGCTGCTGGTGCGCGAGATGTTCGGCTATATCCCCCAGAACAATATGGAAGACGCGCCCTTCCTGCCGACCCAAGATGATCCCTTGCGCGCCGACCCCGAACTGGACAATATCATCCCCGACAATCCCAACAAACCCTATGACATCAAAGATGTGATCAACAAAGTTGTGGATGACGGCATCTTCTACGAAATTCATCAGGATTACGCGCAGAATATCGTCGTCGGCTATGCCCGTTTGGGCGGTCACAGCGTGGGCATCGTCGCCAATCAACCGATGGTCTTGGCGGGCGTGCTGGATATCGCCGCCAGCGAAAAGGCGGCACGCTTCATCCGTTTTTGCGATTGCTTCAATTTACCGATCATCACTCTTGTCGATGTCCCCGGCTATCTACCCGGCACCGCCCAAGAACATAACGGCATCATCACCTCCGGCGCGAAACTCGTCTATGCCTATTGCGAAGCCACTGTGCCCAAGCTGACCGTCACCACGCGCAAGAGTTACGGCGGCGCGTATTGCGTGATGAGCAGCAAGCATATTCGCGGCGACCTCAATTTGGCATGGCCCACCGCCGAAATCGCGGTCATGGGTCCCGAAGGCGCGGTCGAGATCATCTACCGTCGCCAATTGCAAGAATCGGACGATCCGGTCGCGCTCAAAAAACAACTTGCTGATGAGTATCGTACTCGCCTCGCTAACCCGTATATCGCGGCGGAACGCGGCTTTATCGATGATGTCATTGAACCGCGCGAAACCCGCGCCCGCCTCATCAACGCGCTGTCCGTGTTCCAAAACAAGCGCGACCATAACCCGCCGAAGAAGCACGGCAACATGCCCATGTAGGGCGGATCCCGAAAGACGAGGACAGACGATGGTTGCTGAAACACAAAGAAAAGACATCCGTAAAATTTTGATCGCCAATCGTGGCGAGATCGCCGTCCGGGTGATCCGCGCCTGCCGTGATTTGGGGATTCGCACGGTCGCCGTCTATTCCGACGCCGACCGCACTGCGCTGCACGTCCGCTATGCCGACGAAGCCGTCTACATCGGACCCCCGCCCCCGCGCGAAAGTTATCTTTTGGGCGACCGCATCATTGATGTTGCCCGCCAAACTGGGGCGGACGCCATCCACCCCGGCTATGGCTTTTTGAGCGAACGCGAATGGTTTGCAGGGTCGGTCACCGAGGCTGGACTCATCTTCATTGGTCCCCCCGCCAGCGCTATCGCCACGATGGGCGATAAGCAAACCGCGCGCGAGACCGTCAAAAAAGCGGGCGTGCCCGTCGTGCCCGGCACCGACCCCGACTTGACCGATGATGAATTGTACGCAGCGGCTGCCAGCTTTGGCTTCCCGGTCATGGTCAAGGCAGCGGCGGGCGGCGGTGGCAAAGGGATGCGCGCGGTACACAATGCCGACGACCTGCCCGAAGCGCTGAACCTTGCCCGCCGTGAAGCCGAATCCGCGTTTGGTGACGGGCGCGTCTATATCGAAAAACTGATCGTCGGTGCCCGCCACATCGAATTTCAAGTTTTGGCGGATACGCACGGCAACACCATCCACTTGGGCGAGCGGGAATGTTCGATCCAGCGGCGGCACCAAAAATTGCTGGAAGAAGCGCCTAGCCCGTTTATGGACCCCGATCTACGCCGACGCATGGGCGACATGGCGGTGGCGGCGGCGAAGGCGGTTGGGTATGTCAACGCTGGGACGATTGAATGTTTGGTCGATAAAGACAAAAACTTCTATTTCTTGGAGATGAACACCCGCCTTCAGGTCGAACACCCCGTAACGGAGTTGGTCACGGGCGTCGATCTCGTCAAGGAACAGATCCGCATCGCGCGGGGGCGGCGTATGGGCTTGACGGAAAGCGTGCTGGAACCCAAAGGGTGGGCGATGGAATGCCGTATCAATGCCGAAGACCCTTATAACAACTTTTTGCCCTCGGTCGGCATGATCAGCACCATGATCGCGCCGTCTGGTCCCGGCGTGCGCGTCGATAGCGGCGTGTACGCGGGCTATGCCATCACCCCCTACTATGACAGTATGATCGCCAAGCTGATTTGTTGGGGGGATGATCGTGGGGAAGCGATGTTGCGGATGCGGCGCGCGCTCGAAGAATTCACGATCATGGGCGTGAAGCACAATGTCCCCTTCCACCAGAATTTGTTGAACAGTTTCAGCTTCATCGCGGGCAAGTTCGACAATAAATTCGTGGAAGAACGGTTCAGCATGACGACCTTTGAAGAAAACCCGTCCGAGGAAGAACTCGAATCAGCGGCGATTGCGGCGGCGCTGGTCGCCCATCGTAATCGGCAACTGGCGGGGCAGGTGGTCATCCGCAACGAGCGCGACACGAGCAACTGGAAATGGGTGAGCCGCTGGGAGCGGATGAACAAATGAAATACGTGACGTTTATCAACGACAAAAAGTTTGAGATCGACATCGACCAAGACGGCAGTGTCAAGGTCAATGGCAAGCCGCGCTCGGTCGATTTCCTTCACCTCAATGCCTCCCTCTATTCGATGTTGATGGACAACGCTTCGTATGAGGTGCTGGTGGAGGAACGCGACGGCGGTGTTGAAGTGCAGATGCACGGGCGGCTGTATGCCGGTAAAGTGATGGACGAGCGGGCGGTGTTGCTTGCCGAAACACGCGGCGAGCTAGGCGAGGCAAGCGGCGACATCATCGTCAAATCGCCCATGCCCGGCTTGATCGTGTTGGTCAAGGGCGCGGTCGGTGATGTGATCAGCAAGGGGCAGACGATTGTCATCCTCGAAAGCATGAAGATGCAGAACGAGTTGAAGGCTCCGCGCGATGGCACCATCAGCGCGATCCATGTGAATCCGGGGCAAAGTGTCGAGAAGAACAAGCCGCTGCTCACGATTGTATAGAAGCAGGGGGTAGGGATTGGGGGGCAGGACGCGCGTCCGCCCCTGCTCTATCCTTAGCCCGAGATGGGGGATGGGCGATACTTCGCTTCGGGCAGGGCTTTTCCTTGTTCGCGATAGAGATCAATGGCAAGTTCCAAGTAACTGCTCAGCCCTCACCCAAAGCGAAGCGGCAATCCCTCTCCATAAGCGAAGCGGCGGGGAGAGGGACTTTCTACCGCTTTTCTCCCCCTCTCCTGTAAAAGCGAAGCGGCTGCGAGAGGGGGTGCCGAGCGCGCTCGGACGGGGTGAGGGGTAGCTGTGTAGTTATTGCGGTAAAATTATCCCCATCATCAGAAAGGAAACCCCCTATGACCGACGACACCTTACGCACCAAAATGCACCATGCCCTCCAAGATGCGCTCTTGGAGATCGATCCTTCCCTCGTGCTGACCAGCAAAAATATGTTCGGCGGGGCGGGCTTCTGGATCGATGGCGTGATCGTGGGGATATGGACGGGCGGGACGCTGGCGCTGAAGCTGGCGAACGCCGACAAAAACGACCTGATCGCGGCGGGCGGTGGGCAAAATGACATCTTTAAAGGCTATGCCGAACTGCCCGACGGTTGGATCGAGCAACCTGATCTGATCGTGCCATGGCTGGAAAAAAGCATCACCCATGTGCAAGCGGAGCAACGCAAGAAACGGCGGAAATAGGGATAGCGCTTGTTTAGTATTCCCGCGCCGCCACTATCCCCCACAGATCAGTCCGTCCAACCCATCCGCGCAACCACAACAAATCGTATGCGGCAAATCAAACGGGCGGATATACGGCGCGGGAACTTTCATGTGAACGAGGACTCGGCAAGCGCCTAGCGTGCCTCTACATCCCTTCGTTGATGGGGTTTTCGCAAGGCGTGACGATGTTCTGCGGGTGCATTTTGTGTCCGATCAGAATGTCTCCCCCCCCCAAAATAACCCACCTTCATTTCACAGTAGGCGTATCATCGCGAATCATGTCGCGGGCTGTGACGCCACCCCTTGCGGCAACTGTACCTACGGCAACCGTGCCTACGGCAACCGTGCCTACGGCAACGGCACCCCGAAGAAACAGACCGCGATCAGGATGGCATACCCCACTGGCGCGACCAGCCCTAGCAATACCTGCCACCCTGACGGGGTGCGCTTGCCACTTTCGAGTCTGTCCTCCACACCGACCGCCACAACGAACGCCACAACGAACGCCACAACCCCTGCCACAATGCCGCCCACACCGCCGCCCACCACACCGAACGCCACACCGCCCGCCACACCGCCCGCCACACCGACCGCCACACCGACCGCCACACCGCCCGCCACACCGACCGCCACACCGACCGCCACACCGCCCA
>JBBRTY010000212.1:0-7529 GCA_038248285.1 Aggregatilineales bacterium
AGCGGATGGGAGAAGGGGTCGGGGGATGAGGGCAGGGACAACGCACGAGAGGGTACTCGATATTCACAAAGGGTCACAAAAACACACAATGGGTTTATCCTTGGTAGGGGCATGATATATCATGCCCCTACATACCCATCCTGACCCGTTATCATCCGTCTGACAGGTTTCATGCGTCCGCCCTTGGGGATGAGGGGTAGCTGTGTAGTTACGAAACTTATCCGCCTAAAACCAAACGCACGACGGTTGGGGTGATATAGGCTTCGATGGCGGCGGCGATCAAGAGACCGGGGATGATCACACCAATGGCAATTTTGACGGTATCGCCAAATGCCTGAGTCCACGCCGCGCCGACAGTGACATCACGCGGGGGGCGGGTGACGATGGCACCCAATCGCACCGACGCTGCTGTCGCCAGCAAAATCACCGGGATTTCGACAATGCCATGCGTGAGGATGGCGGGCAGTATGAACAGCGGGCTATACCCCGCCACGATGACCTGCGCGAAGATATAGCCGAGGACGGCATACACCGGCATGGAAATGATCAGGCTCATCGCGCCGAAGCTGAACAGACCGAGGATCGCGGCGGCGATCAAGATGCGCCCATTGCTCCACGCAATGCTGAGAATGGGATTGGCGGTGCCGAAGAGGAGTCCGGTGTAGCTGTCGATATTGCCCGCGACGCCAGACAGAGGTAAATCACGCGGCAGATACAAATTCCAGTCCGGCAGGAAACCGATGATCAGCCCGCCGATCAAGGCGGCGGTGAAAACGATGAGGGTGAGCGGCACCGCCAACCCTAAGCGGCGGATGCTGGCTGCCACGCCGAAGCGATACCATGCCACGAGGTTAGGGGCGGGGGTGCCTTGGGGGTCGATGCCCGTGATCGAGCGGGCAATACGCCGGAACATGCTACGGAAGTTCAGCGCGTCGAACGTGCGCCCCAACAATTCTTCGCGATTGAAAATACTGTTGCCGACGCGCAACAACAAGATCACCACGATAATCATGCCCGCGATAATCGCCCACAATGCGCCAATGCCATTGGGCGAGTCGGCGTCGGGGGCAAGGAACATGATGATGCTTTCGCCCTGAATCAGCATGGCGACGGGGATGATGATGAAGCTGGCGAGCAAGTTGGCGGCGCGGGTGCTGGTCGTTTGACTGCTGACGACGACCGCGCCCGTCACCATCACCAGCGCTTGCACAGTGGTCAAGGTGATGATCTGGACGATGAGCAGGGCTTGGGGACGCCATGCCAATTCGCCAAACAGCAACCCGCCCAAATAGACCGCCATACCGCCATAGCTGGAGATCAGCGGGGGCAGCATGGCGGCAAACGTCTTGCCAATATACAGCTCGGTATTGGTGAGCGGCGTGCTGAGCAGTGGCTCTAGGCTGCGCCGTTCTTTTTCGCCCACAAAAGTTTCGAGCGCGATGACCAGCGAGATCGAGATCGGGAAGAAGCCGACGATCATCAGCAAGAACGGGATCGTGCGCTCGCCGATGAACTGCGCGCCGAAGCCCTCTAGGTAGTTGGCGAACTGCGCCGCGACGAACTGGGCGAGGAAGGGGAACAGAAACGTCAAGACGAAGATCGGGGCGATGATGCGCCAATCGCGAAAGCTGTCGCGCATCTCGCGGCGGGTGATGATCAAGGCGTTGCGTAGCGTCCCGCCAATGCCGAGGGCGGGCATGTTTTCTATTGGCAGTGTAGGCATCGCCAACGGGGTGTCCAGTTGCTTGTCGATGGGATTAGCGGAGGTGCTCACCTTTTTTGCCTCTCTCTTCCTCGTCTTCTTTGACAACTTGCAGATAAATATCTTCTAACGTGCGCGAGATCGGTGCCAATGACACGACCTGTACCCCATTGGTGATCAAATGGCGCAGCACGGCGGGATTGGTGGTTTCGGGGTCAGCCACGCGGTAATGGAGGCGATCATCGCCGAGATCATCTTTTTCAACCGTCAGGGCATCGCCAAAGTGTTGGCGCAAATCTGCCCCCAAGCCGTTGAGTTTGCCGTGGACATGGATTTCCATCACGGGGTCGCCATCGAAACGGCGCGCGAGTTGGGCAAAGTTGCCGTTGGCGATAATCCGCCCATGCCGGATGATCGCGATATTGTCGGCGAGCAACTGCGCCTCGCTCAGGTTATGGGTGGTGATCAGGAAGGTGCGGTCGTCCCGTTGCAGTTCGAAGATGGCATCGCGCACCAGTTTAGCACTTTGCGGATCCATCGCTGACGTCGGTTCGTCCAACAACAACACGGGTGGGTTGTGCAGCATGGCGCGTACCAGCGCCAGCTTTTGTTTCATGCCTTTGGAGTAATCGCCCAGTTTCTTGTCGAGCGCGAACCCTAGTTCAAAACGTTCCATCAGTTCAAGGCTACGTTTACGGCGTTGGTTGGCAGGGATGTGATAGACCTGCGCGAAAAAGTCGAGGTATTCAATCGCCTTCATGCGTTCGTAGAGACCATGTTGCTCGGTCAATACGCCGACATTGGCGCGTACTTGTTGCGGATGCTGGACGACATCATAGCCGGCGATCTTCGCCCACCCTGATGTCGGTGCGAGGATGGAAGTCAACATGCGGACAGTGGTCGTCTTGCCCGCGCCGTTAGGTCCCAAAAGTGCCAGGACTTGCCCAGAGGGGATAGAGAGCGTCACGCGGTCAACAGCGAGAAAGTCATCGTAATATTTGCTCAGTTCATGCGATTCGATCATGGTTTTTCCGGTTTTCCAGATGGGCAAGACCATTGTTTGCTCTGTTGATTATCGCACAGGACGGCGAGGCATTGCTTAAGGAAAACGTGAGCAGACGCCCAGATCGCCCATGACATGCGTCATGGGTAGCCTAGAGACGCCATCCATGAGGATAAACAAGCGCGCAACCCCGTGTCAGCAGTTGCGCGCCTATCTTTTCCCTACTCCCTACCCACCAACCCTTGATCCCTGTCCTTAGAAATTAATCATCTGTCCTTCGAGACCATGCGCCGCTTCTTTGATGGCTTCGCTAAGCGTGGGGTGCGCGTGGACGTTGCGGGCGATCTCTTCCGGCGTCAGTTCGGCATAGTGCGCTAACGTCAGTTCTGGCAACAGTTCGGTGACATCGGGACCGATCAAGTGGGCACCCAAGATTTCACCATACTTCTTGTCGCTGATCAGCTTGACGAAGCCGACGGTATCGCCCAAGCCGTGCGCCTTGCCGTTGGCTTGGAAGGGGAACTTCGACACGTTGATCTCATAGCCTTTTTCGCGCGCTTGCTTCTCGGTATAGCCAAAGCTGGCGACTTGCGGCTGGCAATAGGTGGCACGCGGCATCATCGGGTAATCGAGCGTGATGGTGTGCGCCCCGGCGATGTTTTCCGCCGCGATCATGCCCATCGCTTCGGCGACATGCGCCAACATCAGTTTCGCCGTCACATCGCCGATGGCGTAAATGTGGGGGATGTTGGTCTGCATCTTCTCATTGATCTCAATCGCCCCGCGTTCGGTCAAGGCGACGCCCGTCTTTTCCAACCCATAGCCTTCGGTGCGCGGCGTGAAGCCAATCGCCTGCATCACGCGATCCGCCGCCAACACTTCGGTGCTGCCGTCGGCTTTTGTGACCGTCACCTGTACGCCCTTGCCGGTATCGACGATCTTGTCCACGCGCGTCTTGGTCAGCACGTTGATGCCCGCCCGCTTGTATTGTTTTTCCAGTTCCACCGAGACATCTTCGTCTTCCAACGGCAACAGGTGATCCAAAAATTCGACGATGGTCACTTTGACGCCGTAGTTGTGGTGGATGTAGCCAAATTCGCAACCAATTGCCCCGCCACCCGCAATGATGATCGACTCGGGCAGTTTTTCTTCGAGGATTTGTTCCTCGTAGGTCACGACGTTGGCGCTTAGTGATGTGCCGGGCAACAAACGGGTGGTCGCGCCGGGGGACAAGATCAAGTGTTTGAAGGTCAAGGTCTCGACCGCGCCACTGTTCAAGCTCACGTCCAGCGTATTGGCATCCTTGAATGTCCCCCAGCCGTCAAATTCATCGATCTTGTTCTTCTTCATCAAGAAGTGAACGCCCTTCACGCGCCCATCCGCCACTTGGCGGCTGCGACGAAAGGCACTGCCATAATCAAACGTGACTTTGCCTTCGATATGGATGCCATATTTTTCGGCTTCATCCCGCACAATGTGGGTCAGTTCAGCATTGCGCAACAGCGCTTTCGAGGGGATGCAGCCGACATTCAAACACACGCCGCCCCAATATTGTTTTTCGATAATCGCCGTTTTCAATCCAAGCTGGCTGGCGCGAATCGCCGCGACATAGCCGCCGGGTCCTGCCCCAAGTACGACGACATCATATGCTTTAGCCATCGGGTATAGCCTCCCAATCATTCACAAAGGTGGATACCTTCATTCTAGTCTAGCCGATGCGCACGGCGCAACGGGTAGGACTAGGAAACAAAAACACAACGCAAAACCACTCCATAATGAGACGCGAAGGCACGACGAAAACATACGCTGTGACTCGCGATATTGGTTTTGCCCGGATCATGTCGCGGAGGGATCACTCGGCAAGCGCGGGCGAAAGCGCACGATCAGGATGGCGCTGAACAACACCAGCGTCCCGCCCAAAATTTGGATCGGCGTCAATTGCTCGCCGAGGAAGATCACCGCCCACGCCACGCTGAGCAACGTCTCGACCGGACCGAACAAGGCGGTTTGCCCACTGCCCAGATGCTGAATCTCGGCGATCAATGCCAAGCGCGCGACAGCGGTCGAAAACACCGCCGTCAGCAAAATAATGATCCAGCCATCGGGCGGGAACACCAGCCACTCCAACGGGGGAGAGGTCAGTAAATATACTGCCGTCACGCACACTGCCATCACCGTGATGAGGATGGGCGTCACTTGTGCGGGCGCATATGGCTTCAAATAGCGCTGTACGATCACCAAGTGGATCGAGTACAACACGTTCGTGACCATCACCAACGCTACGCCCTGCCACGCCACTTGTCCCCCGACGCCGACCAGCAGCCCGACGCCCACGAGCGCGATCAACGACCGGACGATATCGCGCCGCGTTAACGCTTGCCCCAACACCGCCAACAGCCCCATGACGATCAAGGGGTGCGCCGAAAAAACGAACATCGCCACCGACGCATTGATCGTCAGCAATGCCAGATAAAAACACGATAGGCTGATCGAATTGGCGACCCCTGCCGCAATCGCGCCGAACAACAGTTGACGGTCAATCTGGGGACGCTGGCGAAAGACGAACCACTGCGCCAACCACAACAACGCCGCGCCGATCACGAGCCGCACCGACAACAGCGGGATCGGACCAATCGATGCCGAGATGCCGCGCTTGGCAAGCACAGCGGCGATGCTGCCGCTGAGGATGGCGATCAGCGCATAAATGTAGCCAATCGGGATCGTGCCCACATGGGTACGTGCAGATGGCGCTTGGTTTACCGTTTGCAGGCTACTGCTCATGAAGCGTTCCCCTGTTGGATCAGCGCCATGGTCGCCGCGAAAATATCCGGCACTTGATCCGCCAACCCGTGATCGGAATCGACGATGCGCAGATCGACGGTGGGGTGGGTCGCCGCGAACGCCACGCTCTCTTGGAACATCACCGACTCGTCGCGCGTCCCGTGAAAAATCACCGTCGGCACCTCTAACTTAACTGCCTCGGAATGATAATGTTGGGTGTCTTCATATAAGCCAAAATGCACTTGGCGCACTTCGTTATAGCCATAATGATGCACGGTGATCGTGCCGTTGGCGCGCCATGCCGCCACGCCCGCATCACCCAATTGCCGCCGCCGATTGCCCGCCAAATCGAGCGCCGGTGCCAGCAAGACCATGCCCGCCACGCGCGCCGCCGCGCCGTAGCGATGCCGATCATAGGTGTGTAGCGCGACCGCCCCGCCCAAACTGGAGCCGATCAAAATGACGGTTCCTGGCGGGCACGCGGCGATAGTGTCGGCAGTGGTGGCGATCATCGCCGTGAGCGTGAGGTGTTCAAAGTCTGGGACGTTGAGGTTAGGGATCTGTAACGTGATCCCTTCGGTGGCGAAAGTCTCGGTCAAGAGTTTGGTTTTGATCGATCCCGTTGGGGAGGACGCAAAACCGTGAAGATAGAGGACATTCATGTTTTTTTCCAGATGAGCCGCGTTTTGTGCTATTGTAGCATTTTGAAAATGAAAACAAGCGCACCACAAGGAGTCCAACGATGCCCATGATCCTGCTGGCAGGGCGGATCGATCTGCCCCTGCCGTACCCGTCCACCACCGAGATCGTGCGGCACACGACACGCGCCGACTATCTCGCGCAAGTTGTCGATAGCCATGCCGCGCTGATCCTTGTGGATGCCGCCGACCCCGACAGCACCTTCTGGATCGTCACCCCCAAGACCAGCCCGGCAACACGCCGCATCCCCATCATCGTCGTCACCGATAGCGATGACCAAGCCGACGCTGCGCACCGACAAGGTGCCGACACCACCGTCCCGCGTGCCGATTGGGTGGACGCTTTACCGCGTTTGCTGGACTTCACGCGCCGCCCGCCCGACGCCGATCAGCTTGCCCGCCAATGTGCCGACCCCGCCCCACCCGAAGCGCTCGAAGCGATTCGCAAGTTCAACGCGGGCGAATACTACGCCCAACACGATCTATTGGAGGCGTTGTGGATGGCAGAACCGGGACCCGTGCGCGATTTGTATCGGGCGATCTTGCAGGTGGGGATCGCCTACTACCAGATCGAGCGGGGCAACCGGCGCGGTGCCCTCAAGATGCTGTTGCGCAGCGTGCAGTGGTTCGCGTTGCTGCCGGATGTCTGTCAGGGGGTCGACGTGGCGGACTTGCGCGCCAATGCCGCCCACGTTCGGGCGGCGTTAGAAGCACAGGGCGACGATGAGGGGGCTGATTTTGACAAGGCGCTCATGAAACCCGTGCGCATGGTGGCGGAAAACAACCCCCCGTGAAGCGCCCACCCCAAACTAATAGCGCAAAATTTCGGTATAATGAAGATCAATCACCGTCTTTTATGCTGTGCGGAGTAGCCCCCATGCCCGAAAACACGCTCTATTATGGCGACAACTTGGACATTCTACGCAATCGCGAATATTTCCCCGATGCGTGTGTGGATTTGATCTATCTTGATCCGCCTTTCAACAGCAACCGTTCCTACAACGTGTTGTTCAAGGATGAGAGCGGCAGCCAATCCGACGCGCAGATACAGGCGTTTGATGATACGTGGCATTGGGGCGAAACCGCCGAACAGACCCTCAATCATTTGATCCTGAACGCCCCGGCGCGCGTGTCCGCCGCCATGAGCGCCATGTTGACGTTGATCGGGCGCAATCAAATGCTGGCGTATCTGGTGATGATGACCGCCCGCTTGGTGGAACTGCACCGCGTGTTGAAACCGACGGGCAGCCTGTATCTGCATTGTGACCCAACCGCGAGTCATTACCTCAAGATGATCTTGGATGCCATTTTTGACCCGCGCAATTTTCGCAATGAGATTATTTGG
>JBBRTY010000213.1:0-7496 GCA_038248285.1 Aggregatilineales bacterium
CCTTTATTCTCTTCTTTTGCCTCAATCCCCACCCCGTCTGACCGAAGGTCAGACGGGGTGGGGATGCTTTCATTAAGGCTTAACTTGACGCCCAAGACCCAATGGGGTTGCCCGTGTTTTTCAATAAAATGCCGTTGGGTGTCCCTACAAGGGCGTGGTTTGTAGCGACACCCAACGGGGTATCCGCGTTTTTCAATAGAATCGTCCCTATGCTACCCGCTGCCCGCGCTGCGCCGCCCACTTCAAGAACTGATCCGCCAGCAGCGCTTGCAATAGCGCCCCCGCCAATGCTGCCGCCCCCACAAACACCCCGAACGGGAGTGCCGTCCACAGCGCGCTGGCGTGTGTCAAGTTCAAAAACCCGACTCCGTATTCTGCCAGCAGTGCTGCACTGGTGACCACACCCCACGTTAACAGGTCGCTGACTTCCTGCCATTGTCCCGCCCGGATGCGATCCGCGCCGAAGAGCAGCAACCCGAACACGGCTTCGCGTCCCAAGACAGACACGCCGCGTATCAACATCATGCTCAAGCGCCCGCGCACAAAGGTAGATGCCCATAATCCGAACGCGGCATCCAGCCCCATGCCCGTGAGCGGCAGCAAGACCGCCGCCGTCATCGCGAGCGCCAAGATCACGACCGCGACTGGAGCCGCGACCGCTGGGGTGACACCGCTGCTGAGCAACGGCAAAAAGCCCCCCTGAAACGCGACCATATCCCACAACAGCAAGGCGATCAGCAGTAACCGCCCGCCGATGGCTAACACCAGCAGCCCTTGAAAGCGGACGAACGTCACACTCCAGCGTGCCCGCAATGCCAAGTCGATGCCATTCGCAGTGACGCGCACCATATCCCACAAGGCCCGCGCCCGCAGTTCGCTCACAAAACCGACCGTCGTCGCGAGTGCTGATATCCCCATAACCAAATTAAGGATGACCAGCGGCACGCTCAAGATCGCGAAGGCTTGATCGGACAGGGTGCCGGTCAAGGGGCGACGCCAAAAATCCGTCCCCATGATCACGCCGATGACCAGCAACCCCGCCACCGCCGCAAGGCTCACCGCCGCGCGCACAAAGCGCCCCCCCAACGATGGACGCCCTCTCTGTGCCTGTTCCATCCGCAGCGCGGGATGTTCGCGCCGCGCCCACACGGGTAATTCGCCGATCAAAAAGTGGAATATCCCCATCATTTAGGCTTCATCTGCAAATAAATCCCCAAAATGTGTTTCTAGTTCTGCTAACGCCCCACGCCATGCCGCTTCGGGCACCTCAACCATCGCTGGCACTTGAATATAATCGATGAAGGTCAGCGGCGTGATCCCCAAAAGCGCTTCAACTGCCGCCGCATAGACGCCGACTTGCAGATGATAGCGGGTGGCGTGGGCTTTGATATCGGCTACGGTGACAACCATTGTCTTAAAATCGACCACCACCCACACGCCATCAGCGCGCTCGATCAACAGATCGATAATGCCGTGAATCGTTCGTTGGGGGGTGGTCGCTTTGGTATAGACGAAGGGCAGCTCGCGATGCACTGTTTTGGCGTCCGCCAGCCAACGGTAGACCTCGCCTTCGAGAACACCTTCCAGCAATATTTTCGATTTAGCGACCAGTGCCGCGCGTTCGGCGTCATCAAGCACGCCATATTCCCATGCGTATTGGTCGAGCAAGTCCGCCACTTCACACTTGCCATCGGGCAAGCCGTACTGAATCGCGCGATGCACGATCTTGCCCATGACGCCCGCGTGTGCGCGCCGAGGCGCATCCGTCACTGTCGGGATCGGCAAACTCACCCCGCCATCCACACTCCGCCGCCAGCGTTCGCGATAAAAGCGCCGCGTTTCGGCGGGCAGGGCATGGCGTGCCGCGCCCAAATCCGCCAATTGTGTGACAGTGATATCGCGCCTCGTGCGCCTCCCGTGCGCCACTTTCCCGATCAATGGGGGCGCTTGTCCCGTCCCCGTGAAGGCGCGGGTGTCCCAACCGAAGGCTTCGGCATCGTCCGCCGCTGGTTCGGCATCGGCGTCCTCATCTTCGGTATGAAACTGGAGCGTCACCCGTCCGACGTCGGTCTGGCGTTCGGTCTCGTTGATATTCAGATCGCGCAGTGCCAGCACCTCGAACCACCAGTCCAGCCAGCCATTGGCACTGACCACCCCGTTTTTATCCCACTCCATCGTCCCGCTGACGATCAGGTGATCCGCCGCGCGCGTCGCCGCCACATACAGCAAGCGGCGGCGTTCGGCATCTTCGCGCTGTTTCGCCAGTGTCTTGCGCCGCCGAGTCGCAAAAGTATCGGTATAGGTGGCGGTATCCTCGTCATACAAGCGACACGCCCACCCGTCCTCATTGACGGTCACAACCTCGTCCCCGTCGCGCCCACTCCGCCATTTATAGGAGGCATCGGCAAGGATGACGACCGGAAACTCTAGCCCCTTACTCTTATGGACGGTCATCAGGCGGACGGCGCGGGCGGCGTCCAACGTCGCTTCGCCTTCACGCGCTTCTAACGAGCGCAAGTCATTGATGGTGGACATAAAGGCACCGAGCGCGATTTGTTGGCTGGCTTCGGCGAGCGCGATCAGCTTTTCGGCATTGGCGCGCAAACGGACGCCGCCCCGCAGCAGTGTGAGGATCGCCAAATAGCCGGTGCGCGCATAGCCTTCGCGCAACAGATCGGCAATGCTGATGCGCCCCGCCAAGCCGCGCAGATGCGCCAATGTCTGCCCGGCAAAGCGCAACGGCTCACGGTCGGCGTCGGGCATTTCGGGCGCGAACGACAGATCGCCGGGTGCTGTGACCGCATCCATCAGCCGCCGGATGCCCGCCGCGCTCGCCGCCCACCGCAAATGGAGCAGGGCATCGTCGCTGATCATAAAGAAGGGCGACCGCAAGACCGACGCCACCGCCAAATCGTCCTCGCCGTTATACACCGCCCGCAACAGATTGAGCGCATCCCAAATTTCTTGACGGTCATAAAAGCCGCGCCCCGCCACCGTCACATAGGGAATCGCCGCATCCTTGAGCGCTTCTTCATAGTCCTGCGCATGGGTCATCGCCTGAAACAAAATAGTGATATCGCCATAGCCCACCGGACGGGTCTGTTGGGCGTCCTTGTCGTAGACGTGGAGATCGCCCGCTGCGATCAGCGCGTTGATGCGGGCGGCGATGGCAACCGCTTCCCGCTGGCGCTCGGTCAAATCATCGGATTCGCGATCCTTAGCAAGGATATCGGATTTGACGATCAAGCTCAGTTCCAGCGATGGCGAGGCGGATGGGGCAGCGCGTACCGCCCGCATCGGGTCGCCAAATTCGACAGCACTGGGGTGATCGGCATGGAGCAACTGCTCGAAGACAGCGTTAAAACTGTCCACCAGTGTTTGATGGGTGCGGAAGGATTGCATCATCGAGATGCGCGCCCCGCCGCCGTCGGTGATGGTCGCTTGCACCGCTTTGAAAACGCGCACATCCGCCCCGCGAAAAGCGTAAATGCTCTGTTTGGGGTCGCCCACCACGAACAGCGCCCCCGATCTTCCGGCGGTTAGGGCGCGCGCGATCTGCCATTGGCGCTCGTTGGTATCTTGGAACTCGTCCACCATCACATACCGAATTTCGGCACCGACATAGCGCGCCCCCACGCTGGGGCGCGCCAACACGTCCGCCGCCAACCGTTCGAGATCGTCAAAATCGAGGGCGGCACGGTCGCTTTTGAGCTGGCGATAACGTTCTTGGGCGCGCTGTGCCAAGCGCGCCCAATGCGGGATCAAACGGGCGGCTTCGCCGTCGCGGTCTGCATCGGGCGGGTCGGCATCCGCGAACAGGGCGCGCACCCATTCGCGTAATTCGCTGAGTGCCGCCTTCGCATCGCGAAAGATGTCGGCATCACCCCATGTTTTGGCACTGCCACCACGCAGGGCAATGCGTGTTCCTAAGCTGATGATCAAGGATGCTTGCGCGTCGCGATCATCCGTCGCTTGCGCTTGGGCGATCACCGTTTGCGCCTCGCGCCAGATCGCCCCCAATGTGTCGCCGTCTGGCACGCCCGCCGTCCATGTCGCGAATGCGGATGAGGGCACCCAGGCGAAGAACGCGGCGACTTTGTCCTGTATATCGGCACGCCACAACACTTGCCAACCCGCGAAGATGACCTCTGGATCACCCGTGGGGGGCAGGTCTTGACTCACCAAATGAATGATCGCCTCTCGCACCCGCGTGCCATCATACACACTCAGCAGCGCTGTCACCGCTTCGTCCGAGTCGCGTAAGGCGGCGTCCACCGCTGTTCGTGTCAGCAAACGGGCTGCAATCTCATCCAGTACCGTGAACGCCGGATCAATGCCCACGTCCGCCGCGTTCGCCCATAAAATCGTCGCGCATAAGCTGTGGATGGTGCCGATGCGGGCGCTGTCCATCGCCGCCAAGCGCGCCGACCACAACCAACTGGCTTCGGGGGTGGAAGCCGCGAGCAAGCGTTTGGTGATGCCATCCCGTGCGCGGGACTTCATTTCGCCCGCCGCTTTTTCGGTGAAGGTGATGGCGGCAATGGCATTGAGGGGCATATCTGGGTTGGCGTCTAAGAGCGCGAGGTAACGCTCCACCAGTACAAAGGTCTTGCCGCTGCCCGCGCCCGCCACGACCACCACATCACGATCATGGGTGGTGATGGCAGAGGCTTGTTCTGGGGTGAATGCCATTGGCTGGAGTCCATTTTATGGGATCAAGGAAAATGATTTTGACGCTGACTCAGGTTTATGCCCACGCGGGGACAGGCTTATAACGTCGCCAAAAAGTCGGACATCAAGGCGTTAAAGACAACGGGTTGTTCTAGGTTGGGCACATGCGCCGCCTCTTTGATCACCACTTTGCGCGCATTGGGGATGGTCGTCGCCAACACCTCTGCCGAATAACGCGCCACCGAGGTATCAAATTCCCCCACCAGCACGAGCGTCGGGATCCTCAGCGTGGGCAAGCGATGACCGGGCGGCGGATCAAGCGGGATCACCGTGCCGGGGTTGTCGCCGCGTGTGTAATTGTGCAAGCACATGGCGCGGACATGTTCGCGCACTTCGGCATTGCCCATCCCGCCGCGCCGCACGCCATCCACCCATACACGCACATCCAGTTCCGCCACGCGCTCCCAATCGCCCACTTCTTCGGCTTCTTCCATCGCTTCAAACAACGCCGCTTCTTCGGGCAAGGTGAGATCATCAGGAAACGGGTAGCGGCTGATGCCCGCGCACACCAAGATCAGCGCGCTGATACGATCCGGAAATTCTAGCGCGAATTCGCTCACGATCTGCCCCCCGCGCGAACAGCCCATCAGGATCGGACGTTCCAGTTGGAGGTGATCCAAGAGGGCGAGTAGGTCGGCACGGTTGGAAAATTCAACGGTGGCGGTCGTCTCGGAATGCCCGTACCCGCGCGCATCGTAGGTGATCATCCGGTAGCGATCTTGGAACTCTGCCACTTGCCCCGCCCACATGGTGTGGTCGGCAATGCCCGCGTGTGCCATCACCACCGCCGGAAGATGATCCGCACCCGTGACTTCGTAATAGAGGCGCGCGCCCTGAAGTGCTAACATGCCCGTAGTTGCCATTGAATCGCTCCTCGCATGATCATACATGATGATAGTATAACACTGCGCTATATCCACGCCTCCCACGACTGCTTGAGATTGTCGATCAAGTTACGAAGATTCGTGTCGATTGTCCCGCCGAAGCTGTATTTATACTCGAAAATACCCGGTAAGATGGGGATCGTCAGTTCAAACTTGTGTTCCTGTGAAAGCTGGCTGTCAAAAACCTGCTCGACTTGTTTACTGATTTGCGCTAATTGACTGTTAGAGAAATTCGCCTCATTTTGCAGGGCAGCTAGTACGGCACGGACATCCGCCATGAAAGCTGCCATATCCTGTGGGCTGATGCGTCCCTGCTGGTAATGCTGCACAATCATCTCAATTTGTTGACGTTGTTCCGCACTCATTGCCTGCAATTCGGTAATCAGTGTGAGGCGAAGCTGTTGATGCTCATTCTTCAACAACGTGCCCATCTGCTGTATGAGTCGGGCAAGCAGTAAATCGCTATCCTGCGTTTTCGAGGACTTGTTAAACATGATACCGCCATCCCCAAACTGGGACTCTGAGATTTTAGAATCTCGCAGATCATAGCGTGAACCGGATGGGGGGGTATCTTGTGGTTGAGTTGGCATCGTCGTCGCTTTCAACTCGCTCAGATCACGGATGAGATGCGCAAAGCCGACTACATACTTTTTAGCAACCGATAAGTCATGATAGTGCAGGCGGGATAGTTCGTCCGGCACAGTACATGATTCGATGAGTACGCCGACCATGAACTTGCCTAATGTTTGCGCGGTATCACATTCCCACAGAACATACTTTGACGCTACCGCAGCCGGCGTGAGCAGGACCACGACCGCATCCACCGCCCCAATAGCCTGACGAAGCTGTTCCTTCCAGTCTTTGCCGCCGCGCATCTCTTCAATATCGCGCCAAACGTCATGACCCGCCTGCTGTAGTTCGGCGCGCAGGCGTGCGGAGGCTGCTAATCCATCCGCCCGCGCATAGGAAATGAGGATTCTAGTTTTCGTCATCCGACTTTGCCATCCCTTCGTGATAAGTCTTCCACAATTCGGGCAAGCGTTGAGCGTCGGGTTCGAGTTCCTGCGCCTTCTCCAGATCGGGCAACGCGCTGGCATAGGCTTTCATATCCATGTGCGTTCCCGCCCGATTGCGATAATACATGGCTTGCTGAGGCTGATATTCAATCGCTTTGCTGACGGCTGCGAGCGCCCGTGGGTAATCCTTTTGATTATCGTATTCCATGTTCAGACTGTTGTATGCCCACCCCAATAGAGACTTACACGCATCTACTAACTGGGCTTCACCGCTTGCTACTGCTCTCGGCAAGATCACCGTTTCACAATCCGCGCTAAACTGCGTGAGGTGATCCTGTGGAATATCCTTCTGCTGTAGGAAACGCTGACCCAACATCAGCCACCTGGCGATGACCGCCTGCACTTCTTCGGGCTTCTGCACGCGGTCAAAAACCTGCCGGAGTTCCTGCAACTGTTCAAAGGGCGATTTCCTCAGGGGCGCATAGGCGGCTTCGATGCCGTTCGCAAGGGCGGTTTTGAGGATGTTGAGATGCTGCACCAGTGTTTGATTGCCATTATTCCCCTGAATGAGCCTCTGCATGACGTTGACCGCATCATCGGTGAGCAGATCCGCCTCATGCGCTTCCAAGTAGGCTTGTGATGCTTCCCAATCAGCGGTTTGTACCCACTCGATCAGCAGGTCGGCGAGCGCTTGCAGTTGTTGCGCTTGTTCAGGGGCAATATCTGGAGCGGAGTTATCGCTTGCCAGTTGCATAATATCTTCGAGGCGTTCGCGGAATTCCGCGTCTTCTTGTAATCGTTGGCGGAATTGTTCGTCAGATTCTACTCCCTCAAGCTGAGCAAAGGCTGAAAAAACAGCCTGACC
>JBBRTY010000214.1:0-7484 GCA_038248285.1 Aggregatilineales bacterium
AGGGGTATTTTCCTTTTTTTCTTCACGTCTTCATGCCTCTCTGTTTATTTTCTTCTGTTTCTATACCTGAGTAGTCACCAATATACTTTTATTCCACATCGGGCGTAAAATATTGCCATTTAAAAATATGCTATCGGTGTTACGCTAACCTTTCACCATTGTTTACGAGTAAAATGAGATGTATCCAGTTTTGTTTTTCAAGTATTTTACCGAATAGGTTTTTTCCATCATGGCTGACTCCCCACGTACTCTCATTATTTTGAATCCCCATGCTGGCGGCGGGCGCGCAGGGCGGGTCTGGCGCGATCTCGAACCGTTGTTGTGGGAACAGCTCGGTGAGCTGTTGATCGCCGTCACGCAACGCTCGGAAGAAGTCGCGGTGCATCTCGATAAGGCGCACGCGGCAGGCATCACCCGGGTGATCTCCATCGGCGGGGATGGCACCAACCACATTTTGATCAATGCGCTGGCGGCGATCAATCTCCGTTACCCAAACGCCCCTAAAATGGTCTATGGCAATGTCCCCATCGGCACCGGACGCGATTGGGCGCGCGGCGTGGGCGTCCCTATCGATGATCCGGCGGCAGCAGCCCGCTGGATCGCGACGGCACAGCCCCAGCCTACCGACATCGGCAAGCTGACCAGTGAGCGCGGCGAAGAATATTTCCTCAATATCGCCAGTGCTGGCATTGGCGGCGAAGCGGTGCGGCGGGTGGAACGGGCGAAGAATCGGCGTCCATGGACGTTCACCCGCGCCATCTTGGGGGCGATCATCGAGCAGGGGCCGTCAGAGATGCGCGTTGAGGTCGATGGTCAGCACTGGTACGAGGGGCGCGCCTATGTGGTGGCGGTCGCCAATGGCAGCACCTTTGGGCATGGCATGAAGATCGCCCCTGATGCGCAAGTGCGCGACGGGCTGTTTGATGTGGTCTTGGTCAAAGGAGTGTCCCGCTTAGAGGTCGTGCGGGCGTTTCAACAGGTGTTCACAGGTAAACACCGCACCCACCCCGCCGTCGCCATTGTGCGGGCAACCTCCGTGCATGTGCAGGGCGATTCCCGCTTAGGGGTAGAGTTGGATGGCGAACTGGCGCTCGGTAGTGATCTGACCTTTACAATTCAGCCGGGGCTGTTGTCGCTGTTGGCATAGCCCAATGGCATTAACCAACTGCGACAACAGTGGGGGCAGGTTCGGCATGACGTTACGCTTATTTGGCGACTTTGGGCGAGCTCAGTTCAATCTCATAGTGCTGTACCATCTCGACCAGTTCCGAGATGGGCAGCGGCTTCGAGATATACGAATTGCAACCGGCTTCGATACACCGTTCTTTGTCCCCCAACATTGCATAGGCAGTGACGGCGATAATGGGCTTAGAGACACCCCGTCCACGCAAGGCGCGCACGACATCCAACCCCGTGAGCTTGCCTTCGATTTGAACATCCATGAAGATCAAGTCGGGGTTATCATTGTCAAAGCTGCGCAATGCCGCTTCGCCGTTGGAGTAACTGATCACTTGATGTCCACCCATACGGGCGATGCGCTGCACTAGGGAAATATTTGCCGGGTTATCCTCAACATACATTATTCTCATGATGCTTTGGGCAGACATTGCCCCCTCCTAAATATAAAGTAATGACTAAGAATTTTCGAGCATACGCTCAGACATTGCGGGCACCATTTCAAAAACTGAGGCGCGGGGCAACCGGAAGGTGAAGGTGCTGCCTTTGCCCGGTTCGCTTTCCACCCAAATTTCGCCATCCATCAAGCGCAACAGTTGACGGGAAATTGCCAAACCCAGCCCCGCACCGGAGCGCGGATCGCGCCCTTCGGTTTCAGCCTGTTTGAACTCTTCAAAGATGAGTTCATGAAATTGGGGCGGGATGCCGCTACCTGTATCCGTCATGCTGACTTCGACAGTCTCTGGGAAGACTTTTGCGCGCACCGTGATGGTGCCCTCTTCGGTAAACTTGGCGGCGTTGCTGTACAGGTTGAACAACACTTGACGCACGCGCGAGTCGTCGGCAATCACGTGGGGCAGATCATCGGGCACTTCATTGATGATCTTCACCGGTTTTTGGGAGACCAAGCCGTTGGCGGTGCGGGTGACATGGGCGATCAGCGGCGGCAAGTCGAAGGCGCTGATACGCACATCCAGCTTGCCCGCATCCACTTTGGAGAGGTCAAGAATGTCATTGATCAATTTGAGGAGTTCCTGACCGCTGGTGTAAATTTGGTTGAGATCGACCTCGTAGGTTTGCGGTAGTTTGATGCCATCATACATCGCCGGAAATTTGAGCATCGTCTCGCTGAAACCGATGATCGCGTTCAACGGTGTGCGCAATTCGTGGCTCATGTTGGCAAGGAACTGACCGCGAAAATGTTTGGCTTCTTCGGCGGCGGCACGGGCACCATCCAGCGCCAAATTGGTCTCTTGCAGACGGTCACCCAGTGCGCGGGTGCGGGCAAGGCTTCGTTCTAGCTCCGCGCGGTTCTCAAACAACTCCCCAGCAACGCGGCGCTCACGCGCATAGTTAAAAGTCGCCCACTCAGCGATTTGGTAGAGGTCGGCAGTGACCAATGCCGCGATGCCCGCAGCGACAAAAGACAGCAAGATGGCGCTGGCGTTCATCCAACCGAGGACAAGCCCCGTTTGACGAAGCACCGGCACCAGCATGATGATGGCAGCGGCTAAAAACGCAGCGACAAAGGCTTGAGTAGGGGGGAACAACGTGCCGACAATAAAGACCAACACAGGCAGAATAAAGGGGACAATCAGCGCGGCTTCGGCACTAGACACCCATAGCCCCGCAGCAATCGCGACAAACGCGCCCACCACAAAAAATCCGGCAGTCGTATTGTACGGCGAGTCATTTTTTAAGCTGTTGGCGGTCAGGGTGATACCGAGCATGATCCCAATAGGGATCAGGGCACTAACGATATCATAGCGGAATATTAAGCCAATATTGAGCAGCATAAACAGAGCAAAGAGACAGCCGATCAATGTCCATCGAATAAGGCTATTGAGGCGATTGACACGCACCTCATCGGCAAATTGTTCCCGCGTGTAATCAGACATATCATTCTTCCAAAAATAAATCCAACAGTGTATTGCTATGGATTATAACAAAACTTTCAAGCAGGATCACAACAATTTCACAATGTCTTCGGAAATCGACCCTATACAAACTTATTTTCACAAGTTTTATCACGCTCCCTGTGGCGTTCTCTACAAAAATATCTTCAGCGCACATGGCATATTTCTGTACAAATTATGCAATTTGCACACTCTTTAATTGATAAATTTAGGCATAATGCTACAATACCTGAATGAGGGGTAAGATTGCTATGTGTTTATCTCACAAAAAGTAGGAATATTCTAACCAACTCGTTTTAATGAACGCCTATTTGGTTTTAATGTGTTTCGGGAATTTTGTTAAACAGAAATTTTAGCCAGCAAATTTGAAGGAGTCTTAATGACGACAAATGCCCTTCCCCAGGTGTTGGCACATCTGGATGAGCAAACCCTGTTATCGATGTATTGGATGATGCTGCTAAGCCGCAAAGTGGACGAGCGCGCATGGGCACTCCATCGACAGAGCAAAATCGCCTTTCACATCAGCGCAATGGGGCAAGAGGCGACCCAAGTCGGCGCAGCCTTTGCCATTCATCGGGGGGTCGATTATGTGCATCCCTACTATCGCGACTTGGCACTCTGCCTCGCGGTGGGCATCACCCCGACCGATTTCATGATGAGTTTGTATGCCAAAACCGGGGAATATTCGAGCAACGCCCGCCAGATGCCCAGCCATTTTGGAGCCAAACACCTCAACATCATCAGCGGTTCCGCGCCGGTGGCAACCCAAGTGCCCCAAGCGGCAGGCTTGGCGTTTGCGATTAAGTATCGCCAGCAAAACGGGCTAGTGGATCGCCATGATGCGAGCCAACCCCGCCTTGCCTTGACTTGTTTGGGCGAAGGCTCCACCAGTCAAGGTGAATGGCACGAGGGGATGAATTGGGCAGGGGTGCATAAACTGCCGTTCATTTGCCTCGTCCAGAACAATGCCTATGCCATCAGTGTGCCCGTCGAGTCCCAAATGGCAATTGCGAACGTCGCGGATCGGGCGGCGGGCTATGGCATAGCGGGGGTGGTTGTCGATGGCAATGATATTTTGGCGGTCTATGCCGTCATGAAGGTGGCGGTCGAGCGCGCCTACAACGGAGACGGGGCAACACTGGTAGAAGCGAAGACCTATCGCATCGTGCCACACTCGTCCGATGACGACGACCGCAGTTATCGCAGCCGTGAGGAAGTCGCGAGTTGGAAACTGCGCGATCCCATTTTGCGCTTCCGCGAAGTGCTGATGGCAGAAGGCGTCTTGACGACCGATGCCGCCGATACGATGGATCGCCGCGCCCGTGCCGAGGTCGATGCCGCCCAAGCCGCCGCCGAAGCCGCCCCTTCCCCAGAACCAGAAGATGCTTTAGGCGCGGTCTATGCCCCGCTTGATCCCGAAGCTTTCCCCCACGAGGCGACCCCATCATGACAGTGATGACCTTGATTGATGCGATTCGGATCGCGATGGATGAAGAAATGGCGCGGGATCCACGGGTCTTCATCACGGGGGAAGATGTCGGGTTGCGCGGCGGCGTTTTCCGTGCCACCCAAAGCCTCTTGGAAAAATACGGGGCAACGCGAGTGATCGATTCGCCGCTGGCAGAACTCAGTATCGTCGCGGTCGGCATCGGCGCGGCGTTGGCGGAACTGCGCCCGATTTGCGAAATTCAATTCGCCGATTTTATCCACCCCGCCTTCAATCAAATTGTGAACGAGGCGGCACGCTTCTACTACCGTTCTAATGGGCAGTGGCGCGTGCCCTTGACGATCCGCGCTCCCTATGGTGGCGGCGTCGCGGGTGGGCTGTACCATAGCCAAAGCGTGGAGGCATTTTTTGCCCATGTGCCGGGCTTGAAGGTGGTCATCCCGTCTACGCCCTATGACGCCAAAGGGTTGCTCAAGAGCGCCGTGCGCGACCCGAATCCGGTGTTGTTCTTCGAGCCGAAAAAAGGCTACCGTGCGATCAAAGGCGAAGTGCCCGATGGAGACTATACCGTTCCACTAGGCGAAGCCCGCCTCGCCCGCGCCGGACGCGATTTGACCGTGATCGCCTATGGCATGATGGCGCATTACAGCGAAAAAGCTGCTGAGATCGTCGCCACCGAAAACGGCATTGACGCTGAAGTCATCGATTTGCGGACGCTACTGCCGCTCGACAAAGCGGCGATCCTGACCTCCGTCAAAAAGACGGGCAAGGTCTTGATCGTGTATGAGGACAATCTGACGATGGGCTTTGGGGCAGAAGTCGCCGCGATCATCGCCGACGAAGCTTTTGAACATCTGGACGCGCCGATCAAACGGTTAGCGGCTCCTGATGTGCCGGGGGTGCCCTATGCCCACGCCATGCAGGAATTTTACATGCCCAATCCGCAGAGCATCGCCGCTGCCATCCGCGACCTTGCCGAATACTAGCCAGCGCCCGCCTGTGGCTGAGGAGTCCATATTATGCCAACCCAAGTGATCATGCCCCAATTGGGGGAAAGCGTCGTCGAAGGCACCGTCAGCCGTTGGCTGAAACAGGTGGGCGACCGCGTAGAAGCCTATGAACCGCTGCTGGAAGTCAGCACAGATAAAGTCGATACCGAGATCCCATCCCCTGCTGATGGGATCATCTTGAGCATCTTGATCGGCGAGGGGGAGACGGTCGAACGCGGGACGGTGATCGCCTTGATCGGCAGTGCTGACGAGGGGATCACCATCCCCATGAATGGCACCCCTGCCAGCGCCCCGCCCGAAACTGCACCCGCTATTGCACATGCCCCTGCTTTGGGAAATGGTGCCGCTTATACCGGACATGTAACGCCCGTCGTGGCGCGCATGGCGGCAGAACATCGCCTCGATCTCGCGCTGATTAGGGGTAGCGGGCGCGCTGGACGGATCACGAAAAAAGATGTTGAGGCGTATCTGGAGGCAACGCCGGCGGCGAATCCCGTGAGCGCGGTCGATCCTTGGGATCAACCGATTGAGGGTGCCGATCTCTTCAAGCCGACCGTCGATTACAGCGCATCGGTCGTTGCGCCAACCCATGCCGTCCCTATTGCCAGTGTGCCTATTGTTAAGCGAGCAGACGCGCCTATCGCTGCGGGCGCTCATGCCGACGAGGTGGGGGAACTGATCAAACTATCCCCGATGCGGCGCGCCATTGCCGAACACATGGTGCGCAGCAAATTGCAGACCTCTCCCCACGTCACCACCGTCTTTGAAGTCGATCTATCGGCGGTGATGGCGCATCGGGCGGCGCACAAAGCCGAGTTCGCCAAGCAGGGTGTCCATTTAACCTTGACGGCATATTTTATGGCGGCAACCGTCACCGCGCTGAAAACGGTGCCGATGTTGAATGCCGAGTGGCGCACCGACGGCATTTTCATCCACCACGAACAACGCATCGGGGTGGCGGTCGCGCTAGACGAAGGCTTGATCGTGCCGGTGATCAAGCACGCGGGCGACCTCAACTTGAGCGGCATGGCGCGTGCCGTCAATGATTTGGCGAGTCGGGCGCGGGCGAAAGCACTCAAGCCCGATGAAGTGAGCGGCGGCACCTTCACGATCACCAATCATGGGGTGAGCGGTAGCTTATTCGCCACGCCGATCATCAATCAGCCGCAAGTGGGCATTTTGGGCGTGGGCGTGGTTGAAAAGCGCGTGAAGGTGATCACCGACGCAGGCGGCAATGACATGTTGGCGATCCGCCCGTGCTTGTATGTGTCACTGACGTTCGATCACCGCGTGGTCGATGGCGCGGCGGGCGATCAGTTCTTGGCGACGGTCAAAGACATGTTAGAGGGGTGGCAAGCCTAAAGGCATGGCGTGTCACCCCCAAAAAAGCATAAGGGCTAGTGACGCAAAATCGTGAAGAAAAACCAGAAAATACCGTCTCGAACGTGTACGTGGGGGCGGACTAGGCGCTTGCGGATCGTTTTATAATCATGAACGTTAGCGCGCCGTATGTCCGCCCGTTTGCCACCGACGATCATCTTCCTCTATATGACCGACCATTTTCCAGCCTGAGTCTTTTCTTTAGCGTACTGTGACGCCCGTCACCGTCGCGCCGCCGTACACTGACACGCCGCCAAAGGTGACATTAGCGTCATTAACCGCCAGCGTTACCCCCTCGGATGGCAACAATGCCCGAAAGCGAATCGTCACCGTATTAAAACGTCCGGCGGGGATTTCTTCGAGCGCGCCAGCGGCAAAATCAATCGTGCCCGCTGTGTTGTCGAAACTATTTTGCAGCACATAAGGCAAAAAGCGCCCCGCCGTGATCGCTTCGACTTGCAATAGTGCCGGGTCGAAGGCGAGATGCAGTTCAACGGCATCGACCGAGGCAATGTTGCGCTGCACTTGGGCGCGGAACTCAAAGGTCGTCCCTGC
>JBBRTY010000215.1:0-7454 GCA_038248285.1 Aggregatilineales bacterium
GGTATGGGCATGATAGGTAGGGGCATGATATATCATGCCCCTACATACCCATCCTGACCCGTTATCACCTGTGTGATGGGTTTCATGGTATTTATTCACCTACCCGTGCAGACCGCCATGAAATGGTACTCGATATCCACAAAGGGTCACAAAAACACACAATGGGTTTATCCTCGGTAGGGGCATGATAGGTAGGGGCATGATATATCATGCCCCTACATACCCATCCTGACCCGTTATCATCCGTATGGCAGGTTTCATGCGTCCGCCCTTGGGTTTATCCCTAACCCCAAACATTAAGAAACGCCCCACCTTCGTTATCCCCAACAGGCTCATTCCTTAGCCCAAATTTGATGTTCGTGTGCTACCCTCGTCCATGATCCCGCGCTGAATTCGCCGCCGTCTTGAACCGCCCATCGCCCTGTACGCTTTGTAGGAGTCGTGGATGCACCTAGAACAGTTGACCGGACGTGCGGACATGCACATCCATACCAATGTCAGTGACGGTATCGCCCCCGTTCACCAAGTATTGGATCACATTGCCCGACACACCCACCTCAACGTGATCGCCATCACCGACCATGACCGGCTGGACGCCAGCTTGTGGGCATACGAACACCGCGCCCGCTACCCGTTTGAGATCGTGCCGGGGCTGGAAGTGACCACCCGTGAAGGGCATGTCTTGGCGTTGTGGGTCACACAGCCGATCCCGCGCGCGCTCTCGCTGAAAGAAACGGTCGCCGCCATCCACGCGCAAGGCGGGATCGCGATTATCGCCCATCCCATCGAACCGACGATTGACTTTGCCGCCGCCCGCCGTCACCTTTTTGATCCGGCGGGGTTAATTAATTCTGAAATAGATGCAATCGAAGTGTTTAATGCTGGGGCATTCACGCCGGGGTGTAATTGGCTGGCGCAACGGGTCTATCAAGATCGCGGTATCACGCTCGTCGGGAACAGCGACGCCCACATGCCTAGCAGCATCGGCAGCGGCATCACCCGTTTTCGGGGCAGCACCGCCGCCGACCTGCGCGACTCCCTAGCGAATGGATGGACAGCGGTTGAAGGGAAACGATGGCACATAACCACTTACTTGAAGCTCTTGCGCACCGGGATCCAATGGACGCTGAGCGCGTCTTCGCGCGCGAAGCTGCCCTCCACCCACCCGACGCCTCTATAGAACGGGCGAAAGTCAAGCGCGTCGCTCTGTTTGCCGAGGCGTTTCTGCCCAAGGTGGATGGCGTCTCTAAAACAGCGTATCTCACGCTCCGTTATTTACAAGAAACCGGACGCGAAGTGTTGGTGTTCGCGCCCGATATTGCCCCAACCCAAGTGCATGGTGCCGAAGTCGTGCCCATCCCTTCGTTTGGGTTTCCACAGGTGCCCGAAACCCGCGCGGCGGTGCCGCACCCGTTGATCGCCCAAAAACTCGCCGAGTTTCAGCCGGACATGATCCACATGTTCAGCCCGGCGCTGATGTCGTTCAGCGGCATGTTCGTCGGGCGGCAAATGCGCATCCCCGTGATCGCCAATTATCAAACCGACTTGCCCGGTTACTTTGAAGCCTATGGCTATCCCCTGCTCAGCCCGATCATCAACGATTGGCTACGCTTTGTGCATAATGGCTGCCATCTCACCCTCGTGCCCTCCAATTTCACACTGGGCACCTTGCGCTCGCACGGCTATCGGCGCTTACGGCGCTGGGGGCGCGGGGTCAATAATCAACAATTCAACCCCAGCAACTTTCACCCCGAATGGCGCGCCCGCCTCTTGAATGGACGCCCCGCCGACTCGCTCGTGTGCATCTATGTGGGGCGGCTGGCGAACGAAAAGCGCGTCGATCTGCTCTTGGAAGTGGCGCGCACCCCCGGCGTCGCGTTGACGATCATCGGCGATGGTGCCAAGCGCGACGACCTCGAAACCTTGTTCGCGGGCACCGACACCCACTTCACGGGCTATCTGTTTGGGGATGAACTCTCGAATGCCTATGCCGCCGCCGATGTCTTCATGTTCACCGGCTCCAAAGAGACGTTTGGGCAGGTGGTGCAAGAGGCGCAAGCATCGGGCTTGCCCGCCGTCGTGATCGATCAGGGCGGGATCGTGGATTTGGTGCAAGAGGGGGTAACGGGGTATATTTGCCCCGACGACCCGTTCGCCTTCGCCGCCGTCGCCCGTCGTTTGCGGGATGACCGCGCGCTCTTGCGGCGGCTGTCGGTACAAGCGCGGGCAGCGGTCGAACGCAATTCGTGGGATGCCATCATGAGCCAGCTTGAAGGGCATTACCGCGAAGCCATCAGCTTAAACAACCGTCTCAATGGCTTTGCGCCGCCGCCCCGTTGGCAATTTTGGCTGCGTCGGCAACCCAATTATTTCGTCCGCAACTAACCCAACGCGAAAGAAGATCAGCGCATGACCGAAGTGACTCGTACCGTCGCCCTCATCGCCCACGACAACAAGAAAGACGACATGATCGCTTTCGTCAGTGCGCATCGGGATGTTTTGGTGCAATACAACCTGATCGCGACGGGCACGACCGGACAGATGATCATCGATCATTGCCAGCTTTCAGTGACGCGGATGCTGTCCGGTCCGCTGGGCGGCGATGCGCAGATCGCCGCATTGGTGGCAGTGGGCAAAATCGCGGCGGTGTTCTTCTTCATCGATCCGTTGGGCAAGCATCCCCACGACCCGGACATCAACTCGTTGCTACGCATCTGCAATGTGCATGATGTGCCGTTGGCGACCAACGCCGCCACAGCGGAATATGTGATCTCGATGAAAACGTTGTAGGACGGGGATTGGGAGTCGGCGTGCTATGGATAGGATTCGACCACTGCGTTACTAATCCCCAACCCCTAACCCCTGCTCTTTACCCCCCAAACAGCGTGATCCCCTCCAGCAGCAACGGCAATGCCAAAAATGCCCCCCACCCGCTCTCGTTCGCTGCCAAGCGCCCAAAGCACCACACCCGCAATTTACTGACGAGCGCGTCCTGCGCCAACATGACCAGCGGGCTATCGTCCAGCAAAATCCACGTCGTGTGGGTTTCGTCGAGGCTGTCGTCGATGCCCTCGTAATAATCGGGGCGGGCATAGGGCAAGCGGCGGCGCTGGCGGGCGTCGGGATAGGGTGCCGCCGTCGGTTTGAGCGGCTGCCCGCCCATATGCAGCACCACCAATGCCGAGTCCTTTAAGGCGTCGATCTCGGTGATGTGCATAGAGTCAATGAAGCCGCCCACGCGCACCGCCCCATCCCACCCCAACGAATCGGCGCGCCATGACAACCGCGCCAAGACCGCGCCGCCTTCGCCCCCCCAACGGATCGTCACCACGTCGGCGGGCGCGGGCAAGGTGAACAGCCCCGTTTTGCCCTCGGTGCGCACACAACCGGAGTCGGTTTCGACCCACAAAAGCTCACGGGCATAGGTGGGGATCACCCAACTGTCGGTGAGTTGTCCATTCAATTGATCGTTCATGTGTTTTGCTTTCTTAATTGGCTGCGACGGATACCCCCCTATGACGGAGCCTTGCACACTGGACGCAGCCCCGTTGCATCTTCCTCAAAACCGGGGGGCATCGTCACCACCCGCGCGTTGGGCGGGTTGAAAAAGGTGTAAAAGTGATACTTCTCTAAAATTTGTTGCCCCTGCACGCTACGCACATAGGTTAAAAACTCGGCAGCGAGCGTTTGGGTTTGCGGGTTGGTGCTGCCACCCGCCAAAACATAAAAATACAAGGGGCGGATCAGCGGGGAGTAATATTCGTTCAGATTGACATCTTCCGTCAAGGGGTTGACCGGGCTTTCGTCGCCGCGCAACACCGGCAATACGCGGATATATTCGGCGGGTTGGGTGCGCATCCATGCCGAACTGACCCAATAGAGCGAGCCGGGGGTACTTAATGTGCGGTCAAGGCAGTCGCCGTTGGAGCTGCACGCGCTGTAGTTGCTATTGGGCGGGAAGTATTCATCATCAAAAATATTGGGATCGACATAGCGCGCCACGCCTTGCAGCACGAACTCGGTGGTGCCGCTGCCGGGGCGGGCAAGCACCCGTACCGGTTCATCCGCGCCGTTGATCTCATCCCAATTACGGGTGCTGCCCACCAGCAGCCCACGCAAATCACGCGACAAGACGGCGGGCAAGCGATTGGTATTGTGGGTGACGAAGGCGATCACGTCATAGCCGATCTCGGCAGCGCATTGCAGCCCGACTCCAGCGTTGGTCAATCCGAGGTACTGCGAATCGGTCATCGGTTCGGACATCGCCAGCACATTGACACAATCGCCCGCGATGGCATTTTGCACCCCGCGCACCGACCCCACCCCATCGATGCGCACGCGCACATCATGGGTCTCCTCAAAATTTCGTGCCCATTCATGCGCCATGGCGATGCCGTCACCGAGGATGGTGTTGCTGCCCGCAATGCACAGTTCGGGAAAGGTGAGACGGCGCAACCGTTCAAAGGTATCGGCGGCATCGCCAAAATCCGCCGCGACACCGAGCAAGGTGCCCAGCAAGGAGCCGAGAAACACGATCACGCCGACGCTTAGGGTGCTGCGTTGGCGGGGTGGTGCTGCTCTTTGGGCAGGTGAGGCGGGTTTTGGGGCGGGGCGGGCTTGAGAGACTGTGGGTTTGGGTGCTGATGTACTCATGGCAGACACATCCTTCACGCTAAAACGCCGGACACAGCACCCTGATCATACCGCGTCTTATGCACATGGGGACGTTAAATTTGTGTGATCTGATGCTGCGGAATAAGCGTAACTGCTCCGGCTGGAAACCAGCCCGTCACACGAGAAGAATTGTGGCGAAAATGAAACGGGCGGATTAGGCGCTAGGGGAGCGTTCCTTAACAAGAGAGTCCCCGCGCCGTATGTCCGCCCGTTTACCGCCGCCGATCATTTTCGCTTTTATTATTCCCCATTTTCCAACCTGAGCAGTACCCTTTTTTCCTATGGTGACTCAGTAGGCGTGGCAGCGGGCGTAGGCGGGTTGCCGAGTAATGCCTCCATTTCGCGCCTCGCATCCTGAATAGCTGGAGGCAAGGTCAAGCCGAGGCGTTCCGCTGCCTCCCAGTCAGCGAGTGCTTGGGCACTGTCAGCCTCAGGAGTGTCCGAAGATTGAGCACTTAAATAATACGCGACCCCACGACCGATGTAGGCGACCGCATCCTGCGGGTCGAGGTCGATGGCACGATTGAAATCGGGGATGGCGGCTTGGTACTCGCCCAGATTGGCGTAGGCATTCCCGCGATTGAAGTACACCACCGCAATCTGTGGGTCAAGGGCGATGGCGCTGTCGTAATCGGCGATGGCGGCTTGATAGTCGCCCAGACTGAAGTAGGCATTCGCGCGATTGGTGTACGCCGCCGCATCTTGGGGGGCGAGGGCGAGGGCGCGGTCGTGATCGGCGATGGCGGCTTGGTACTCGCCCAGACCGGCGTAGGCAAGCCCACGATTGGTGTACGCCTGCGCAAGCTGCGGGTCAAGGGCGATGGCACCGTCGAAGTCGGCGATGGCGGCTTGGTAGTCACCCAGACCGGCGTAGGCAAGCCCGCGATTGTTGTACGCCTGCGCAAGCTGAGGGGCGAGGGCGATGGCACGGTCGTGATCGGCGATGGCGGCTCGATAGTCGCCCAGATTGAAGTAGGCAAACCCGCGATTGGTGTACGCCGCCGCATATTGCGGGTCGAGGTCGAGGGCGCGGTCGAAGTCGGCAATGGCGGCTTGGTACTCGCTCATCTCGGAGTAGGTATTCCCCCGATTATAGTAAACCGCCACATATTGCGGGTCAAGGTCAAGGGCGCGGTCGTAATCGGCGATGGCTTGCTCAAGTAGTCCCTGTTCTGCAAGCACTAACCCACTCACCTGATATACGAGTGCCTGACGCGGATAGCGCTCGATCAGCGCAGCCATTGCCGCACGCTGACCCGCAGGATCATCTCGATCTTGGAGCATCGTGTTTGCAAAGCTCTCTACGATGTTTTGGATTAATGCCGCCTGAGTCAGCGTGGGCGGAATCTGCGCCGCGGTGCCCTGTGCAAAACCGACCGCCTGCTCCGCCGTCGCGACCTGTTGGATCGCTGTAGCGGCTTGTGCTAAGGCATTGGACTGCTCGATTGCTGCCTGTGTCAGCGTGGGCGGGATTTGCGTCGCCGTGCCCTGTGCAAAGCCGACCGCCTGCTCTGCTGTGGCGACCTGTTGGATCGCTGTGGCGGCTTGTGCTAAAGCGGTGGACTGCTCGATTGCTGCCTGCGTCAGCGTGGGCGGAATTTGCGTCGCCGTGCCCTGCGCAAAGCCGACCGCCTGTTCCGCTGTCGCTAACTGCCGGGTGGCTGTGGCGGCTTCGCCCACCGCGATCACCGCTTGCGCGTTTGCCGTCGCTGCGGTATTCGTTGCGCTCACCCCGACGAACGATGCTGCTCCCGCCGCGCCGATTGCCACCACTACGGCGAGTACCGCGCCTAGTGTCACCCGTTGCAGGCGACGGGTGCGCGTTTCCTGTTCCACTTTTAGGCGGTCGTCGGCGTCCTGCGCTGTGCGGCTGGCGGTGATGTAATCGCGATGTAACGGGGTGGGGGCGGGTTGTTTGCCGGCGTCGCGCCACGCTTCCGCAGCCGACAGCCCCGCACCACGAAGCAAATAGGTGGCGTTGCCGTCATTATCAGCCCATTCGTGCGCCCGGCTGAGCAGTAAATTGCTCTGGCGAATGTAGTTGAGGTCTTTGTCGAAGGCGGCAACAAGCGAACCGACCTTCTCCAAAACGTCCTCTTTGCTGGCAATGCTGATGTTCTGCTCGGCATCCAGCGCCGCCCAGTTGACGCCAGCCACGCCGAACATATCGCGCCCGCTGGTTAGCACCTGAAGGTAGTTCTGCGTCAGGATGCGTTCGACCATCGCCCGTGTACTGGTCTCGCGGTCCGCCGATTCGTGGCGCACAGCGATGATGCGCTTGTTGAGCGAGCGCGCATATTCCATTTCCAGATGGCAGATGGGCGAGGCAAGCGAGCGTGGGCTGATGACGAACAGGAAATTGTCGGACACACGAATGCCGAGCTTAATTTGTTCCCACCATTCGGCGGTCAGTTCCAGTTCTTTGACATCCTGCCACACGCGCTTGCCCGTCAGCTCAATGGCAAGGCGCAGGGCGGTGACGAACTCGGCATCGCGGGTGGAATACGAGATGAAGGCATCGTAAAAAACGGACGGCGGCTGCGTCATAGAGTTTATTCCATCCCTTTATTTGTAAGTTACTGTACTCAAAAAACAGCATACTACACACCCCCCAGGGTCAACGCACGAGAGGGTACTCGATATTCACAAAGGGTCACAAAAACACACAATGGGTTTATCCTCGGTAGGGGCATGATATATCATGCCCTTACATACCCATCCTGACCCGTTATCATCCGTCTGGCAGGTTTCATGTTTCATGCGTCCGCCCTTCCCTCACC
>JBBRTY010000216.1:0-7425 GCA_038248285.1 Aggregatilineales bacterium
ACCGTTCGCAAACTTGCCCATCGTGTGGCAATCGACACAAACCGCAGGGACGCATCTATTGATGCGCAAATAAAGATTGCGGCGCGATTGTTCATCGGGATGTGGTGGGGGCAACGAACATTTTGTCACGGTTCGTCTATGGCGAGGTTGGGAAAATGGCACCGCCCCAAAGGGTGCAAGTATCGTATCCTATGCGGGTGATCCCCAAACAGGTCATGCGTAGTTCAGGCGGGTTCGAGAATCGCGACCGTCAGCACCTTGAGCGGAGCATGCTGCCCACGAGACAAAACAAAACGACAAGCGACTGAACTGGCTTACGAAACCCCATAATTGCCCCTCATTTGATGCAGCTTAAGGATATTGCGAAGAGAGAATAGCGCTCTTGGGGGTTGTAGTCAACTATTTTCATGGCGCGTTTTTGCCGCCGCTGTTCAAGCGCATTGCTGCGACTGCACAATACTGCGCTTCTTTTTCTATACCCACATGGACGCGCCCTAATTGTTTCGCCGCCACATTGGTCGAACCTGATCCCGCAAACGGATCAAACACCCAATCTCCGGGCTTGCTGAATAACTTAATGAACCACGCTGGCACATCGACCGGAAAGGCGGCACTGTGACCAACATTATTGCATTCCGTCGCCATGTGCAACACATTGGTCGGATAAACTTTGCTGCGCCCCACCCAGTTAGAGACATTTTTGCCGAAGCCGCTCCCGACTTTCGACTCATCCCGCTGTTGATCCACGTCGCTGAGCGTCGATAATCGACTGGTTGCCCAATCGCCTACAGGCACCATCACTTCTTCTTGATACATGGCAAATTGGCGTTTCTTGGTGAAGTGCAAGCACCGCTCCCACGAATCGCGAAAACGATTGGGCCACTTGCCGGGATACGAATTTTTCTTGTGCCAGCAGTATTCTTCGGTCCATAACCACCCCTGTTTGCGCATGGCGATGATGAGTTCCAAGACGTAGGTGTGGCGTTCGCCATTGACCACCCGTTCCTTGATGTTTAATACAAACGAACCATCGGGCTTCAGGACGCGCAACAGTTGTGCCGAAATGGGTAAGAACCAATCGACATATTCATCCGGCGCGATGTCGCCATACGTTTTCTTACGCTGATCGGCATAGGGGGGCGACGTGACGATTAAATTGACGCTTTCGGGCGCGAAAGTTTTGAGAACTTGTTCGCTGTCCCCGTGATAAATTGTATTGGCGTGTGGAGTCGGCTCTGGCAGTCCGACTGGTGTTGACTCAAAGTTCGCGAGTGCCATCCCATAATCCTGTTTTTATCATTGCTGATTGAAAAAACAGTATAGCATTGAACCTGTTTTCTTGTGTATTTTTGTTCTGAAACCCAGCGCTTACAGCGAAGGCACGGCTGGCTCGCTCTCGCCCCCCATCCGAAGGGCGGACGCATGAAACATGAAACGCATGAAACCTGTAAGACGGATGATAACGGGTCAGGATGGGTATTTAGGGGCATGATATATCATGCCCCTACCGAGGATAAACCCATTGTGTGTTTTTGTGACCCTTTGTGAATATCGAGTACCCTCTCGTGCGTTGACCCTGCCCCCCATCCGCCGCCGTGCCGTCTCGCGCCGACCGACCGCCGGGACGCGGCTCATGGCAGCGGCTAAACCGAACAGCGGCATGTTGCCATACACGCTCTCGTGCGCGCCCGCCTCCACCTTATAGGTCTCATGAAAAATGCCGACCACCCTGTTGGTAACCTCTACTAAATTTCTAAACAATTTGGCGCTATAGTCACACTATGACCTCGATTAACCATAAGGAATTCAGACGATGGCACCACAAGATTTGCATAATGACGATCAACCAGTGGGACGTGTCCTAAATCGCCGCGAACTGCTCACTTTGTTCGGCAGCACCGGGGCGCTTTTGCTCTTCAGCACCACGCTCCCCCGGATTGTGGCGGCGCAAAGCACCACGACCCCAACGCCCGCGGCGACCGGAACGGCTATGCCCGCCTGTGTGGTGCGCCCCGAACTGACCGAAGGTCCGTATTTCGTGGATGGACCATTGAATCGCTCCGATATCCGTATTGACCCTAGCGACGACAGCGTAACGCCCGGGCTGCCCCTGCGGTTGATCTTCCGCGTCTCGGATGTGACGGGCGGCGTCTGCGCGCCGTTGGCAGGGGCACAGGTCGATATTTGGCACTGCGATGCTGCGGGCGTGTATTCGGGCGTGGATAGTGAAGGCACGGCGGATGAGATGTGGCTGCGCGGCTATCAAGTGACGGACGAAAGCGGCAGCGCCGAATTTATCACCATCTACCCCGGTTGGTATCGCGGGCGCACGGTGCATATCCACTTTAAGGTGCGCACGGACGCCGGCGACATGGCGGGCTATGAGTTCACGTCGCAACTGTTCTTCCCCGAAGACCTCAGCGACTTGGTGTTTGAAGAAGCCCCATATACCGGGCGTGGCTATCGCAATACCTTGAATGTGGACGAGGGCATTTTCCGAGAAAACGGCGATGTGCTGACGCTTGATTTGGTGGCGTTTGAAGACGATACCGAAGCCGGTTATAGCGCCACTTTCGATATTGGCTTGGATTTGAGCGATGCCAACGTCGGCGCATCTGATAGCGCCGGTTAAGGGGGTGGTTAAGGGGGACGCAGCAGTGGTCCCGGCAGACCGTGAGTAGGCGTCGCCTTTCATCAATGAGGTATCAGCGGTGACTACTCAGGTATAGAAACAGAATAAAATAAACAGAGAGGCATGAAGACGTGAAGAAAAAAGGAAAATACCCCTCGAAACGTGGATGTAGGGGCGGATTAGGCGCTTGTCAATCGTTCGTTAACATGAAAGTCCGCGCGCCGAATATCCGCCCATTTGCCGCCGACGGTCATTTCTCCCTTTATTACCGACCGTTTTTCAGCCTGAGCAGTTACTATCAGCGACAAAAATAGTCACAATCGGTTGCTTCCCCGAAGACAAAGGCTATGTGCGCGGCTTTCGGTGCGCCCATTCATAAGCGGCGGCGAGGGTGCCCACCGCCACTTGGTTTTAGGCGGGAATGCCGATGCGCGACGCAAATTTTTGCAAAGTCGGCAGGGCATTGGTGAGCATCGGTTCCCCGTGTCCGAACAGTAGTGCCTCTGGGCGCAAGTCGAGGATCTTTTGGATCGAGCGGCGATCCTCGTCCATATCGACGGTCGCGATTGCCATCGGCAATGTCATCCGGTTGAACATGTAAAAGATGACATCCCCCGTGATCAAAAAGCGCCGTTGGGGGTGCCAAAATGATAGGTGACCGGGGGCATGACCGGGCGTGAACACCACCTGTAAGCCCCCCAAGATGGGCAGCAATTCGCCATCACTGAGCGTGCGCGCGACCGGGGTCGGCTCGAAGTGACTTTCCGCCACGCGCGGTTTTTTCTCCCGACGGGGCACCGAAATTACGCCTTCGATCACTGGCTTTTCGAGCGCATGGCACCAGACCTCGGCACCCGTCGCAGCGCGCAACATGCCCACACAGCCGACATGGTCGAGATGGGCGTGGGTGATCAGGATACGCTTCACGTCCGAGGGTTTGTGTCCCGCGATGATGAGTTGCTTGATAATTTTTGTGCCCGCGCTGGCGAGTCCCGTATCGACGAGAGTCAAGCCGTCGGCATCTTCGAGGAGATAGACGCGCCCTATGAGCAAATTGGTGAAGGTGCTGATTTGTGGCAGGATTTGTTTCATATCAGGTTTATTCCTCTTCAAGGTAAAATCGTTAGACGAGATCGAGTAAAATTTTCAAAAGTTCCAACCAGCGCTGGCACGGCTCATCAATAGGAGCTATCCAACGACGGCGCTGCGCAATTGATTCGGTAAATGCGATTAACCAAGCTCTGGCGAGAATATCTTCAGAAACGAGGCTACGATTGAATTGATGATCGATCCATGTTGAAAAAGCAATAATTTCGAGGCGTAGATCTGCCAAATCCTCGATCTCTTGGATCCGCAGATCTAATTCGCCACCATGATCAGGGGGATCGCTTGTGACAAAGCCGACGATAGCCAGCGCAGGCTGATCTAGCAATTTATCTATAAGTTCCTCTAATTCATCGCGCAGGTAAGTTTTTCCATATTTTGCATCCCATGATTCAATAATTTCTCCATTTTCCAATAATTCCACATCCCCCACATTACCGTGTTTCTTGTTGGCAGAACGCATCTGGGATAGGGGGGCTAATTCTAATGAACCCAAGGCAGCAACGGATTGCAGTGCTTGAAATAAAGAGTGCATCGCAATTTCCATGATGCGTGCGGCATAACCCGAGTCGCGCATGTGACGGGTAATTATCCTGACCACCCATGTTTTGGCATCAGGGAGAGGGGATCTTAAACGATTTTCGAGCGCAATGACTGTTTCTTCTGCAAGTTTTTTGAAGAGTGTCGCCTGATTTAGGAGTTGAGAAAGCACATAAAGAAGCGCTTGTTCAGTGTTAATCCGTGACGCTTCAATATCCTCAACAAGCAGTAACCACTCATTTCGCGCCCCACGAAGCTTGGCTTTATAGACCCATGAATAAGGATAGTTTTCAGCCAAACTCCGCGTCATCATAAACCCATCGGCATTCAATTTCACCAAATCATATTTACGCAGCACTGGGGTGACATAATTTTTGTCAAGGATCGCATGGAAACGCCATCTTGCCAAGAAAAATCTCTCTGGCTGCGTCCTGCCTTATGCAAGCGAATACTTTGGCGTGGCTCTATCACTTTGATCGAAAGCTGCAAGATTATCAGCCCTACAAGCGCACGCCCGACTTCGCTGCTGATGGCATGAACAAGTTTTTCGAGCCATTCGATTTGGGGCCCGGAAAGTCTACTAAAATCTGGCGAGACGATCCCATCGCGACATTGCAGAATATGATTCTCAAGAAAACCAGCCCTAAGCGTCTGTTGAATTTTTTGATAGCGCTCTTGGCTTTGGGCATCAGCCGCACCTTCTAAAAAGACCTCGACTCGACCGTCTATATGAACCAATTCGCTTTTATCAAGATAGACACGTAAATGAGGATCACTCATGAGGGACTCTTAGCTTTTTTTTGAGTTGAATACTGCGCGGCGTCAATGTGGGAAAAGCATAAGGAATGAGATAATCACCGGGTGTGATTTGGGGATTGGTATGATGATTGCGCACTTCGTAGCCCATCGCGCGTAATTGCTCAAAGATGGGGAGTATCTCTTGTGGGGCAAAACCAAAAAGGGTTCCAAAAGCATCCGCGCTTAGTTGTTTCGACACCCCGCTTCCTTGCACAATCGCTGACAGCAAATTCCAAATCACACTGCTAGACGGCGTGTGAAAGCGAAAATCAACCCAGAATTTAGGCGCATATTGATAGTAACCGCTCAGTTGAATTAAATCAGCCACGCCCATCACTTCTAGTAGTTTTTCTTCAAATGCCTTCCATAAGGCGGTAAAGGTTTGCGCGCTAAAATCGCCTCCGGTCAGGGTGACACGCGCAACTGGCACCATCCATTGTTCATGGAGATGGGGGCGGATGGTCATCTCGTAACAATTCGTGAAAGCTATATCCTGATCGAGGGTTTGGGCATCGATTCTCCAAGCCGATTCGTCCAGATGAAAATGAACTCGAACGCTTGCAGCATTGGCACGGGGGCTGGTAAACCAACCAAAATTGGGGGTTAAGTAGCGGCTCACTTGTTGTTGTGAGGGAAGGAGCGAAGCCCTTTGTGCTTCGCCAGGATACGTTTGGATGAGCGCTATTGCCGCTTGTGCTTTTTGGGCATATTCACCCGATTTTTGCCGTTTTCGTTGCCGAAACCCTAAAGGTTCACTGGGTGCAAGAGAGTGCAGTTCAAAAGGCAATGCCACCCCAAAGACTTGGTTCAAAATGCTGAGCGCCAACATCCGTGCCATTTGGGGAGGGACCGAATTTCCGATTTGTTCGATACCCACTTGGCGCGTGCCAACCAGCAGGTATTCATCAGGGATAGTTTGCAAGCGCTTAAATTCGGACACGGTAAGGGGGCGATTTTCCCAGCTAAAAGGTCCCGTATATTGTCCGCCCTGCGCCTTAATTGTGCGTACTGGTGCATCAGGATCGGCTTTATAGAGAAAATCTGAAAATTTTGAGCGCCATCCGAATATAGGGCGCGGATGCCCCATCTTTTCGGTATAAAAGCTATAGTTTAAGCCGGGGGGAATCTCCGCCAATAAATGTCCATATTGCCCGCCTAAGCCCTCGGTTGCCTCCGAAACATCTGCCCCGGCGACTGCCATACCTGCCGTAAAATAAGGCTCATCATCTTCCGAGTCGGGACCATGGGTTGGACGGGGAAACAAATATTTTCCCTCATTTACCCCTTCTCGCAGCCCAACGATGAAGATGCGTTCACGATGTTGAGGAACGCCGTAATCGGCAGTATCTAAGATGCGAAAGTGAATGCTATAACCCGCTGACTTAAAAGCCTCTTTCACTGCCTCCCAAGCATCCCCTTCTTGAGCGCCCATCATGCCATAAACATTTTCAAACAAAAAGCCTTTGGGCTTTAACAGGGTGAGCAAGCGCACATATTCTTCAAACAAGGTGCCTCGTGGATCGGTTGTCCCCAAGACACCGGCGGCACGTCGCCCCGCAGCCGAAAAAGTTTGGCATGGGGGACCACCGATAATAAAATCGACTCGCAAGTTTTTTGGGGGCAAATAATCACAAATATCTTGGCAAACAGGTTTTGAACCTGCAAATATTTTGGAGGAAGCGGCGTTCGCTTCCAAAGTTTTGATATACTTTTTCTCAATTTCCACCATCTCTAGGCTATGAAATCCGGCATCCGCAAAGCCGATATCTAGCCCACCGCCCCCGCTGAAAAGGCTTAAGGTTTTGATCGGCTGATGGTTCACTTGTCGGAACCAGTGCCGCAACGCCAACCCAAAGTGATCCGCCCAACCGGTACCATAGTCAATTTGAAGCGTACTTAGGATCGACTGAAAATAGGACCCATTGAGTAATTTGGAAGTCGGTGCTGTATCTACAAAATCAAACAGTCTTAATTGCTCCATGGGCAACCCTAGACTAAACAAACAAAAGGGGTAACTGCTCAGGCTGAAAAACGGTCGGTAATAAAGGGAGAAATGACCGTTGGCGGCAAATGGGTGGATATTCGGCGCGTGAACTTTCATGTTAACGAACGATTGACAAGCGCCTAATCCACCCCTACATCCACGTTTTGAGGGATATTTTCCTGTTTTTCTTCATGTCTTCATGCCTCCCTATTTATTTTCTTCTGTTTCTATACCTGAGTAGTTCGCCAATGTCATATTAGACTGCTGTTCTAATTTTTGAACAGACCAGCGCGCAAAAACGCGATTCTCCCCGTAGGGACGACCAACGGGGCGTCCGTTTTCGGGAATATAGCAGCGGACGCGCCGT
>JBBRTY010000217.1:0-7404 GCA_038248285.1 Aggregatilineales bacterium
AACAATCGCGCCGCAATCTTTATTTGCGCATCGATAGATGCGTCCCTGCGGTTTGTGTCGATTGCCACACGATGGGCAAGTTTGCGAACGGTACCGTCCACTGTACAAAGTATAGTTACGACTATCTGAGTTGGCAAGACATTTGGGCTGAACCCAAAACTGCGGCTAAAGCCAGTGCCAACACGTTGGTAAGTCTGCTTGCTGGAATGCCAGCGTGTTGAAATGCCAGCTTGCTGGCACAGCGCCTAACCTCACCCGCTGAAGCGGGGAGGCTTGTGGCGGGCTAAAGCCCTAACCCTGTCATTGGCATAGTCGCGGATATAACTGAGGATATCGCATAGTCCATGATCGAGTCTTGCAGCGTCACCAAAGCCGCCTTGAAATCGAACAGTGCGAGATATGCCTGTGCCAGATTGATCCGGGTAAAGCTGATTTTTTGAGCGCGGTTGGGATCATCAGCGGCGAGTAGTCCGATGCTGTGCAAGAACAATTGAACGGCTTCGGCGTACAACCCACGCTGATGTTGCAGCAAACCGAGGTTACCCTCCATGCCAAAGGCGCGATCAATATTTCCTACCTCTACATAAAAACTATGTGCCTGTCGATAGCACCCCTCGGCTTGGCTGAGATCGCCATTGGTTAAATGCAAAGTACCGCGCACACTAAAGATTCGTCCCCGCAACAGGGTATCGTTGATCTTTTCGGCTTGCGCACTATATTTTTCGAGTCGGGAGAGCGCTTCCTCTTTGCTTTGAAGGCTCCCGTTCATAATGGCATTAAACATCGTTGCGAGATGCTGCTCGATGGCGATACTGAGAAAATTGCGAGGTTGCGATGCACTCATATTTATCATCCCACGAACAAGATTTAACCAAAAGATCATCTTATGATAACAATAGCTGATCAATTTCTCAATCATCGGCTCTCGCTCAAGAACCTCCGTTATTGTTATGTTAGGCTTTTGCGCGCGCCCAACATCAAGTAACATAGGTATGTTTTAGGGTATTGTCGCGAATCCACAGGAAAAATGCTCATCATGTCCCCAATCCCCATCACCCTTGCTCATCGCCCCCAGACACTCCTCCACCAAGTGCGCTGGTTGACTGAGCATATGCCCGAAAGCACTGCCGTTATCTTGATCGATGCGCAGGGCGAAACGAGGGTGAGTTATCGCGCGTTCTTCACGCAAGCCGCCCGCTATGCCCATGCTCTCGAAACAAGCGGGGTACGTCCCCAAGACCTGATCGTGTCCGTATTGCAGCATGGCGAGTCAGTGCTGTACAGCTTTTGGGGGGCGATGCTGCTCGGCGCGATCCCGTCGATTTTCCCGTTTTTGACCGAGAAACTCGATCATGACCGTTATTTTGACAGCGTGCGCCAATTGATCGCCCATGAGGAAGTGCGCGCGGTCATCACGTATGAAGCGCTGGAAAAACCACTGCGCGACCAGCTCTCCGGCTTGCCCTCGCTAATGGCGATCCTCAATGAAGCGACCTTGCCCTTGGGTGGTGAGCCTTCGGTGTATCTGGAGCGCTCCCTGCCCGATGCCGATACGATTGCTTTTCTACAACATTCCTCCGGCACCACCGGCTTGCAAAAAGGAGTCATGCTCTCGCATCGCGCCGTCGTCAACCAAATCGCCAGCTATAGCCACGCCCTCCAACTACAGTCCAACGACGTGATCGTCAGTTGGCTGCCGCTGTATCACGACATGGGGCTGATCGCAGCGTTTGTCTTGCCCATTTTGCAGGGTATCCCGTTGGTGCTGATGTCCCCATTCTATTGGGTGCGCGAACCGCAACATTTGCTCAAAGCGATCACCCACCATCGCGGCACCTTGTGTTGGCTGCCCAACTTCGCCTACAACTTTATGGCGACCCGCATCCGCGATCAAGCGCTCAACGGGATCGATCTGTCCTCATTGCGGGGCGTCATCAATTGTTCAGAACCCGTCTATGCCGAAAGCCAACGGGGGTTTGCCGCCCGTTTCGCCCCGTATCAGTTGCGGGAAGAGGCATTGATGACCTGTTATGCAATGGCAGAAAACACCTTCGCCGTCACCCAAAGTGCAGTGGGCGCTGCCCCCCGCGTGGATCGGGTAGATCGCGCGCGCTTGATGAACGAGCGCTGGGCGATGCCTGTGCCCGCCGAAAGCGATCTGCCGAGCCTCGAATTTGTCTCGTGCGGCGTCGCGATCCCAAACTGTACCCTGCGCATCGTGGATAAACAGAATCACCCCCTGCCAGAACGTCAGGTCGGCGAAATTGCGCTGCGGAGCGATTCGATGTTGAGTGGCTACTATCACCGTGATGATTTGACAGCGAGCGCGTTGATCGACGGGTGGTATCTCACTGGCGATATGGGCTATCTGGCAGACGACGAGTTATATATCACCGGACGCCAAAAAGATTTGATCATCGTCGGCGGCAAAAATGTCTATCCGCAAGATATCGAGAATTTACTCAACACCCTGCCCGATATCCATGCGGGGCGCGTCGTCGCCTTTGGGGTGGTCAACGCTAACTTGGGCACCGAAGATATTGCCGTCGTCGTCGAAGTGGATCGCGCCGCTTTGATGGATGATGATGAAGAGCGCACTGCCTTGACGCGCACGATCCGCTCGGTGATCGCGCAAAATACCGATGTCACGGCGCGCTATGTGGAGATCGTCCCCGCCCAATGGTTGATCAAGACCAGCAGTGGCAAGATCGCGCGGGCGGCAAATCGCGAGAAATTTCTGGCGATGGCGGAGCTTTAACAGAAAGCGAGCGGTCTTTTTATGTCCTTTTTGTCAGTCGAGTTCATCCTCTTTTGTCTCGTGGTGCTGCCCTTGTATTTCCTCGTGCCCCAACGAGGACGACTCCTCTATATCCTGATCGCCAGCTTGGTGTTTTATGCCGCCAGCAGCCCGTTGTATACGCTCGTCTTGGTGGGGCTGACACTGGTCGATTATGGGATCGCCCGTGCCATCGGCGGCACGGAAGTGGACGCGGTGCGCAACCGCTGGCTTTATCTCAGCCTAGCCTTAAACCTCGCCAGTTTGGTTTTGTTCAAGTATGTCGGCTTTTTGAATGACCTCCTCGCCGGATTGCTGGCGCTTGTGGGCGTGGTCTATATTCCCTTTTTCGTTTCGATCTTGATGCCGTTGGGGGTGTCGTTTTACACCTTTACCAAAATCGCCTACATCATGGATGTACATCGCAAGAAGATCAAACCGGAGGCAAACGCGCTCACCTTCGCCACCTTCATCACTTTTTTCCCCAATATTGCATCAGGTCCGATTGAGCGCGCCGGGCACCTCATCCCCCAATTGCAGGCGACCGTGCGCTTTAACGAAACCCGCATCGTCGAGGGGCTACGCTTGATCTTATGGGGCGCTTTCAAAAAAGTGGTGATCGCGGATCGGTTGGCGTTGTATGTCAACGCGGTCTACGATCAGCCCCAAGCGCACCAAGGACTCACCCTATTGACGGCGACCTTTTTCTTGGCATTTCAGATTTATGCCGATTTCTCCAGTTATACCGATATCGCGCGCGGCATCGCCCGCATCCTCGGCTTCGATTTGTTTGAAAATTTTCGCCAGCCGTACTTATCAAAATCAGTGCTGGAATTTTGGCGGCGCTGGCACATCAGTTTGACGACCTGGATCCGCGAATACCTGTTCTTCCCGCTCTCGCGCTTTCTCCTCACCCGCACCAAACGCCGCTACCCGCGTGTGGTCGAGTTCAGTGTCTACCTGATCATCATGAGCGGGATCGGCTTATGGCATGGTGCCAGTGCCCCGTTCATCATTTGGGGATTGTTGCATGGCGTCTATATGGGGGTAGAAAGCGTCCTCAATGCCCGCCGCCTTCAGTTGGTGCCGCGCCACGCGCTGACGGATATCTTCAAGGTCGTGACCACTTTTCTCTTGGTCACCTTCGCCTGGATTTTCTTCCGCGCCGCTACCTTAAGTGATGCCGGTTACATCATCAGCCAGCTATTCAACTTCGGCGGCGATTTTGCCGCCTCGTTACAAGTGTATGGATCGACCGTTGAGGGTTATAGCACTCAGCTTTTGTTATCGCTGGGACTCATCCTATTGCTCATCATCAGCGATGGCATCGATAGCAAGTGGGGCATATTCACGCTTTTCCAAAAGGTGCCCACCTTGCTCCGCTTTGGGGTTTACTATGCCCTGATTGCCATCATTTTCGGCATATTGATCTCAACGCGGGTCGTCCAAAACTTCGTTTACTTTCAATTTTAAGGGGGAATGGCGATGCTCAGGCATTTTATCGTCAAGCTGATGCTCTTCATTTTGGTGCTACCGTTTGTTCTGGAAGTAACCGTTCGTGTTTTTGCCCCCCAGCAGTTGATTCGCCTTGACAACATCTATATTCCCGATGAAGGGTTAGGGCGAATTCCCGCGCCAAACCTTGATCTTATTGTGAATACCGGCGAAAACGATACCCGGTATATCACCGATGACAACGGCTTTCGGGTGGGGGCATTGCCACCCATCGATCCCACGATGCGTATTCTGGCGATGGGTGACTCGTTCACGGTGGCGATGCAAGTTGAGTATGAGGATAGCTTCATCGGTTTGCTGGAAAGCGCCCTTAGCGCGGAGCTGAGCCAAACGGTCGCCATTGATAACGCCAGCAGTGCCAATTTTGATCTCAGTCGGTATCGCATTCAATTGCGGCGGCAACTCAGCCGAACGCCTTATGATCTCGTCCTCGTGTTCTTATATACTGGCAATGACATCATGCTCCAGATTTTCGATCATTTCCCCGCCAATCCAAATCCCCCGCCCACATTGCAGTTGCCCCGTGATCTCAGCCGGTCCGAGCTTGAGAACGCGCTGCTGAGACCGATTAGTAACGGCTTGGAAGCCTCATCCCATCTTTTCACCTTGTTCAAAGATCGGGCGAGTTTGTTGCTGGCGCGGCTTGGGTTGAGCCGCAGTGCGGTTCCCGAGGTACTCTTACGCGCGAACGCGACCGATCCCCGTTGGGAAGCGAATGGCGCGTTCATGGGAATCATGCAGATGGATGCGACGGGCTATGGGGTGCCCATGGTGTTTGTCTTGCTGCCTTCACGCGATCAAGTCGATCCCGCGGGGGTGCAGCGCCTAGCCGCTGCATATGGAATTGCGCCGTCAGAGTTTGATTCTGCTCAACCAGCGCGTTTGTTGGGCGAGGCAGCGGCGCAGAACGGCGTGGAACTGGTCGATGTGTTGCCAGCATTTCGTGAAGCCTATCAAGAGTCGTCCCCTCTTTTCGGCAGCATCGATTCGCATCTTTCGCCCGCCGGACACCAAGTGGTCGCCGCTGTGATCAACGCGCGCGTGCTGGCATTATTAGAGGCGCGCACCAACGGATCGCCCTGATTCTCGTTCTTCTCATTACCATGCTTTGCCATCATCCCAAAGGAAAATGCCCCATGAGCGCCATTGATAAACGCGGCAAGCTCGAAGACGACATATTCAGCTATCAAGCCGCCAAAGACGGGCGGATAATGTTGTCTTGGTTGGGCAAACACATCAAGACGCTGGCGGGCAAGGATGCCGAAAAGTTCCTCGCCCGCATCGACGGCTTGGACGGAGCCGAGGCGCAGTTGGTCTTGGCGAAGGCGACGGGCAATTTTAAGCGCGGCAACGAAAAAAACGGGCGCGGTTAGCAAAAACTGGTTACAATGCGATCAACTCGTTTTAGCCCACATGCAGCACTGTGAAAGGCGATTTCCCCATGAGCGATGAACAACCCCCTCCCGAAGCAATGGAAGCGTTTTGCGTCCGCGACCGTCAACGGGTGGTGATGAACAACCCCACCCCCGTTTGGACGCGCCGCAGTATGCCCGCCACGCGCGGCGACTGCCCCATTTGTGGCGGCAGTGTCTTTCGCTTGGGCAACACCCCTGCCCACGAAGCGATGGCGCGTCCAGAAGCGATCAACATCAATGAGCCGAAAGCCCGCCGCGCCAAACTCGCGCCGGACTCGGTCTATATCGATTATGCCGCCGATGACTCCGAATTTGCCTTGCAGTTGTCGGCAGACTTGGAACGCTTGCGCATGGCGCACTGGCTGCACGAGGCGGAACCCGACGGCGTGCAATGGGCGGGGGGCACCCATCCGGCGCTTAAAGAATGTGGGCGCATGGTCTTGATCGCGTCACCCTCGGCGGGGGTCGCTCATGTGATCGCGGCGTGGCAGTTCTTCCGGCAGAAGCACAAGCCCATCATGATCGCCCAGATCGACGGGCACGCGCCCCCTGATTTATTGCGGCGTGCGCCCCGCTTTGACTTTGGCGGCGATTATAAATTGGCGTTTCGCGGGTTGTTGCGAGCATTGAATGAATAAACAGGAGCGAGGCATTTTGGCGGTGATGAATTAGGGATCGCCCACACCTTGGGCAAGCCCGCCATCGTGATCACGCAGACGCCCGAAGAAATGCCCTTTGATATTCGCGCCTTACGCTTCATCGCCTATACCGATACCGGCGCGGGCTTCGAGAAGCTCAAGAGTGAACTCAAAGACGCGATCATCAAGATCATGAATCGGCAACCGTGAGGCGTGCGGCGTTAAAACTCGTCTTCAATCCGCTGGATAGTTTCGTCTAGCCAGCGGATATACACTTCCTCACCCATCTCCCCCAAGCGCCGAGTCGCATCCCAGAGCAAGGCATCGCGCTTCAGTTGCGGATTGTGTTCGACACCAGCGGCGATCATGGCATTGATGTCGCCGCTATACAGAGTCAATTGCTGTTGGCGCAACGCCCGTTGTACCCGTAGTTGCGTCAAGATGGTGTTTTTGTCCAATTGTGCCGAAAAGAATAAGCGCACCAGCAGCGAATCTTTGGTCGGCTCGATTTCGGTCATCGGTTGTGCCAGCCACCGCCTCAGATCGGCACGTCCGGCATCGGTCAGGTGATAGAGGCGACGGTCGGGGCGGTCTTCTTGTTCCTGAATTTCGGACGTCAGCAGTCCGTCTTTTTCCAGCGCATCCAACGTGCGATAAATTTGGCTGGTTTGCGCATACCAAAAATGTGAGGTGGCGCTATCCACCCATTGCTTGAGTTGGTAGCCGGTCAGCGCTTGATAGTTTAAGCTCCCCAACAAGACGTATTTCAACACAATATAGCTCCACTCGCGAACGACTTCGGTGCAAAAAAAGTAGGGACGCGCTTCTGGATTCTGTTAAAAATGCGGACACCCCGTTGTGTGTCGTGTACACTTCGTGTCCCTACAAACCACGCCGTTGTAGGGACGCGCAACGGGATTCTGTTGAAAAAGTCGGGCAACCACATTGGGTCGCCCCTACGAGACCCGCTGTTGTAGGGGCGCGCAACGGCATTTTGTTGAAAAACACGGGCAACCACATTGGGTTGCCCCTACGAGACCCGCTGTTGTAGGGGCGACCC
>JBBRTY010000218.1:0-7366 GCA_038248285.1 Aggregatilineales bacterium
AACGCATGAAATGGTACTCCATATTCACAAAGGGTCACAAAAACACACAATGGGTTTATCCTCGGTAGGGGCATGATATATCATGCCCCTACATACCCATCCTGACCCGTTATCATCCGGCTGACCTTCGGTCAGCGCCCGCCCCTATTCGGCTACCCCTCTTGGCTCAGTTTGATGCCCAACGCTGTCGGCAAGTGATCGATGCTGGCGGCGTTCTTTTCCGCCTGATAGGTCGCCTTCTTCTCGTCGCCTTTCGCGTCCCAATACTGGGTGAGCGTCTGGCGTTCGCTCTTGAACTCATAATAGGGCACGGCATAGCCACACGAGTCTTGCGTCTTGTGAATATCCGCCACGATGATTTGGCGGAAACCGACGGGCAGCGTGAAGTGCGCGGCGAACGTCTCCCACTCGGGGTCATCCGGCAAGACGGTGCGCCCCGTGCCATACAAGCGCAAAATATTGGGGCTGCCGGTGAAACTACAAAACATAAACGTCAGCCGACCATTTTCGCGCAGGTGTGCCGAGGTCTCGTTGCCGCTGCCGGTCATATCGATGTAGGCGACTTGGTGGTCAGAAAGCACCCGAAACGAATCGAGTCCTTTGGGGGACAAATTGACATGCCCGTCGGGATCAAGCGGGGCGGAGGCGACAAAAAACATCTGTTGTTTTTCGATAAACTCACGGATAGGTTCCGTGATCGAGTCATAAAACTTTGACATCGGGCATCCTCTCAAAGCACATGATCAAAAGGTGCTGCACCTGCTATTTTACTGCGAAAACAAGCTACCCACCCACCCCGCTCATGCCCGACTTCTGAATTGCGCGTTATAATGGAAAGTCTTTCGTCTGCGCTTCACCCTATCACGATAAGGCATGACCGATGGCATACGGTGTCATTTTATTGTTGACCCCCAATGGAGATCGCCCAGTGCGAACGCTCTGGACTCAACTGGCACAAGTGGGGTTATCGACCACCATGATCGACAAGCATGTTGATCCCCACCTCACATTGGGATTATGTACCGACATCAACCCCAAATCCTTTGAGGCGGCGCTCACGGTGTTCGCCCGCCTTCACGCCTCTTTCGCGCTGGAACTGAGCCATGTCGGGTTATTTACGGATCCAGCCCCCGTGTTATTTTTGGGCGTGACCATGACGGCGCAGCTCCTCCACGCCCACAACACCTTTGATCTCTTGTTTAGCAAATACGGCATCGGCATTTCGTCGCTCTATCGCCCCAACCACTGGGTGCCCCATTTAACGCTTGCCGAACGCATCAAGCCGGAAGAGATCCCCCGCGCCATGGGCTGGGCGACCCACATCCGACTGCCGCTTCACACCGTGGCGGATCGCATCGCGCTGGTCGAGACCCACACGTATCAAACCATCTTCACGCTGCCCTTAAGCTAAGCGCCTTATCCGTCCAACAAATGCCCCACGATCAGGGCATCCAACGCTTCGTAGTCGCGGGCGTCAATGGCACCCGCCATCGCCGCGCGGTCAAGCGAACGGACTTTCTCCACCAATCGCAAGAAGATCGTCAGGCTGTTGGCGAGATGGGCTTCGGCAACTTCCGCCTTTTGCGTGCGGATCGCCTTCACATCCATGCCGACCATGCCTTTTTCATAAAAGCGCTGATCATCCAGCACCAACACCTGCGCAAATGCTCGCCGCAAGTTGACCGACCCAAACGAGCGATCTTGATCATACTTCAGCCCGTTTTGATCATTCAGATGCACACTCCACAACTTATCATATGCCAAGCCGAACGCCATCTCGTCGGCGGGATCCAGCCCCGCAAGGATGGCATGTGCTGACTCCACCAGCACCCCCACCCGCCTCGGATCAGTGGTCTTGAAACCAAGCGCGACGGCGTGCCCAATCGTCGGCAGGTACGCCAAGTCCATAGGCTCGTTGGGCTTCGGTTCAATGGCGATGCGGATCGTTGGGGCATATGCCAGCATCGCATCAAGCGCTTCCACCAGTTGCCCAACAGCGCGGACGGCATCTTTTGACTCGCGCAGATAGGTGCCCTCGCGCGCCAACCACAACACAATGAGATCGGTACCCAAGCATTGGGCGATATCCAGCGCCTTGAGCGACCGTTCGCGCGCATACGCCCGTGCCGCCGGATCGTTGGCAGTGTACGCGCCATCAATCGTGAGCGGGTGTTCCCACAAGCGCGGGGCGACAAACTCGGGGGCTAAGCCCATATCGCTCAAACGCTGTTTCAGCGCCAGCGCTTCCCGTTCAATCTGCGCCGGGGTCTTGTCGTCCAAATCAGGCACGGCATCATCGTCGTGAAACTGCACCGCATCATAACCGAGCCGTTGATAAGCTTCTAATTTATGTTCAAAATTGACGATAGGGCGCACAGGGGGACCAAAAGGGTCTGCGCCAGTATGGATATTCCACGGTCCGAAAGAAAATTTATACCCGTATTTTTCCATGATCATCCTCGTTTCAGGGGGTGTATTAAGCGACGCCCTTGATTGTAACCGATCACGGCGTGCAGTCTACCGGAATAGTGACCTCCAGCAAGTTCTCGAAGGAGCCATCCGCGTGTTGGGTGTACAACCCATAATGGATGCTGTCGGCTTCTGGGCTGCGCGGCAATTCATAAAAATCGCGCACGATCTCGCCTTCGAGCCAACTCGTCAGCGGTCGCCAGCCATAGACGGGCGCGCTTTGGTCATCTTGTGCGATCACCGCCCCTGCCGAGTCGAGCAAATGCACGAACACACTCAAATCACGTTCCGGCGGACGAACCGCCAGCCAATTCACTTCTAACATAATATCCGAGGTGCCACAGTTGCTACGATGCGAGAACACCTTGACATCCTCCGTCGAATCCGGAAGCGGACTATTGCTGTATTCCGCTTGGGTGGCAATTTGCACCAAATCGGGAGCGACGGCGGATAGATAAACGGGACGCCCGATCTGCGCCTCCCACCAGCTTTGGGGTTGGCGATAGAAAGTGAAAGCGGGGGTCACGAGTCGGGTTTGATCCACCAACGTCTGAAAATCCGCTTTGTGATCGACCAGATCGACGCCGGGCAGCGTCCCCAAGACCGATTTTGCGAAGCCGATGGCGAAATGGCGCGGACCCCATGCCAACATCAAGGTGGAACCCGGGGGGGTATGTTGTGCCAGTATGATCGTCTCAATACCAGTGCGATCACGGGTGAGCGCCGCAATGGAGGCTTGATTGTTCGTCCCTAGCCCAAAACCAAACCCTAATGCCGTGATGACCATCACTATGGCGGCAACAATACGGATCGGCGGCATGGTTCGCAAGCCCTCCAATACACGATGCGCCAACAACACCCATCCGAAGGCAAGGCTAAGCGTCGTCGCGAGGATCAAAGCGGCGAGGATGTCGGTGTAAAAGAAGCAGTGAAACAAAAATGCCGCCCCCCCGCTGATCAGCAAGGTGCGTGCGGCACGGCGCACAAGGTGGTGCCCTTGGTCGAACATGCCAACCAGCAAGCCGACGAACCCAAGCAAGCTCCCAATCGGCGTCACCTCTGTGAAAATAGTTTGCGTGACCATGCGCACATTGGCGATCACGGCGTCCAGCGACGATGGCAGCCCAATGAAGCGCGACGCCTCAACCCCGATGAACTGATCCCACAAGCCGCTCAACGTCCCCGGTTCGCCATACACCCACGCTGCCCCGCTTTGTGCCCGCAACAGCAGATAGGCATAGGGCAACAACCCCAGCAAACCCAATGCCAGCAAGATGAGCAGGTGCGCGGGTCGCCGACGGATCAGCACCCACAAGTCGGGAAGGACGGCGATCACAAGCGCGGGTGCCACGAAGATCAACGTGCGGTGATGTGCCACGCCGATCCCGCCGATAAACGCCAGCCAATACAGGCGTCCGTACACAGGCGGATCCCACAATGCCAAGACCAATAACAGCATCAGGACGAACAAGGTCGCGGTGTAGATTTCCGCGATGACATGATGTAACCATACCATGCGCGTTAGCCCGAACAACAAGATGCCCCCGGCAGCGAGTAAGGATCGTCCTGTGATTTTGAGCGCCAGCGCGTACATCAGTATCAGGGTCATTACCCCCCATGCCAGTGACACCACCGCCGGCGCTGTAGCCGCGCTGATGCTAAAGGCGCGCAACACGGTGACGCCGACGCTGCCCAAAATCACAAACAAGGGGTAACCCGTGGCGTGCAATGTCCCCCACACATTGAGGACGATCTGAGTCTCGCCCACATCGATCATGGTCGGGTCTTCGGAACCATTGGGAATGGTTTGCAGGGTCGGCAAGAACAACGCCAGCAGCACGAACAGTGCGCAGACGAGCGGGCTTAAAGCGAGAAGGGTCTGTAGTCGTTGGTGAGACATCGATTAGAAGGATAGCACGATCTGGCGTCTTCTTAAGGGTTTCTCATGAAAGTCTCGTATCTTAAATGGCTAAGCACTGGCTCGTATCGACAGATAAACACGAAAGCACAATATGATCCAAATTGGCGACCAAGCACCCGATTTCACACTTGTCAATCAAGAAGGCAATCCCATCCAGTTGAGCAAGTTTCGCGGCAAAAAAGTGATTCTCTTTGCCTTCCCCAAAGCCGGCACCCCCGGTTGTACCGCCCAAGCATGTGCCTTTAACGACGAGTTTCCGCGCATTCAAACACAAAACGCCGTTGTGTTTGGGGTCAACAATGACTCTATTGCCGATCTTAAACAATGGCATGATGGACGCAAGATGCAATATGATCTGTTGTCCGACCCCAAGCATATCATGCTGGAGCCATATGGGGCGTGGGGCATCCCGCTTGTGGGCGTCGTCCGCATCCCGTCCCCCAATCGCTCCTATTGGGTGCTCGACGAAACCGGCATCGTGATCGACATGCAAATCGGCGTCCGCCCCGAAGAGAGCGTCCGCAAAGCGTTGGCGGCGCTCGAAAAAGCGCCCACCTCGGCGGGGTAAGGGTCTCGCCTCGAAGCCCATCTCTGTTTTGTGGGAAAATAGTCCGACGCGCATGGGCGTGTCCCTACCCAACAACAGCCATGAGGAGAACAAGTTATGCCGAAAATCGGCGAGCAGGCACCTGATTTTGAACTCATAAACCAAGATGGCGTCAGCGTTAAGCTGAGCGATTATCGTGGCAAGCGCGTCATCTTATTCGCCTATCCCAAAGCGGGCACCAGCGGCTGTACCACGCAAGCGTGCGGTTTTCGCGATCAATTTCCTAAGCTGGAGACGAACAATGTCGTCGTCTTGGGCATCAGCCCCGACGAACCGAAAGACCAACTGAAGTGGAAACAAGCCGAAGGGCTGCAATACGACTTGCTCAGCGATATCGATCATACTGTCCTTGCCGCGTGGGGTGCATGGGGCGTCAAGAAGATGTACGGCAACGAATATGAAGGCGTCATCCGCTCTCATTGGGTGATCGACGAAGCGGGCAAAATTATCGATGAGCAAGTGAACATCAAACCGGTGGACAGCGTGGCGAAAGCAGTGCAAATCTTCGGCTTGTGATCGCACAGGGGGCGTCGGTCATCCAGCTAGCCGCCCCGCTTGCGATCCCGAACGGACGGCGGGGTGTGATTTTTGCACGTCGGCGTCCGTTCTTGGGCTATTTTACCGAAAAATACCCCCAAAACGCCCCTCAAAAGCGATCTCTCACCCAATGTATGGGGGAGTGCTTAGGATATTCTAAACCTTTTCATTATAATAGGTAGATGATTCTACCTGCGTCACAAGGAAAACAGCTTATGGCTGGTGAACGAATTTTATTAATTGAAGATGAAGGGCGTATTGCCCAATTCGTTGAACGCGCATTGATCTATGAAGGCTATCGGGTCAGTGTGGCGCGCGACGGACAAATGGGTTTGGGCATCGCCCGCGATAACCCGCCGGATTTGGTCATCCTTGATTGGATGCTACCCGGGCTGGATGGGTTGGAGGTATGCAAGCGGCTGCGTGCTGCCAGCGATGTCTTGATCTTGATGTTGACCGCTAAAGATGACCTCAAAGATCGCGTGCAAGGGCTAGATGCCGGCGCAGATGATTATCTCGTCAAACCTTTCGAGATCGACGAGTTGATGGCGCGCATCCGCGCCTTGTTCCGCCGTTCGGCACCGCAATCCAAGCCGGAGATGCTCCGCTTTTCCGATTTGACACTCGATACCGGCACCCATCGGGCATATCGGGCAGAGCGCGCTATCGATTTGACGGCGAAAGAGTATGAACTGCTGGAGCTATTCATGCGTAACCCGCGCCAAGTCTTGACGCGCGACGTGATCTTCGACCGCGTGTGGGGCTACGACTTTGGCGGCGAAAGCAACATTATCGAGGTATATGTGCGTTATCTGCGCCAAAAGACCGAGCAGGAAAATGAATCTCGGTTGGTGCATACCGTTCGCGGCGTAGGGTACGTCTTACGCGAGGAGGAATAGGACGTTTGATCAACCGGACGCTGCGCGATCCTGTCATCACCCCCCGACTTCATGCTGAGGAGCGCGCAGTGCGTCGCTTGCTTGCCCCTACCTTATGACCATTCGGAGTAAGCTCATCCTGTTGTACTCCGGGTTACTGGCGGTCATCATCATCGTTTTTGGGGTGATGGTGTTCGCCGTAAATCGTTGGGTACTAGTGACAAGCGTGGACAACACCCTCGCTGAAACGGCGGATCAGGTTTGGAAAAATAGCCGTGCCGAGGAAGTCCGCGCCTTTGGCGAGGTGTCGCAGATCGCCATTTTTTTGCCGCGCGACCTTGATTTTTTTGCCGCTTCCGGGGTCGTGGTACAAGTCTGGCAGTTGGATAACGACGGGGTAGAAGGCACTGCCCCCCGCTTGTTGCAGGCTTCGACCGACCTATCCACGTATAGCGCGTCTCTCGATGAACAAGCGCTGACCGTCGCTGCCCAAGGACAGTCGCTGAGCGATGGGCAAGTCGGCAATTTTTATAATACCGTCCACGTCAACAATCGCGATTGGCGCGTGCTGACCTTGCCTTACGAGGTGCGCGGCTGGCGCATCGCCATCCAAGCGGCGACTTCGTTTGATGCCGTCAACAGCGCCAGTCAAGGGTTACTCGTGATCATGGTGGTGACGACCAGCATCGCCCTAGTCGGGTCGATGTTATTGGGCGCACTGCTCACCGACCGCGTGTTGATGCCGATTGAGGCGATCACCCGTTCGGCAGCCCAGATCACCGCCGCCAATGACCTAAAAACCCGCCTCGACTGGGACGGTCCCCCCGATGAGTTGGGGCAGTTGGTCTCCGTTTTTAATGCGACTATGGAACGACTGGAGCATCTGTTCAGCGTACAACAACGCTTCGTCGCCGATGTCTCGCACGAATTACGCACGCCCTTGACGGCGATTCG
>JBBRTY010000219.1:0-7328 GCA_038248285.1 Aggregatilineales bacterium
ACCCCTCATCCCCCGACCCCTGCTCCCAGTCGCTTCGCTTTTGGAGAAGGGGAGAAACGCAGTAGAAAGTCCCTCGCCCCGCCGCTTCGCTTATGGAGAGGGATTGCCGCTTCGCTTTGGGTGAGGGGTGTGTAGTTACGTGTTTCTGATGCTCAAAATCCGTGATTTTGAACCTAAGCACATGGATAGGTGAATAAATACCATGAAACCTGTCAGAAAGATGATAACGGGTCAGGATGGGTATGTAGGGGCATGAACTATCATACCCCTACCGAGGATAAACCCATTGTGTGTTTTTGTCACCCTTTGGAAGGGGCGTAACCAAAATTTACAGAGAACCGGCGTCTACGCCCGTCCCCATTTGTTGAAGGCGTCGTCGAAGCTCATGCCAGCGGCGAAGTCTTCGCGCATTTTTTGTTCGCGATACTCGACCTCTTCGGCTTTCACGAGCGCTTCCATCGCGATCTCTTGCGGGATCACGATCACGCCGTCGGCTTCACCGACGATCCAATCACCCGGATTGACCTTGATGCGGCTGGTCAGCGTGCCGGGCATCCCGATGGTGACGTTGACGGCGTTCATGCGCCAGCGTTGTGACGATTCAATCGGGGAGGTGCCGCGCGCGCAGACCGAGAAATCGGGGATGATCTCCAAGCCGAGATAATCGCGGATGAACGAATCAAGCACAATACCCGTCGCGCCGCTTTGCTTGAGCGCCCAACTGGTCATCTCGCCAAATTTGCCGGCGTATTGCTCGCCGCCACACTCGACCACGACCACGTTGCCGGGCACGATGATGGTGCGCAGTTTTTGAAAAAAGTCTTCCCCGCCCCCCGTCCATGCCGTCCCTTGCTCATGCGCCCCGACCGGATAGGCGCTGCCTTGTGCGGTGATCACTTGTCCGGCAAGGCGTTGATGCGGGAACAACGGACGGATGCCGAGGTCTAGGCACTGGTTGCCATAGCCCATTTTGTCGAGCGTGTCATAGATGTTGGCAACGCGAATCTTGTGCCAACGTGCCTGCAATTCGGCGGTCGTTTGCGGTTGTGTGGTTGTCGTCATGAGTTTTCCTTTGCCTAGAGCGAATTCAATCATGAATCTACCCCATTGGGGCAATTAGTCAATCGAAATAAGTGTCGCCATTCCAGAGCAAGGATTTTGCCACCGCGTCGTTCAACTCAACGCCAATGCCGGGACGTTCGCTGACGGTCATGAAGCCATTTTCGACGAACGGTTTGTCCCCATCGCACAGGTCATTCCACCACGGGATACCGAGCGCGTGTAACTCCAACACCATGAAATTGGGCACCGACGCCATCACATGACACGCCGCCATCATGCCGAGCGGGGAGGAGACGTTGTGGGGGGCAATCGGGATATAGTGCGCGTCGGCAATGTCGGCGATCCGCTTGCCTTCGGCGATGCCCCCCGCTTTGGCGAGGTCGGGCATGATGATATCGACCGCTTTGGCTTCAAACAATTCGAGAAACTCGAAGCGGGAATAGTGATTTTCGCCGGAGCAAATCACGGTGCTGCTGCTGGCACGCACTTGGGCAAGGGCGCTGGTGTTCTCGGACGGGAGCGGTTCTTCCAGCCACATCAAGCGCAAGGGTTCGACCGCGCGGGCGAGTGTGATCGCCGAGGGCAGGTCAAATTGCCCGTGACAATCGATGGCGAGATCGATCTCGTAGCCCAAGCCCGCGCGCAGGGCTTCGATCAAGCGGATAACATAGGACATTTCCTTCGCGCCGACCGTCCAATTATAGGGATCGAGTTTGTCGGGGCTGGCGTTGTCCACATCAAATTTGACGGCGGTGAAGCCCATGGCGATGGTTTCGAGGGCTTTATCGACATATGCCTGTGGATCGTGCGTTTCACCCGCGTGCAAGTCGGCATACAGGCGAATCTTATCGCGAAATTTGCCGCCCAACAGTTGATAGATGGGGACGCCCAACGCCTTGCCCACGATATCGTATAGGGCGTTGTCGATGGCGGTCAGCGCGAAGATGAGCGGGGCGTGCGTCGAACCGCCATAGCGCCCGTTGCGGCGGATTTTTTCGTAGAGTTTATTGATATTGAAGGGGTCTTCGCCGATCAAGAAGTGCTTGAATGCCAAGATCGCTTCTTTGGTGGCAAAGCCCGAAAAACCGGGTCCGCCCGAATTCGCTTCGCCCGTGCCGACGATGCCCTCGTCGGTATAAATACGCACGAACGTCCACACACACCCGCCGCTGTGTTCCTCTTGGCGTCCGATGACGCACGCCTGAACATCGGTAATTTTCACAATCAACCTTTCTTTAGATGCCTCTAAAAGAGTGCCCTTAAAAATAAAAAGTGCGCGGCATCAGCCTTTAATGCCGCCTGATGTTAACCCTTGCACCAAGAAGCGTTGGGCAAAGATGTAGACGATCACCACCGGAATAGCCATCAGCAGCGATGCCGCCATGAGCTGCCCCCAGGGATAGATATCGCCGAAGACCAAGAGTTGCAAACCGACCGGCAAGGTTTTTAAGCTTTCGCTGGTGATGAACACAAACGCAAACAAAAATTCGTTCCAAGCATTGGTGAAGGCGAACAGCGTCACCGACAACAATGCCGGAGCCGCCAGCGGCAGCGTGATCCGCCAGAAGGCGATCAGCCGATTGGCACCGTCGATCAATGCCGCTTCTTCTAGTTCGACGGGGATCGAGCGGAAATAGCCGATCAAGACCCATGTCGCGAAGGGCATTAAAAAAGTCGGATACGTCAAGATCAACGCGGCATAGGTGTTGATGATCCCGAGATCGGTCAAGATACGATAGAGCGGGATGAACAAGAGCGAGGCGGGCAACAGATACGTGACCAACAACAAGGTCGTCAGCAAGCCCGCGCCGCGAAATTTAAGCCGCGCCAGCGCGTAAGCCGCCAACGCCGCCACCGTCACCGAAAGGATGGTGCTGCTCGTCGCGACGAGGACGGTATTGCGAAACCACGTCACGAAGGGGGTATCAAACAAGAGCGAACGATATTGCTCCAGCGTCCAGGGGTTGGGAGCATAGATCGAGGTGAACTGCTGGATTTGCAGGTCGGTTTTGAAGGACGTGTTGATGATCCAGTAAAAGGGAAACAATACGAAGATCAACACCGGCAGCAGCATCAGCAAACGGGACACCACGCCGATCCGCTCGCTTTGGGAACGTTTCAGCCGCCGGACATTGCGTTGATTGGGGGGCAAGAGCGCATTGCTCAGGCGGTCAAGGGTTTGGATCACCCATTCAAAAGGCGACAGGACGACATTAATGAGGAAGGCGATCCCGGTGTCCGCTAATTTTAAGAATCGTTCGATGATACCGGGTCGCTTTTCCGCTTGCATACTATTTGATTCAGGACGCATCAAGCGCGCCAGCACGAAGATGAGTAGCGCCATGAAGGGTGCCACGCTGAGCGCAGTCGCTGTGCCCGGACCAAAGCGCAAGCCCACAATCGCCTTTTCGTAAGCGAGGATCGAGAATACGCGCGTCGCGCCCCCTGGTCCGCCGCCCGTCATCAGAAAGATTAAGCCGAAAGTGTTAAAGGTCGAGATAAACGAAAGTAGTAAGGTGGTGATGATGACATAGCGCAAGCCCGGCAGGGTGATGTGCTGAAAGCGTTTGATCACACTCGCGCCGTCCACTTCGGCGGCTTCATATTGTTCGCGGTCAATGGCTTTCAGTCCGGCAAGCAAAAGGATGGTATAGAACGGGATGCCTTTCCAGACGTTGACGGCGATCACGCTCGGCATCGCTAAGCCGGGTTCGGACAACCACGCGACGCGGTGATCGATGATACCGAGTTGCATCAGGATCGGATTTAGCCCACCAAAAACGGGATCGTAAATGCTGCGCCATGTCAGCGCGGTCACGACTTCCGGCACGATCCAAGGTAGCAGCATGAGCGCGCTGAGCAGACCGCGCATAGGTAAGCGCGTGTTGAGAATCAGCGCGATCCCCATCCCGACCACGAATTTAATGGCGACCGAGGCGAAGGTGAAGACCAGCGTATTGTTAAGGGTGGTGAAGTAGTCGCTGTCTTGGAGCAAGCGGGCATAATTCGCCAGCCCCACATATTGCTCAGTTCGGGTGATCAACGAACGGGTGGTCATGCTCAGCAAGATCGCGTTGACGAACGGCAGGAGGATCAACCCACCCATGATCACCACAATCGGGAGGACGAACGGCAAGGCGATGCGCCAGTCCCGCCCCAACAGGGCATCCACACGCGACTTGCGGCGCGTGGCGGCGGGCTGAAACGCGGAAGCACGAGGTTTTATATTAGCTCGATAGTCCATATGGCTCTCATTCGCTGGGATGCGGATTGGGGGTGTTGGCGGTCGGGTTCACCAGAGCGCACCTCAGATCACAGCGGACGCGCAGCCTTTTGCTTGCTGCGCGTCCGTCGGGCTGATGCGCCCACGTTTATTATTGAGGAACGCCACCCTCTTCAAAGATTTGCACAATCTTGGCGTGCGCGTCCGCAACGGCTTCTGACGGGGTCATGCTGCCGTTGATGGCATTCGCCATCATCTGGCTGGTGATCCCGGCACCGTCAATGGCGTCGATCAGCGCGTTCGGCTGGGCAGGGTGGGACCGACCATAATACAGGTCGGGGTTGAACAAAATATCCCGCAGCACTTCAAAGTTGGGATCCGCCGCGATCAATTCGTCAGTGTATTGGCTGGCGTAAGCGGGCAAGAACAACCCGCCGCCTTGTTGTGCCATCGGCGTGAAAACCGACGGATCCAACAGTTGGAGCATCAAGCGCTTGGCGAGGGCGATATTGGGTGCGCCTTTGAAAATCGTCAGCCAACCATTGGCTCCAGCTTCCAACAACCGCCCATCAAGGGTCTTGGGGGGGTGCAGGATGGCGGTATTTTCAAAGACTGGATTGCCGTCTGCCTTCGCTTTGGCATAAACGCTCGGTTGGTTGGCGGTGAGGGCAATCGTGCCGGCGAGGTAGGCTTCGTTGTTGCTCGTGTCCGTCCAGCTTTCGACGCCGGGGGGGAGCATGGGGCGGAAGCGTTCGCTGGTATAGGTCTCTGTCAACCATTCGACGGCGGCGACGGTTTCGGGCGTGTTAAAGGTGACGCGCAAGCCGGTTTCGTCGGTGAAGCTGCCGCCAAAGGAGTGGATGACGCCAATGATGAGACCATGCCCGTCCCCGCTACGATTGACGGTCAGCCCCCAGCCCCAAACATTGTTGTCCGGGTCGGACACCGCGAGTGCGGCTTCGCGGCGCGCATCCAAGGTATCGAGGGTGGCTAAGTCAATGCCTTTGGCTTCGAAGATATCACGACGGGCAAACCAAGGACCGGTCACGGCGATATAGGGTACCGCCCACCATTTGCCATCGATCTTGGCGTTCGCCTCGGCAATTGCCGGCACGACGTTGCCATAGAGACGGATGGCTTCTTCCACCACATCACTGACATCTTCTACAATGTCGAGGGCATACATTTGGGGGATGCTGAGGACGTGATAGCCGAGGTCGGGCGGGTTGCCAGCTTGGACTGCCGCCAACATCTTGGCGGTGAAATCACCGAATAATTCCGGATTCGCTGTCGAAATATCCAGTTCGACGCCTTCTTGTGCCGCAAACTCGACGACGGCTTCGCGGAAGATGGTCTGCACGACTTCAAAATATTCAGTTTTGTGAATCACCGTCAGGGTGCCCGCTTGCCCGACTGGTAAAGGCAGGGGGGTGTTGGTCGGGGCAGGAGTCGCAGTGGGGTCTTGGGCGAATACGAGTTGAACCCCTCCGGCGGATGCAGCGACAACCATGCCCGAACTGGCAATCGCACGTAGGAAGTCTCTACGGCTTACTTTTTTCAGATCCATGACAAAGTACCTCCTGATTAGCATTAAATTTAAACAAGTTAACCCACTGTCTCAGCACGTTTGTTTGGCATCACCCCCTTTCAAGGGTTACGGATGGGGCAATAATTAATAAGACATCTTTTACGAGTCGGTCTTGCTCCGGTTGCGGATCACATCCACAGAATTGACCAATTCGCCTATGGGATCAATGGCGATACGTACCCTATCGTCTTGTTCGAGCGTGAACGAGTCCGGCGGAACGATGCCCGTGCCGCTGAACAAAAACACGCCTTTGCGGAAGGTGTTACAGCGCCCTAGATAATCGATCAGTTCGCTTAAGGGGCGGTGGATCGCCGCTGTCGTGGTTTCCCCGCTGAAGATGAGCGATCCGGCGCGCTCAATGGTCATGCGAATGGTGAGGTCGGGCCACTGGGTCGCGCCCGGTTGCAGCCAGATGCGCGGACCGAGGGCACACGCCCGTTCATACACTTTCGCTTGGGGCAAATAGAGGGGATTTTCGCCTTCGATATCGCGCGAACTCATATCATTGCCGATAGTGAAGCCGATGACCTCCAGATGGGCATTGAGGACGACGACCAGTTCTGGTTCGGGGACGGACCAGTGGGCATCGAAGCGGATACCGACGGGGGTGCCCAGTGCGACGACATCATCGCCCATGCCCTTAAAAAAAAGTTCGGGGCGGGCTGCCTGATACACGCGCGAATAGACCGAGCTGTTGTTCGATTCGGCTTCGCGGGCTTCTTCGCTACGTTTGTAGGTGACGCCCGCCGCCCAAATTTGCTGATTACTGATGGGCGCTATGCCATCTACATGGGTCACGGGTTCGCCAGCAGCGGCATGGAGCGCCTCGAAGAGGGTGGCGGCGCGGGGCGCATCAGGGGCAGCCGAGAGGAGCCAATCCAAGACGGGTTGAACACCGCCATTGGTGACGGTCGGCGGTTCCCACAAGGGATGGAGGCTGTCGTTTTGTTCGAGACCGAGAGCGAACGATTGTCCAAAGCCACTGAACTGTCTCAGAAAACGATTCTCACTCAAAGGCATGGTTAAGCCCATCTCTGCGGCATTGTGGGAGGCGCTTGGGTGCCGCCCACGAACGCGGACAATACAAGAATAGCAAGCAAAAAAGTTAGTATCAGTGAATCACGAAAGTACATCCCCACCCCGTCCGAGCGCGCTCGGCATTCCCTCGCCACTTCGTAGAGAGGGGACTTTTAAGAACGGTTGTGAGCCGTTCTCTCTTCCTCTACATGCAATGGGGAGGGGATAATCAAATCTGTGATTCACTGAGTATAATTCATTTAATGAACTTCATGTTCGCAAGATGAACTATTTATAGAGTACCGCGTGGACGGATTGTTGTCAAGAAAGTCATTGTGTGACGGGTGCATTTCACTTTAGTGCAAAATATGCTCGTCATGGTACCGGGGGAAATGTGGGGTTTCAAAGGGCGGATATTCGGCGCGGGGACAATGTGAG
>JBBRTY010000220.1:0-7312 GCA_038248285.1 Aggregatilineales bacterium
GAAACCCTTCTGGGTAGGGAAAGGTGATGGCATGGGCGATATCGGCGGTCAAAAGCGGGGGCACGCCGCTGATTTCGCAGACGGCGGCGTCAATGGCATCTGCTGAGGTACCGGACATCAAACCAATGATTTTCATAAGATATGCCTGTTATATAATAAACTTGAACCGCATAATAATCACTCAGCCAGCGGATGCCACCTTCGATTTTGGTTGTCCATATGTGTTTGTTGTAACGTCTCACCCCTTCATCCGCAACGGCAACTTCTTCAACCCGCGCAACGCCGGCGCACCCTTCCACTTCAGTTGATCCACTGGGGTCGCAAGCTGCATGTTCGGGAAACGTTCCAGCAAGCGTGTGAAGGCGATCTTCGCTTCCAGTCGTGCCAGCGGCGCGCCCAAACAATAATGGACGCCAAACCCAAAAGCGATATGGCGATTGGGGGTACGGGTGATGTCTAACACTTCGGGGTTCTCAAAGATGGTTTCGTCGCGATTGGCGGCTGCGATACACAGCACCAGCGTGCTGTATTGGGGGATCGGCTGCCCGCCAACTTCGATATCTTCGATGTTGTAGCGCAAAGCGATATGCTGAGTCGGGTTGGTATAGCGCAGCAACTCGTCGATAGCGGTGTCGATCAACGCCGGATTCGCCTTCAAGAGCGCCAGTTGATCGGGGTTTTGGAGTAGTGCCAGCGTGCCCACCGCCAACAAATTGGCGGTTGTTTCGTGCCCCGCAAACAAGAGCAAGAACAACATGGAGATCAGTTCGGATTCCGACAAGGTTTCCCCTGCGTCTTCCGCCAGCACCAACGCGGTCGTCATATCGTCTTTGGGGTTGGCGCGGCGGTCGGCGACCAGTCGTTTCAAAAAGCCATCCAAGCCAATGGCATTGCGGATCTTAGGCACGATCCCCAATATATCTTTGGGCGAAACATCGGTGATCGTGTTGCTCATCCATTTACGGAAGTTCCAGCGATCTTCCGGCGAGACCCCCATCATGTCGCCGATGACATTCAGCGGTAAGGGCAGGCTAAATTCGTCGACAAAATCGACCACCGGCTTACGGGCTACCGCGTCCAAAAATTCATCCGTCAGTTGTTCAATGCGCCCGCTCAACGCCTGAATCATGGTGGGCGTAAACGCTTTATGAACCAACCGACGCAAGCGCGTATGATCCGGTTCATCAGCGAGTGCCATGCTATCGACAAAGCTTTTCAGCGCGGTCGGGATATACCACTTCTTCGTCCAATCATCCCATGTCGGCAGTTTGCGCCCGTCGTTCACAAAACGGGGGTCTTTTAAGGCGAACAAGACATCATCATAGCGAGTGATAAAACGCAAATCTTTCCCAGAAACCGGATGATTAACCCGCACGAACTCGCGTTGGTGGCGCATTTCAGCATAGCTCGGATACGGATCCTGCTGCATGGCAGGCGATGTCAGATCAATGCCCATAGGATTATCTCGCTTGTAGTTCATCGAGGGATGAGGCTATTTTAGCATAATTGGATTATTTACCGTATTTCTATCATTCGCTTTTTAGGATTACGTTTCCTTATTTTTCCTTTCCTTTTCCACCGTTGTCCAGTAAAATAAGTTGACAGACTTTGGATTGCGGGTTATGGTATCGTTACCATGAACCGCCTATGGGTCTGGGAATGTGGTTTCTGAAAAATTAATTTCTATTTGGCGAGAAAAACTTATGCCCGATATCTTGTTGAGCGTCTCCGGGTTGGAGAAGTCTTTCCCCGGTGTTCATGCGCTATCCGAATGTCATTTTGAACTGCGCGTGGGTGAAGTTCATGCCCTCGTCGGCGAAAACGGCGCTGGTAAATCCACAATGATGAAGATCATCGCGGGGGTTTACCAAAAAGATGCTGGACAGATTTTGCTGCGCGGTAAAGAAGTCGATATTCCCAGCCCCCGCGTTGCGCAACACTTGGGGATCAGCATGATCCACCAAGAGTTGAACCTGATGCCCCATTTGACCGTCGCCCAAAACATCTTCATTGGGCGCGAACCGCGCAATGCCGCCCTACCATTCCTACTTGATGATCAAGCGATCAACGCCCAAAGCAAAGCCTTGCTGGAGTCGCTCCGCTTGACGATTGACCCCCGCACGCGCGTCACGGACCTCACCGTCGCGCGCCAGCAAATGGTGGAAATCGCCAAAGCGCTTTCGCTCAATGCGCAAGTGCTGATCATGGATGAGCCGACGGCAGCGCTGACCGAATCCGAGATCGACGAGCTGTTCCGCGTGATTCGTGACTTGCGGGAGCAAGGCGTCGGCATTGTTTACATCAGCCACCGCCTCGAAGAACTCAAGCAAATTTCGGATCGCATCACCGTCATGCGGGATGGGCGTTATATCGAGACGTTGAACACTCCCGAAGCCAAGATCGACACGATCATCAGCTTGATGGTGGGGCGTACCATCTACCAGACGGCGCAAGAACTGCCCGAAAACGCCAGTGGCGAAATTGTGCTGGAGGTGCGCAACTTGAATCGCGGGCGCGACCTCAAAGACATTAATTTTCACCTGAAAAAAGGGGAAATTCTCGGCTTTGCAGGCTTGATGGGTGCTGGACGTACCGAAGTGGCGCGTGCCATCTTTGGTGCTGACCCTATCGACTCCGGCGAAATTTATATTCACGGGGAGCGGGTACACATCCACCAACCGCGTGATGCGGTCAAGCACGGCATCGGATATTTGTCGGAAGACCGTAAGCGTTATGGGCTAAATGTCGGCATGGATGTGCAGACCAATGTCGCTCTTGCCTCCTTCAATAAATTTTTAGGCATGTTGGGGGTCGTCAACGATAACCAAATGCGCACTACCGCCACACACTATGTGAAACAACTCGATATTCGCACCCCCAGCGTACAACAGCGCGTCAAAAATCTATCGGGGGGCAATCAACAAAAAGTGGTCATCGCCAAATGGCTGACCGCCGACACCGAAATTTTGATCTTCGATGAGCCAACACGCGGTATTGATGTCGGCGCGAAGAGCGAAATTTACAAATTATTGAATGAATTGGCGGCACAAGGAAAATCGATCATCATGATCTCGTCCGAACTGCCGGAAATTTTACGCATGAGTCACCGCGTGATCGTCATGTGTGAGGGGCGCATCACGGGCGAACTGAGCATGGCAAACGCCACCCAAGAAGGCATTATGAAATTTGCGACACAGCGTCATGCGCTGGTCGCACCCGATCTCTAATTTTTAGCAACCGTTTTTATCAAACAGTGAGAATGGGTTTTTATGGGAACTGACATCGCTTCACCCGCTGGCGAACTGCCCAAAATGGCGCGCCCGCTTATTTCGGCAGAAGCCACTCAAAAAGTCTTGGCATTTGCGGCGCTCATTATTCTGTTCATTGGTTTCTCAGTCGCATCACCCAACTTTTTGCAATTCAACAACATCGTCGGCATCCTGCTTGCCACCGCCGTCAACGGCATTTTGGCAATTGGCGTCACCTATGTGATCATCAACGGCGGCATTGACCTGTCTATCGGCACGGTCATGACTTTTTCCGCCGTGATGACGGGTGTGTTCGTCACCTATTGGCAGTGGCCCGTCCCGCTCGGCATCTTCGCCGGCATTCTCATGGGGTCGTTTGCAGGATTCATCAACGGCGTGATTATCGCCAAGATGAAAATCCCGCCCTTCATCGCCACACTGGGCATGATGTATGTCGCCAAAGGTTTATCGTTGATCATCTCCGGCTTAAAGCCGATCTATTTTAATGACTCCCCCGGCTTTCGCGATATTGCGACGGGTTCCCTCATCGGGGGGATCATCCCCGGTTTCAACATCCCCAACGCTGTCGTGATCATGTTCGGCGCGGCAATCGTCGCCGGTTTGATCTTGGCGCGCACGGTGTTGGGTCGGTATACCTTCGCGCTCGGCAGCAATGAAGAAGCCACCCGTTTGTCGGGTGTCAATGTGGATCGCTGGAAGATCGCCGTCTACACCGTGTGTGGCACCTTTGCGGGGGTCGCGGGGGTAGTAATCGCCTCGCGCCTCAATTCCGCCCAACCCGCCTTGGGACAAGGGTATGAACTGGACGCCATTGCCGCCGTCGTGATCGGCGGCACCTCGCTGAGCGGCGGGGAGGGGACTGTGCTGGGCACGGTCATTGGGGCGTTCGTCCTGAGCGTGCTGACCAACGGGTTGCGCATCATGTCCGTGCCGCAGGAATGGCAAGTGGTGGTCACAGGTGCGATTGTGATCCTCGCCGTCTATCTGGACATCCTGCGCCGTCGTCGGAAATAACGCGCACGGGGAGCCATTGTGCCCTCTGAGCGCGATATCTCAACTGGAAAGTGATCGCAAATAGCGCTTTCCGAAACGAAAGAAATCAGTGATAATGGTGGGGTATCGTAAGCAAACGAAAGGATAGCCGAGGGTCTTAAAACGCGGTTTCCGATGTTGGCGAGCTGATGCAAAGCACATAAGCGTTAGAGTATCTTGTAGATTTTAACCATTGGAGTTCAAAGTGAAGTCAACAAAACTGTTTGGGATTCTGTTGGGCGGTATGCTGTTGGTCTCCAGCGCCGCATCCGCGCAAGACGCTACTCCTGAAGCCACTGCCGAAATGATGGAAAACTCCCGCCGAAGCTATTGCACCCCCGAAGTGCAAGCAGAAGTTTCGGCAATGGGACTGTATATCCCCTTGATCTCGAAGGGCTTCCAGCACCAATTCTGGCAGGCAGTGCGCCTCGGCGCGGAACAAGCAGCGGCAGATTGTGGCGTAGAAATTACGTTTGAAGGTCCCGAAACCGAAGCGATGGTCGATAAGCAAATGGAAATGCTTCAGACCGCGCTGGATCGCGGTCCGGCAGCCATCGCCTTCGCAGCGTTGGACAGCCAAGCGGCGATCCCCTTGTTGGAACGTGCCCAAGAAGAAGGCATTCCGGTCGTGGGTTTCGACTCCGGCGTGGATAGCGACATCCCCGTGACGACTGCCGCGACCGATAACATCGCGGCGGCGGCGTTGGCAGCGGACAAGATGGTGGAACTCATCGGTGGTTCGGGTGAAGTGGCGATTGTCGCCCATGATCAAACCAGCCGCACGGGTATTGACCGTGTGGACGGTTTCCGTAACCGTATCGAAGAAGCTTATCCCGATGTCACCATCGTCGATATTCAGTACGGCGGCGGCGACCAACTGCGTTCTACCGACATCGCCAAAGCCATCATCTTGTCGAACCCCAACATTAAAGGTATCTTTGGCGCAAATGAAGGTTCCGCCATCGGCGTCTTGAATGCCGTCGTGGAATTGGGCAACACCGACATCGTGGTCATTGGCTACGACTCTGGCGCGCAACAGATGGAAGCCATCCGTAGCGGTGCCGAAGCCGGCGCGATCACTCAAGACCCCATCGGCATTGGCTATCGTGCTGTCGAAGCCGCTGTCATGGCGATCTTGGGTGAAGAACTGCCCACCATCATCGACACCGGATTCCACTATTACGACGCGACCAACATCGATGATGAAGAAATCTTCTCGCTGTTGTACGAATAATAGCACCGTGATCTGAAGTTTTACGAAGGGGGCATCGCCAAGCGGCGGTGCCCCCTTTTTTTATGGTTCCGCCAGTTGGGAAAATGGCACCGTATGAATTATCATGCTTGATAGTTATTTCAATTTTCGTAACTACTCAGCCCTCACCCTAAATCCCTCTCCCACAAGGGGCGAGGGACTTTCTACCGCGTTTCTCCCCTTTTCCTCTTGTGGGAGAAGGGGTCAGGGGATGAGGGGTAGCTGTTGTAGTTGCCAATTTTCGAAAGGAAATTTGAATGATGCAAACACTCGATTTTGCGCAGATCGCGCATGATACTTTTGCCGATAAACACTATGGTGTCTTTATCAACAATGGGTGGCAGTCCGCCGCGTCAGGTGCAACTTTTGATGTGACCAATCCGGCGACTGGCGAGACGTTGATGACCATCGCCGACGCTGGTGCCGATGAGACTCGCGCGGCGGTGGATGCGGCGGCGGCGGCATTGCCCGCATGGAGCGCGCTACCCGCAGGACAACGGGCTGACTTGTTGCGGCGGGCGGCAGCGCTGATGAACGAACGCAAAGAGCATCTCGCCACCATTATGACCTTAGAACAAGGCAAGCCCCTGACCGAGTCGCGTGGCGAGATCGTCTATGCCGCCAGCTTCTTGACGTGGTTTGCGGGCGAAGCGGAGCGCGTCTATGGGCAGATCATCCCCGCCTCGGTCGCCAATAAACGACTGTTTGTGCTGCGCCAAGCGGTCGGCGTCTGCGCGCTGATCACCCCGTGGAACTTTCCGGCGGCGATGCTGACGCGCAAACTCGGTCCGGCATTGGCAGCGGGCTGCACGGTGGTGTGCAAACCCGCTGAACAAACGCCCCTCTCGGCACTAGAACTGGGCAATATTTTCATCGAGGCAGGGTTTCCCCCCGGCGTAGTCAATATCGTGCCCACCAGTGACCCGATCTCGTTCTCGAACGTCATTTTTGCGGACGACCGCGTGCGCAAAGTCTCGTTCACAGGCTCGACCGAAGTCGGCAAAATCCTGATCCAGAACTCGGCGGCGACTGTCAAGCGGCTGTCGTTGGAACTGGGTGGCAATGCCCCCTTCATCGTCTTTGACGATGCCGACCTGATGGCGGCGGTGCGCGGTGCCATTGCGTCCAAGTTCCGCAATGCCGGGCAAACGTGCGTGTGCGCCAATCGCATTTATGTGCAGCGCGGCATTTACGACCGCTTCACTGATGCTTTTTCCGCCGAAGTCGCCCGTTTGAAGGTGAGTAACGGCTTGCTGCCCGACACCGTGATCGGTCCGCTGATCGACCTGCCCGCCCGCGATAAAGTGGAACGGCATATCGCCGATGCCCAAGCGCACGGAGCGCGGGTTTTGGTGGGTGGGGCGGCGCTGGCGGCAGAAATGAACCCCGTCGGCACCTTTTGGTCGCCCACGGTGCTATCCGACGTGACCGACGCCATGTTGATCACACAAGAAGAGACATTTGGCCCGGTCGCCCCTTTGATCCCGTTTGAAGATGAAGAGTCGGTGATCGCTAGCGCCAACGCTACCACTTTTGGATTAGCGGCGTATTTCTATACCCGTGATGTCAGCCGGGTGTTGCGCGTCGCCGAACGGCTGGAATTTGGGATCATCGGTGCTAACGACGCCCTGCCTTCGGTGGCACAAGCACCCTTTGGCGGCGTCAAACAAAGTGGGTTGGGGCGCGAAGGCGGCTCGGTCGGCATTGATGAATATCTGGAAGTGAAATATCTGTCGTTAGGGTTGTAACCGCCCCGCTA
>JBBRTY010000221.1:0-7312 GCA_038248285.1 Aggregatilineales bacterium
CGAGAGGGTACTCGATATTCACAAAGGGTCACAAAAACACACAATGGGTTTATCCTCGGTAGGGGCATGATATATCATGCCCCTACATACCCATCCTGACCCGTTATCATCCGTCTGACAGGTTTCATGCGTCCGCCCTTCCGTCCGCCCCCTCCTGATTCGTTAATCGCCGTATATCCGATAGGGCGCGCACGTCTCGGCAAACAATGCCACATCGCGCGCCCACACCTCGGCAATCTCCGCCAGTGGCGCGTCCGACTCGATGAAGGCGCGTCCGGCGGCACTGCCATACAAGCGGTCAAAAGTCTCGGTTTTCCATCCAAACTGATCCGGGTACATCTGGCGCAGGGTGCGAATGACCGCTACCCATGCCAGCAAAGGGCGGTACTCCGCGCTGATCCGATGGGCTTGTACGCCGTGACAAACCACACCCGCAAATTTGCTGGCGGTTGGTTGGAAACTGTGCGGGCGATAGCGCACCCCCGCGAGTTCCAGCGCGTTCAACCGTTTGGCAAGACTGCGGGCATCGACAAACGGCGCACCGGTGATCTCGAACGGCAGGGCAGTGCCGCGTCCTTCGCTGAAGATGGTACCTTCGACCAAGCACGCCCCCGGATACTGGCGCACGGTACTCAGGTGCGGCATTGCGGGCGAAGTCGGCACGAACACGAGTCCAGTATCTTCCCACGAGTGCCCCACGCGGATCGCGCCAGTGGGATTGTCACGGCATTGAAGAACCTCAAGCCGGGCAGGGGTGGGGTTCCACAGGCTATTGAACATGCCGACTATTTCACCCAAGGTCATGCCGTGCTGCACCGGAATCGGGAAGCGCCCCACAAACGACTCATAGCCGGGTTGCAAGATCGCGCCGTCGATCCGCGCGCCCAAGGGATTGGGGCGATCCAGAATGAGGACGGGGATGCCCGCTGCGCCCGCCGCTTCGACGATATAGGTGATTGTCCATAAGTAAGTGTAATAACGCACCCCAATGTCTTGAATATCGCAGACAATTGCCTCCAGCCCCGCCAACATCGCCGGCGTTGGGGCATAGGACGCGCCATACAAACTATGAATTGGGGCACCCGTCCAGGTATCGACTTCCGACGCCACTGCTTCGCCGTCAGCGACCGCCGCTGTTAAGCCGTGTTCGGGGGTAAAGATCGCCTCAAGGTGAAAATAATGCCCGTGTGCCGCGCGAAAAACATCAAAGGTGCGGATCAAGTCGCCGGTGGTGGCGCTGGCATTGGTAAATAAGCCGATGCGTCGTCCTCGGATGGGGGCATAAACCCCCTGAATCAGGGTATCGATGCCGTTATGGATCATCATTTTAGCCCTTCCTTGCCTACTACTGCGCTGGGGATGGGTAGGGTTCCGGTGGGGGCAAAATCGCCCATCAGCAGATCGACGGCAGCTTGCAACAAGGGGACACTATCGCCGTTGGTGCAAACGATGCTGTCTGCACTTGGGAACAGATCCGCATCATAGGGATTGCGCAGGGCGACGACAATCACGCGCGCTGCCCGTGCGATCAAGCGGTCGGCGTGGGCGTGTTGGTCGGGGTTCAGGTGGGCGCTACGGGTGGCGATGATCAGCGTGTCTACGCGGTCAGCGAGGGCTTCGGCGGCGGCGGCGTGCTTGTCACTCCAAATCACGATCTCGGCAGTGGGCAAACGTTCTCGCACTCGTTGGGCAAAACCGGTCAAGCCGCCCACTTCGACGATGCCACTTTCCAGCACCGAGGCGAATTCGACCACACCCACCGTCTGATCGGGCGACAAGGGGAGGCTCGCCCCCCCACGCGCAAGGACGATCCCCGCGCGGGCGGCAGTTTGGGCGCGGGCACGGTGTTGGGGCGACGCCACCCCGCGGACATCGGCGCGCGGCAACAGATAGCGCGCCTTAAAATCCGTCAGCCGCCGATTGGCGTCGGCAATGGTTGGCAGCGGCAAGCGCTCAGACTGTGCCGCCGCCAGCAGGGCATCATACACGGCGACTTGGCGTTCATGGGTGTGCGAGAACAAAATCGCGTCAATGCCCGCTAGTGCTGCCAAGACGGCGCTTTCGCCCGTGCCGAAGCCTTCAGTGATGGCGCGCATCTCCATGCAATCGGTCGAGACCACGCCGTCATAGCCCAACGTTTCGCGCAGCAGACGGCGCACCACGAGTGGCGATAACGTGGCCGGGTAGGTGTTGTCGAGCGCCGAAAACACCGTGTGGGTGATCATGATCGAGGCGATATCGGCGTTGATGACGGCGCGATACGGGGCGAGGTCAACGTTCACGAGATGATCCAGCGGTGTGGCGAGGACGGGCAGGGCTTGGTGGGTATCGATGGCAGTATCCCCCAAACCGGGAAAGTGTTTGGCGCACGCCGCCACCCCGCCCCCTTGCAACCCCCGCACGACCGCCGCCGCCAATGCCCCGACACGGGCGGGATCGTTGCCAAACGAGCGGGTGCCGACCGACGGGTTGGCAGCGGTGTAGGTGAGATCGACGACGGGGGCGTAATCCCAATGAATGCCGAGGGCGCGCATCTCCGCCGCCAGTACCCCATAGGCATTTTCAACATGCGTTTCGGCGTCAGGCGCGCTGGCGAGCGCCATCGCGCCGGGGATCTCGGTGAAGCCTGCGCGCAGCCGTGCCACCGTGCCGCCCTCTTGATCGATGCTGATGATCGCTCCATAGGGGGCGGCAGTTTGGAGGCTATCAGTGAGCGCTGCCACTTGCTGGGGCGATTCGATATTGCGGGCGAACAGGATCACACCGCCGATGCGCCCGCTTTGCAGCCACTCGAGCAGATAGTCAGGGGCGGTCAGCCCTTCAAATCCGACGAAGCACATCTGCCCGATTTGGGTTTCTAATGTCATTGGGGTTTGCATCAGTTGAGGTCGCCTCCTTAGGTGTGCCTCTATAGGCATTTGAGATGAGCAGGATGGTGTGGAATAAAAGAGGATAATGCACAGGCGTACAATACAACAAGGGTGACACTCCGCAACCGCTAAAGCGGCGCGGCTTCTTGTGGAGTCGTGTCTCTGGCGAGTCTTTCGGCTCCAAATAGCCACGTCACTGACAGCAAGCGATCGCGATTCTCGCTTTCACGAGCTACTTGCCGGGTGTCCCCCGGAACTAACGGCGGTCCGTGATCGATTCGAACAAAGCGGTAACCAATTGATGAATATAAGTGTGATCATCTACCAGTAGCGCGCGGATTACATCTGGCATCATGTTATGTCGATCATCATAGGCGACAGAACGAAAAAAACGGCATCATATTACTAAGTATGACATCACCAGATACAACGACATTATAGATCATGATGTGCTGTTATCCGTCATCTTTTTTTAGCAGACCGGCAAGATTATCGAAGCCATAGGCATATTCATTTAAGGGCATATTGTCAATTGTGATTTTGCGTTCTTCCACCAAAACACCGCCCATTGTCTTGTAAAACTCGACCGCCGGATTTTGTTCCAGTACCCACACCATCATATTATGGTACTTATCGGCAACGAGATCCCGCAGCGCATGGCGTACCAATGCCCGCCCGATGCCCTGCCGCTGAAAATTCTCCAGCAGATAGATCACGTAGAGTTCCGAGTAGTAGACGATATTGCCATCGCGCTCCGGTCCATAACTAGCGAATCCGACGATCTCGCCAGTGGACGACTCCGCTACGATGTGATGAGAACGGGTGGCGAAGCTGGAAAAAATGCCCCGCCACATATCTGCCCGTTCCTCAATGGACAAGCCATGCAGGTAGTCGGACGGCAAGAGGTGGGCATAGGTGGTCTGCCAGCTTTCGACATGGACGCGGGCGATCCCGTTGATATCTGTGATCACTGCCGGGCGAATGGTAAAGGTCATTGGGGACGGACTCCTAAAGATAAGGATAAGCGAGCGCTGCGGTCAAGGACGCACATCATAACGATTAAAGCGCGCTTCTGCACTAATCAGCACCCGCACATCGGCAGCAGTTTGCGTGATGGTGGCGGTGGTCAAATCAAAGTGATAGCGGTTCCGTTGAAATTCACCAAGGCGCGAACCGATAAAATCGAAGCCCTGTCCATCCACCAGCCACTCGTAATCGACGATATAGTAATCGTCTAAGATCACCCGTCCGGCGGCGGAACCATCGGCGGGGGCGACCGCCAAGGTCGCTTCGACCGTGAGAAAAGCGATTCGGCTATCATCGGGCGACCAGCGCGGCAATCGATCCCAATAACTGAGCCGAGGCAAACATGTCGTCCAGCCCCCAAAGTCGCGGATACAGATTACCGAACCGCTCTCTTGCACCTGCCGCTGTGACGAGGGCGGTTCCGAGCGCGTATAAGCGAGGCGGTTGCCATCGTGCGACCATGCTGGCTCAGTTTCAAATGCCACATCGCCGGGGGTATTGGTCAGGTTGACCCTCATCCCTCGTCCGCCATCCACTAACCACAATTCGTAAGTCGAATCATGAACGACAAATTGGAGCGTCGGCGTTTGCCCGCCCACGATCAGCGCCCCAAAGCACAAGAGCAAGCTGACAAAAAACAGCCGCAGTGCCACCCGTTGGATCACAGCCCCCAACGTTAGAAACTCGCTGCCAGCGCCCGCCATGTGCCCGTGATGCCGCCTAGATCATCGCTCAGCAAGATCAAATCACCCCGTTGAGGCAGCGAGATCGCCCGTCCGCGTTCAAACAACAGCACCGATGAGTTCGCGCCCGCTTCTTCATTGACGCCCCAACCGAGCAATGCCTGCACGTTGGGGTTGGTGCGCCAAACTTTGCCAAACCCACGTTTGGGGACGATCAAGCCGAGTGGGGCGCTCTCGCCGCCGGTTTCGGGATCGACCCCCGATAACCACGTATCCTCAAACCGTTGAAACCGTCCGTCTAAGGTCAGCATATAGATACTGTTGGGGGAGCCTTGCAGATAAAGCATGGTGCCTCGTTCAAAAGCTTGCACGGCGGTGGTGGTGCCAAAGGGGGCAGAGGTCAAGGGACAACCCGCGCTTTGGGTCAGCGTAGCATCCGCCGAAAACACCGTCGCAAGGGTGCCGGGCAGGGGCAGCGGACAAGTGATCGCGCCGACGGTCGGCGCGAGCGTGGCGGCGAAGGGGTTGGCGGTGCCGGCGAGCTGGGTGAGTTGATAATTTTGTCCGGCGAAATAAACAGCGGTCAACGTTTGTGGGTTGTAGAGCTGTTCCGGCGGCAAGATCGTCGCCCGCGCCGCCAACATCACCAAATCGCCCAAGACGCCGACATCAGGCGTGGGGGTGCGGGTCAGTGTGGGCGTGGCGGTGATGGTATTGGTGATCGTCAAACTGGGCACAAGGCTGGCGGTTTGGGTCGCCGTTGGCAGTGCCGTCTCGGTCAGGGTCGGCGTCAGCGTCGGGGTTATCGACGGCGTGACGGTCGGTGACGGGGTTGCCGTGGTCGTCGGCGTCTCGGTCAAGGTTGGGGTATCCACCCCCGCCTGATCCACTTCTGTCGGTGGGACGGGTGTCCGCGTGATCGGAAGCGCGGTCGCCGGGGCAAGAGTGGCAGACGGCAATGCCGCCAACGTCGGAATCGCCGGCGCGGGATCGGTCGTACACGCCATAAAGGACAGCATCATGAGGCATAGCAGTAGTTTTCGCATGATGAGATTATAGCGTCGATTCCATCATTTGCATGTTGTTCTGGTGCGGTGTATTTTTAGGGGATAGAGTGCCCCTCTTTCAATGGTCGGGTCGTTGGGCAAGGGGGGGCAGACAGAAAGGCACTCATGACTGAAATTTTGACCGCACGGCTGCGGTTGCGCCGTTTCACCCATGCTGATTTAGACGTTTATTTTCGCACCATCTATAACGATCCAGACGTGATGCGCACCTTGCCGGGGGGTGTCCCCCGCTCACTGGAGGCGGTGAAAACCATGCTCGATTGGCACGCGGCGCATTGGGAACGGCATGGCATTGGCTTTTTCGCCGTCGAAGCCCGAGCTGATGGCGCCTTTGTCGGGCAGGCTGGGGTATTCATTCGGGATTTGCCAGAATTTGAACTCGGTTATGCCTATGGTACGACATCATGGGGCAAAGGCTATGCCACTGAAGCCGGACATGCTTGTTTGACGGCGGCATTCGCGAGCGGCGCGCATGAACTCATTTGCGCGGTGACGGATGAGACCAATCTCGGCTCCAAGCATGTGCTGACGAAATTAGGCTTCACCCGCACGGGCGAGACGCTCTGGCGTGACGAGGTGCTGCCTTATTTCACGCTCAAGCGTGCCGATTATGCGCCCCCGATGCGGACCGTGTAAGGGCTTGCTGGTTTTTTGTTTTCTTGTTTATGCGCAAAGGATCACCCCCATGTCCAGCGACATCCTGCTGCGGTTTGTCCACATCACCGATACCCATATTTCCGACGATGAACGCTACAACATCCCCGGTGCCCCCCATACCCCAGTGATCGGCGCACGGGCGCTGGTGCATCAGTTGCGCTCTCTGCCGTTCACGCCTGATTTTGTGCTGCATACGGGGGATGTCATCTATGACCCGGTGGATTCCGCCTATGCCGCTGCCAAGAAAATTCTGAATGGTATCCCCTACCCCGTGCATTATCTACCCGGCAATCACGACAGTGTGATCGGACTGCAACGCCACTTGTTGGGGATCGAGTCCCCCACCGAGCCGTATGACTATACCTTTGAAGTCAAGGGCGTACAGGTGATTTGCATCGATAGCAACCGCCCTGCCGAACCGCCGCGCGGTCGGGTGAGCGAAGCGCAACTGGCGTGGTTGCGCGCCCAAGCCGACCCGCACGATCCGCGCCCTCTCGTGGTGGCGGTGCATCACAATGTGCTGCCCATCGGCGTGCCCTGGTGGGATGATTTTATGCGGATGGAAAACGGTGCCGATTTTCATGCGGCATTGGTGCCCGCACGGGCGCGTATCCGAGGCGTGTTTCACGGGCATGTGCATCAAGACGCCGATACCTATGTCGATGGCATTTTGTACACCAGCGCGCTCAGCAGTTGGTATCAAATTCATGCCCACCCCGGTCAGCTAGAGACCGAAAATGACCGTCGCGTCGCGCCCGGCTATAGCGTCGTCACGATCAGCAAGGCGGGCACTTTCATCTGTCGGCACCGCTATATGGTGGATTCGAGTTCGTTGTATTTGGGGTGAATAGCAGCACCGTCCCTAGGTTCAACGCACGAGAGGGTACTCGATATTCACAAAGGGTCACAAAAACACACAATGGGTTTATCCTCGGTAGGGGCATGATATATCATGCCCCTACATACCCATCCTGACCCGTTATCATCCGTCTGACAGGTTTCATGCGTC
>JBBRTY010000222.1:0-7304 GCA_038248285.1 Aggregatilineales bacterium
ACTGCTCAGGCTGAAAAACGGTCGGTAATAAAGGGAGAAATGACCGTTGGCGGCAAATGGGTGGATATTCGGCGCGCGAACCTTCATGTTAACAAACGATTGACATGCGCCTAATCCACCCCTACATCCACGTTTCGAGGGGTATTTTCCTTTTTTTCTTCACGTCTTCATGCCTCTCTGTTTATTTTATTCTGTTTCTATACCTGAGTAGTCACGGGTTAGGGTGCCAGCGCGAGGGGCAGCGCCTTAAAGTCGCGGACTTGTTGGGTGATCGCGCGCTCGGTAGGCAAGCGCTCGATGCTGGAAGCACCGAAGAATCCGTCAATGCCCGGCATCCGCGCCAATGCCGTGCCGACATTTTCCGGCTCATCAAACGGTCCACCGTGACAGATCACAAAGATATCGGGACGGACGGCGCGCCCGGCAGCGGCAATCGCCAGCGTGCGCTCAATCGCCTCGTCCAGCGTCATGGCGACCGCCGCGCCGATGCTGCCTGCCGTCGTCAAGCCCATGTGCGCTACCAATTGATCCGCCCCTGCTTCTGCCATCGCCCGCGCTTGGTCGCCATCAAAGACGTAGGGCGACGTGAATAGGTCAAGTTGGTGGGCAAGCCGGATCATCTCGACCTCCAAAGCATAGCCCATGCCCGTCGCTTCGAGATTGGCGCGGAAGACGCCATCGATCAAACCGACTGTAGGGAAATTTTGAACGCCCGAAAAGCCCATTTCTTGCAGTTGCTTGAGGAAAACGGGCATGAGTCGAAACGGATCCGTGCCACAGACCCCCGCCAGCACGGGCGTATGCTTGACGATGGGCAGGACTTCGCGCGCCATATCGACCACAATGGCATTGGCGTCGCCATAGGGCAGCATCCCCGCCAGCGATCCCCGCCCTGCCATGCGATAGCGTCCACTGTTATAGATGATGATCATGTCCGAGCCGCCCACCTCGGCAAATTTGGCGGAAATACCCGTGCCTGCGCCGGTGCCGACGATGGGGGTGCCGGTCGCAATTTGTGCCCGTAACCGACGAATGATATCTGCACGTTTGAGGGTCATTGGTTGAAGTCCTTTGCTAGGGAGTCAGATCGAAGGGGTCGGGGGTCAAGAGTGCCAAGAGCGTTTCGGCGGCTTTTCCCGAAAACGCCGGATCGTTGATATTGGCGTCTATCTCGATCACGGGGATGCCCAGCCTAAGGTCGCGCTTGATCGCGTCGAAACAGGCGGCATCGGCGGCGGGATCCCAAAAGCGCCCGCCTTCGCTGTCCAACATCGAGACGCCCCGCAGGGGCAATAGCACAGCGACTTTGCCAGTGGCGGCATTGGCAGCGGCGGCGATCATCGCCCCCATCTGGCTGTTTTCTTCGCTATTGGTGCGTAGTAGGGTGATGTCGGGATTCCAGCGGTAAAGGGCGCGGTCGCGGTAATGGTCGGGCACCGTCTCTATACCGTTGAAGTTTGCCATATCGACGCAACCGGGCACCAAGATCGTTGGAATGCCCGCCCGTGCCGCTGCCATCATACGGTCGGGACCAGCGTCCAGCACGCCGCCGCACACGGTATCGGCGATCTCGGTAGTGGTGAAATCGAACGACGCGCTGATGCCGCCCTCTGCGATCAAGCTTTCCATGATGCGCCCACCTGTGCCAGTCGCATGAAACACCAGCACTTCATAGCCCGCCGCTTCGAGGATGCCGCGTGCATGTGCCACGCCGGCAGTAGTGTTGCCGAACATTGAGGCGGTGATGAGGGGTTTGTCATTGGGGGGATCGGTATCGGGTGCCGGAAGGGTGCTGACCATGCCGATGATCGCCCCGGCGGCATTGCGGTAGATCGGGCGGCTGATGCGGTTGATACCCGCCACATCGACGACCGACGGCATGAAGGTGATATCTTTGAGTCCGGCAAACGCGCTGACATCCCCACCGCCGAGCGTGGAGAGCATCACTTTGGGCACGCCGATAGGCAGTTCGCGCATGGCTGTCGTCGCGATGGATGTGCCGCCCCCGCCGCCCATGCCCAAAATGCCGTCGAGATTGCCTTCTGCAAATAAACGGCGCACGATGGCTGCCAAGCCGCGCCCCATGCCCCGCATCGCTTCGTCTTTGTGATCGCCCATAGCCCAATGTTCCAAGTCGCCATTGCCCCATGTTGCCACCTCGGTACGGGGGATGTCCGGCTCGAAATAGGGCGCACCCATCACGCCGAAATCGATCACTAACGTGTTTAGCCCGGCACCCTCGATCAAGGCTTTGACGAAGGCGAATTCTTGCCCTTTGGTATCAAGCGTGCCCACCAGCACTACGGTTTTAGCCATCCAAATAATCCTTTCAGAGAAGCTTAATTTGCCTAAAACAATACCCCAATTCCGCGCCTTGCGCAAAGCATGGGACGGGCGTTCACCCGTGATCAGGGGCATGAACGACAAACACCCCCCTTCATGTTGTACCCAGAACATGAGAATATAGGCAAACATTGCCTATCAATTGGTTTCGTTGATCATCATTGTGTATCATTTGGTACACTTAAAGGATAAATTGTGAGTCGATTAGAGCCGTGACATCGATAGATGCACTGTTGAAGATAGATACTTTTGCTGTGTTTAACGGTCAACAAACGCCCTAAAGGAACTGGAACCCTCATGAGACTATTTGCACCCCATGAACTCAAGCATGTCAACTATTATTGGAATGACGCCACCGCAAGCGCGCTTGACCCGGTGGAACGTCTGATTTACCGGTCGAATCGATTGGGCGATGACCAACGGATCACCAACACGGGTGGCGGCAACACGTCGGCGAAGATCACCATGCCCGACCCGTTGACGGGCGAACCGGTCGAGGTCTTGTGGGTGAAGGGCAGCGGTGGCGATTTGCGCACCGCCAAACGCGCCAACTTTGCCTCGATCTACATGTCGAAGTTGAACGCCCTGCGCGAGATTTATCAAGCGACGCCGAACAATGGCGTCAAGACCGCTGTCGAAGATCAAATGGTCGGCATGTATGCCCACGCGACGTTTAACTTGAATGCCACTGCCACCAGCATCGATACCCCGCTGCATGGTTTTGTGCCGTTTAAGCATGTCGATCACACCCACCCCGATGCGGTGATCGCGGTGGCGGCTTCGGCACGCGGTCGCGAACTGACGCAAGAGATTTATGGCGATGAGGTCATTTGGGTGGATTGGCAACGCCCCGGTTTCGACTTGGGCTTGAAGCTGAAAGCCGTTTGCGAGCAATACCCCAATGCCAAAGGGGTGATTCTCGGTCAACATGGGTTGATCAACTGGGCGGATGACGAAAAAGAATGTTACGAATTGTCGCTGACCCTGATTGAACTGGCGGCGCGCTATATCGAAACCCACGACAAGGGCGAGGACACCTTTGGCGGGCAGCAGTTTGCGGTGTTGCCCGATGCCGAGATCGCAGCGTTGTTGGGCGATGTCTTGCCGTATCTGCGCGGGAAAATGTCGGCGGACCACCGGTTTATCGGGACGGTGCAACTGGGCGGGGCGGTGGCGCAGTTTGTGAACAGTAAGGACGTGGTACGCCTCGCTGAATTGGGGACATCGTGCCCAGATCACTTTTTGCGCACCAAGATCAAACCGTTGTATGTGGCATGGAATCCGCAAACTGACACCCTCGATACCCTAAAGGCGCAGTTGGATGCTGGTTTTGTGGCGTACCGTGCCGATTATCAAGCGTATTATGACGCTTGCAAACGCGCTGACTCCCCCGCCATTCGCGATGCTAACCCGCGTGTGATCCTGATCCCCGGCGTCGGCTTGATCGCGTGGGGCAAGAACAAGAGCGAATCGCGCGTGACGGCAGAATTTTACCTGAACGCGATCAACGTCATGCGCGGTGCCGAGGCGATCAGCGCCTATATCGCCTTGCCCCGCCAAGAAGCCTTTGATATCGAATATTGGGCGCTGGAAGAAGCCAAGTTGCGCCGGATGCCGCCAGAAAAATCGTTGGCGCGCAATGTCGTGGTGGTCATCGGGGCGGGCAGCGGCATTGGGCGTGCCGTCGCCGAACGAGTCGCCAAAGAAGGGGCGCATGTCGTCTGTGCTGATTTGAATTTGGATGCCGCCCAAGAGACCGCCGATGCGCTCGTCAAGACCTATGGCGTGGGGATCGGCGTGGCAGGGACGGGGATTTCGAGTTGTGGGGCGGCGATTGCGGCGCAGGTCAATATCACCCAACGGGCGTCCGTGCGGCAACTCTTGGCGCAGGTGTTGATGGCATATGGCGGCGTGGATAACGTGATCGTCACAGCGGGCGTGTTCGTTTCGCCCGATGCGACAGGGCACATCACCGATGACCGTTGGCAGATGACGTTTGATGTCAATGTGCTAGGCAGTTATATCGTCGCCGATGAAACGCGGACGGTGTGGACGGCACAGGGTTTGCGCGGCACGCTCGTGATTACGACCAGCGTCAACGGCGTTGTCTCCAAGAAAGGCTCGCTGGCATATGACACCAGCAAAGCGGCAGCCAATCACCTCATCCGTGAGCTTGCTGTCGAACTTGCCCCGCTGGTGCGCGTCAATGGCGTTGCCCCAGCAACTGTCGTCGATGGCAGCAGCATGTTCCCGCGGGATCGGGTGATCAGCTCGCTGAGCAAGTACAACATCTCCCACAGCGAGGACGAGACGACCGAATCATTGCGCGATAAGTTGGCGCATTTCTACGCGGGGCGCACCTTGATGAAGTTGCCGATCACGCCGGAAGATCAAGCAGAGGCGTGCTACTTGCTGAGCGTCGATAGCTTTGCCAAGACCACCGGACAGGTGATCAGCGTGGATGGCGGGTTGCACGAAGCGTTTATGCGCTAAGGGCAGGTTTAGCTTGTGTTGAAAAATGTGGGCAAGCTCACCGATTGAGTTAGCCCGACAACGGCTAAACGGGGGCGGCACCTTTACATAAGGGTAGGGGTGCCGCTTCTTTATATGGAAAGGTTTGCCCTTTGCGGTGTCTATGCTTCGCGTTATGCTGGTATGAGTATTGTTATTTTTAGGGAGAGTTGAACCAGTGGCTCATCTTTTTGAACCCATCACGCTTCGGGGTGTGACCCTTCGCAATCGCATCGGTGTATCCCCCATGTGCCAATATTCGTGCGAAGACCAAGACGGCATGGCAACCGACTGGCATCTTGTCCATTTGGGGGCGCGTGCCCTAGGTGGTGCCGGGCTGATCATCGCCGAGGCAACGGCGGTCGAAGCGCGGGGGCGCATCAGCCCACATGATTTGGGTATTTGGAGCGACGCCCATATTGCGCCGATTGCGCGGGCGGTGACATTTGCCAAAGCACATGGTGCCGTCATGGGGATTCAGTTGGCACACGCCGGACGCAAAGCCAGCGCCCCGCGCGCGTGGAATGCCTTGTTTACCGAAAAGCGCGTCACGGTGGAACAAGGCGGATGGCAACCTGTTGGAGCGAGCGCACTCCCCTTCACGGATGGCTTTTGGACTCCCCATGCCCTGACGTTGGACGAGATCGACGGCGTGGTCGAGTCGTTTGTGGCGGCGGCGCGACGGTCGGCAGAAGCGGGCTTTGATGTGGTGGAAATTCACGCCGCACATGGCTACCTGTTGCATAGTTTTTATTCACCCCTTGCCAACCACCGCGATGATGCTTATGGCGGGAGCTTTGAAAATCGGGTGCGCTTGACACGGCGCGTTGCCCAAGCGGTGCGTGCGGTGTGGGATAAGCCATTGTTCGTGCGGTTGTCATGCAGCGACTGGACGGACGAGGGCTGGACGAGTGACGACTCGGTAGCATTGGCGCGCTTGCTCAAAGAGGATGGCGTGGATGTGATTGATTGCAGCACAGGCGGCAATATCGCCGGCGTCAAGATTCCGCTGGAACCTGGGTATCAAGTACGGTTTGCCGAGGCGGTGCGGCATGGGGCGGAGATCGCAACGGCGGCGGTTGGCTTGATCACGACCCCCGCCCAAGCGGATGCGATTGTTCGCGAAGAGAAAGCGGATATCGTTTTGCTGGCGCGGGAGATGCTGCGCGATCCGCATTGGGCATTGCACGCGGCACAAGACTTGGGGCAGACGGTCACGCCGCCGTCGCAATACGCGCGTGGGTTTGCTTAACGGAAATTAGGGTGCGGCGGCGATGATTTTAGGTTAAACAACCAGGGCTGTTGCAAAGTCTTGTGTGAAACAATTTCAGTGGATCACAAAGCATATCCCCACCCCGTCCGACCGAAGGTCGGCATCCCCTCCCCACTTCGTAGAGAGGGGACTTCTAAGAACCGTTGTGAGCTTTTTTCTCCCCCTTTCCATAAGCGAAGCGACCAATGGGGAGGGGGCGCTGACCGAAGGTCAGTCGGGGTGGGGATTATCAATTCTGCTATTCATTGAATTTGTCCTCTTTCGACTTTGCAACAGCCCTGTTAAAAAAATCCCGCTCTTGGGTAAACTGGATATTGTACGCTATAATGTCTCGTCTTTTGGCAAAAACCGCACCGTCAGGGGGATAAAGGATGTCGTTTGTCACGGATGAGTTTGTCGTCTTCTATATCATCGTCGCCGCGCTCTATTTTTTAATCCCCCATCGCCACCGCTGGAAATTGCTGCTGGCATCAAGCTATTTCTTTTATGGCTATTATCGCCTTGATTATCTGCTATTGTTCATTTTCATCACGGTCTTTAATTTCACCCTCGCGCTCCTGATCGACGATACCCCTAAAGAAAATACGGCGCTCAGGCGGGTTTACTTTTTAGGCTCCATCGTGGGCAGCCTCGCCATTTTGTTCGTCTTCAAATATTTCAACTTTGTGGGTGAGTCGATCAATGCCCTTCTGACTTCACTAGGCACGGGCGGCGCGATTCCGACGCTTCACTTGTTATTGCCGATTGGCATTTCGTTTCACATCTTTCAAGCCATTGGGCATACCATTGATGTGTATAACGGGCGTATTGAAGCCGAACGACACCTCGGCATTTTCGCCACGTTTAACGCCTTTTTTCCGCAGTTGGTGGCGGGTCCCATCGAGCGAGCGTCGCATCTATTGCCCCAGTTTCGGGTCGAACATCACTTCGATTATGACCGCGCTGTGTCCGGTTTGCGTATGGTATTGTGGGGTGCCTTCAAGAAGATCGTGATCGCCGACCGTTTGGCGGCGTATGTCAACACGGTTTATAACAATGGGGTGCATTTCACTTTAGTGCAAAATATGCTCGTCATGGTACCGGGGGAAATGTGGGGTTTCAAAGGGCGGATATTCGGCGCGGGGACAATGTGAGTTGATAACATTTGACAAGCGCCTAATCCGCCCCACCAACGATC
>JBBRTY010000223.1:0-7245 GCA_038248285.1 Aggregatilineales bacterium
ATGACGTTGGCGTCGGATTTGCGCCCCGATATCCCCGTGCTTGTCCTCGACCGCCGTAAACGTTTTGAATTCGGGGCGATGCGGCGTTTGGCGGCATATTGTCACACGGCGAAAGTCGATATCCTGCATGTTCATGGGCGCACCTCATTATCGTTCGTCGCGCTGATCAAAACACTGGGTATGATCCGCCCACCGGTGCTACTGCACGATCATTATGGCATCGAGATGAACGCCAGCATCCCGAATTGGTTCCGGTGGTGGGGGCGGTTTTTCGTCAATCGCTATGTCGGGGTGTATCCGCGCTTGGCGGAATGGGCAAAAAGCGCGGGTATTCCGGCGCAGAAGGTTCACTGGCTAGGCAATGCCCTTGACTTCAGCCGTTTGACTCATCCCCGTAATCAGATATTACGGTCTACCTATGCTGTTCCCGATGCGGTGCAGATCGGCGTGATCATCGGGGGCATCCGGCGTGAAAAAGGCATCGATTTGCTCTTGGAAAGCATGGCACAGACCCACACCCAAGCGCCCTTCCGCTTGTTCATCATCGGTAAAGATACCGACCCGGCATATGCCGCGACGTGTCGCGCTCAAGTGTCGGCATTGGGACTGGGCGAGCGGGTGCAGTTCATCGGGGAACGCACCGACGCGGTGCTGTTGGCGCATGGGGCGGATTTCGCGCTTATGCCGTCACGCTCGGAGTCCGGTCCGCTGGTGCTGATCGAGATCATGGCGGCGGCGCTGCCTTTTGTCGCCTTCGAGGTCGGCAGTATCTCGCAGCAAGCGGCGCGTTCGGGCGTGCCCGGCTTTGTCACCCCGTTGGATGTCGTTGCTTTTGCGCGCGCCGTCGACACCCTGCTGATGCTGTCGCCCGCCGCCCGCCGTGCGCGCGGTGCGGCGGGGGAGCAGATCGCCCAAGCGCACTTTAAGATCGAGGCAAAGCTCCCCGAATGGTTGGCAATTTATCGCAAGATGCTGAGCAATCCTACTGAGCAGTAGAGGACAGGTGCCTTGAAATTTTTAATTATCAGCAATATGGCGCATTACTTTCGGGATGGGCAGCTTGTTGGGCATGGACCGACCGCTCGCGAGATCACCTACTTGGCGGGATTATTCGACCAAGTGATCCATATCGGTTGCCTACATGACGAACCTGCGCCCGATCTCGCCCTGCCCTATGGCACCGATCAGATTCAGTTTGTGCCTCTGCCCCCTAGCGGCGGATCGGGCGGTGGGGCTAAACTCGCGATCCTCGGTTTGGTGCCCTTGTACATCCGCACCATCCTCAAATATTTGCCCGACGCCGATGTCGTGCATGTGCGTTGCCCGGCGAACATCCCGCTGATCGCCATTATTTTGCTGTCGCTGTTCCGGTATCCCCAAAAACGGTGGATAAAGTACGCGGGCAATTGGCACCCTGATGACCGTGACGCCCTGTCCTATCGGTTTCAGCGCTGGTTGCTCAAACGCGGATGGCACCAGTCAGCGGTCACGGTCAATGGGCATTGGGATGATGATCCGGCATTTGTGCATAACTTCATCAATCCATGCTTGACCGATGCCGAATGGGACGAGGGGCAGATCGCCGCGCGCGACAAACAACTGACCAGCCCATTGCGGATGCTCTTGATCGGGCGGATCGAACGCGCCAAAGGGGTCGAACGGGCGCTTCAGGTGACGGCACAACTGCGCGCACGGGGGATCGACGCCTGTTTTGATTTTGTCGGCGATGGCCCCGAACGCCCAGAAATGGAACAGATTGCGCAGACGCTCGGCATCCGCGAGGCGGTGACGTTTCATGGGTGGCTGGCGCGGACGGCGTTGGCACCGTTGTTTGAGCAAAGCCACCTGATGGTCTTTCCGACCAACAGCAGTGAAGGGTGGCCCAAAGTCGTCAGTGAGGCGATGGCGTATGGCGTGGTGCCGCTGGTGGGCGCGGTTAGCAGTATCCCGCAGTTTTTGGGGGCGTTCCGGGTCGGCAAAGCCATCCCGCCGCTGGATGTGGACGCCTTCACAGCAGGCGTGATCGCCTATATCGAGCATCCGGCACAGTGGGCGGACGAATCAAAACGCGCCGTCGAGTCGGCGGCGCGTTTTCGATACACGCAATTTCTTGAGGATGTGCGCGGGGTGTTGGGGCTGGCGCGGGGCGGATGAGGACTCATCACCTTTGCTGATTTGATTGATAATGAAGGGCTATACCGTCATTGCTTTTATGAAACATCCATCTGACTGCACGAATATTTTATAAGGTTGTAGATTGATGAATTACCCTGAAGAGTTTCACAACAAAATTATCTGCGGGGATTGTTTGCAGGTGATGGCACTGATGCCTGATGCTTGTGTCGATTTAGTCGTCACTAGCCCGCCTTACAATCTGAAAAATTCTACAGGAAACGGCATGAAAGATGGTCGCGGCGGAAAATGGCAAAATGCGGCTTTGAAGAATGGCTATCAAGATCATGCTGACAATATGCCTCATGCCGACTATGTGGCGTGGCAAAAGTCTTGTTTATCCCAGATGATGCGCTTGCTTACACCAGACGGCGCTATTTTTTACAATCATAAATGGCGTGTACAAGATGGACTTTTACAAGACAGGCATGATATTGTCGGCGATTTTCCGGTTCGACAAATTATCATATGGCAACGAAAAGGAGGTATTAACTTTAACCCCGGTTACTTTCTGCCTACTTATGAGGTTATTTATTTAATTACAAGGAAAGACTTTAGATTAGCGCCCAAAGCCAACGCAGTGGGGGATGTTTGGCAATTCACCCAAGAACAGAGCAATATTCATCCCGCGCCGTTTCCATTGGATTTGATAAAAAGATGTATAGGATCGACGACAGCAAAAATAGTGCTAGACCCATTTATGGGATCAGGCACCACTGCGGTGGCTGCCAAAGAGTTAGGGCGCACTTACATTGGCATTGAACTTTCTGATATCTATTGCCAGTTGGCAACAAGCCGGATTACCCAAACAAGGTTCGGAATAGACTCAAGTCAAGACGCACACACAAGACAGGAACCGTTACCCGGCTTATGAAAATTTATACGAAACAAATGTTGATTGAAACGCTTTTCGCGATTCGCGACAGGGGTTGGATCAAGAACGAAAATCGCCTTGGCAATGCTGGTGCTATCGGAAATATGCTTGAGGATTTATTGGGAATTGATGAAAACAATTTGCCAATACCGAATGCTTCCGAGTGGGAACTCAAATCGAGCAATGTGAAATCGAATGCCTTGACCACGCTTTTTCATGTTGAACCATCGCCAAAAACGCTCAAACTTGTGGTAACGCTTTTGCTGCCCAGTTATGGCTGGGGGCATCAAGAAGCCGGCACAAAATACGCCGCTAGCGAACTCAGCTTCAGGCAAACCATCCGTGCTTCGCAAAAAAGTGATCGCGGTTTCAAAATTGTCGTCAACAGGCAAGTTAGAAGAGTTGAAGTTTCATTCGACGCCCATTCTGTGAACCGAAATAGACATATAGATTGGCTAGAAAGTGTTGATAAAAGAGTTGGTTTGGCAGAGTTGAACCCACAACCTTATTGGGGTTTCGACGATTTAACCTACATTGCGGGCACAAAGCTAAAAAATATGTTTTACATTGGCGCAAGTCGCAAAAGTGACCTAGGGTTTGAGTATTTTCATTATAATCAAGCGATGATTCTGAGTGGTTTTAGTGGCGAAAAATTTATAGCGATGGTGGAAGCGGGAAACATTTTTGTCGATTTTGATGCTCGATCTGGACATAATCACGGGACAAAATTCAGAATCCGTCGTAAGCTCATCCCTGAATTGTATGAGGAACGTCAAATTATCTTTGAATGAATACTATTATCCGAGTCTCAAAGCCTGCAACATAAAAACCGCCCCCATAGAGGCGGTTCCTTACCGAAACAACGCCATCAGCGTCTTCCACAAAATGCGGATATCCCGCCCGAATGAGGGATCGCGCGCATAATCCAGATCGATCACCAATTTCGCGGGCATGATCTCGCGGATGTACAAGCCTTCGGGGTCGTCCCCCGTCAGCAACGCTTCCTCATTGCGATACGTCACCGACGCTTGGCTGGTGATCCCCGGTCGCACAGTCAAGACGGCGCGCTGTTCGGGCGTATACAGCGCCACATACTTAGGCGACTCGGGACGCGGACCGACCAAGCTCATCTCGCCGATCAGCACATTCCACAACTGCGGCAATTCGTCAAATTTGGTGCGTCGCAGCAAGCGCCCGACAGCGGTCACACGGGGATCGCGCGCGCCCGTCACCGCCGGACCGATCTGGTCGGCATTGATCACCATCGAGCGGAATTTTAATAATTTGAAGGCGCGCCCAAAGCGCCCCACCCGCGTCGCCCGATAAAAGATCGGACCCGGCGACGTGAGACGGACGGCAAGGGCGAGGACGAGCAAAATGGGCGACAGGATGAGCAAGCCTGCGCCCGATGCCCCAATATCAAATGCGCGTTTTAGCATCACACCCTCGTTCTATCGGGTTAGCCCGCACGGTGACGGGTGGTGATGTCGCACACCGAGTTGATGACGTCCGTCACGTCGGCATCGGTCATCTTCGAATAAATAGGGAGTGAGATGCAACTCATGCCGACGGCGTGGGCGACCGGATAATCTTCCGGTTGATAGCCATACAAATTGGCATAATAGGTGTGCATGTGCAACGGAATCCAGTGGACACTGACGCCGATATTGGCTTGGCGTAGGTGTTCGATGAAGGCAGCGCGGTCAATCGTCAGCGCTTCGAGGTTGAGGCGCAGGATATATAAATGATAAGGATGAGTGCTATCGGCGGTCAACACGGGCGTGATCAGCGCGGGATCGCCCCCAAAGGCGGTATCATACTGCGCGGCGATGGCGACACGGCGGGCGTTCATCGTTTCCAGCTTGCTCAGTTGCACCAGCCCCAATGCCGACGCCATATCGGTGAGGTTGTACTTGAAGCCGGGGGCGATCAAGTCATAGCGCCAACTGCCCTCGCCGGTGTAGCGCTTCCACGCATCTTTGCTCATGCCGTGCAAACGCATCACGCGGCAACGATCCGCCCACTGATCATTATTGGTGGTGATCATGCCGCCTTCGCCGGTCGCCAACGTCTTGGTGGCATAAAAACTAAAGGCAGTCAAGTCGCTGATGCCGCCGATGAGCCGCCCCTTGTAGCAGGTCGGCAGCGAATGGGCGGCGTCTTCGATCACCCGCAAGTTATATTTTTGGGCGATGGCGTGAACCGCGTCCAAGTCGGCGGCTTGACCGGCGACATGAACCGGGATGATGGCTTTAGTCTTGGGGGTGACGGCGGCTTCGATTTGCACAGAATCAATATTGAAGGTGTCGGCGTGAATATCGACCAAGACCGGTTTGGCGTCGAAATAACGCACGACTTCGGCGGTGGCGGCAAAGGTGAAGGTCGAGGTGATCACTTCGTCGTCACGTTGTAAGCCGATGGCTTCGAGCGCAAGGTGCATGGCGGCAGTCGCAGAATTGACGCTCACCGCGTGTTTGACGCCCAAATAAGCGGCGAATTGTTTCTCAAATTCGACCGTCTTGGGTCCGGTCGTCAGCCAACCCGATGCGACGACTTCGCTGACCGCATCAATTTCGCGCTGGTCAATATCGGGTTGGGCAAACGGGAGCAAAGTTTCACGAATAGTGCTGTTGGTCATCAGGTGTCTCCTTGAAAGTAGGGATTTAGGATGTAGGGCGTAGAGAGTAGGTGAACACTGTCCGTTATGTGTCGCTCACCGTTGCTTAAACCAGTCAATCGTGCGCGCCAAGCCGGTATCGAAATCGACGATGGGCGCAAAATCGAGCAGATCAATCGCTTTTTGAATATCCGCGCGCGAGTGTTTAATGTCGCCAGTTTTGGCTTCGGTGTGGACGGGCGCGATAGCCGTCCCCATGAGCCGATTCAGCCGTTCCATCAATTCCAGTAAGCTGATCGTGCCGCTGAGCGCCAAGTTGATCACTTCGCCGGCGATTTGGGGGGCGTGCATCGCCAACAGATTGCCATGCACCACATTGTCGATATAGGTGAAATCGCGCGATTGCGTGCCGTCCCCATAGATGGTGGGGGACGTGCCCGTCATCATGGCGCTGATGAACTTGGGGATCACGGCGGCATATTGCGAGGTCTCGTCTTGGCGCGGACCGAAGACATTAAAATAACGGAGTGCCACTGTCTCCAGCCCATAGACTGCGGTGAAGGACTGGCAATAGTATTCGGCGGCGAGTTTAGAGACACCATAAGGAGATAGCGGGCGCGGTGCCATCGTTTCGACCTTAAATTCGCCTTCGTAATCCCCATAGGCGGATGACGACGCGGCGTAGACAAGCCGCTTGATGCCGGCATCACGCGCGGCGATCAACACGTTGAGGGTGCCGGTCACATTGGTGGCGTGGGTCGCCAACGGGTCTTCGATGCTGCGCGGCACCGAGGCGAGCGCTGCTTGGTGATAGACATAATCTGCCCCTGCCACCGCATGACGAAGCGCCGCCAGATTGGTAATGTCGATATCAAACACATGCACATCGCCGTCAAGGTGGGCGACATTTTCGCGCTTGCCGGTGGCAAAATTGTCCACAATGCGCACAGAATGCCCATCTTTCATGAGGCGTTCGGCAATGTGCGAGCCGATAAAACCGCCTCCACCCGTGACTACATAGGTATCTGCCATGCTTGGCTGTCCTTTTAATGCTGCCCTATTCGTAAGTAGAGGCATGATACCTCATGCCCGCCCATTCATACGACCCGTAAGGTAGTGTGACACCGTGCCTAACACTGATATTATCTGCCGATGGGAGTGTTTCGGTTGGTAAATCGTAACTTTTGCGGCGCTGATGAGATAAGTGTATATCGCCCGTTTATGTTCGCCTAGTTCCATATCATGCCTTGTCGTGGGTGATTGATTCGCAACATTTTCTATCGTTTACCCCCGATCACGACAAAGCAAACGAAGTGACTACTCAGGTATAGAAACAGAATAAAATAAACAGAGAGGCATGAAGACGTGAAGAAAAAAAGGAAAATACCCCTCGAAACGTGGATGTAGGGGCGGATTAGGCGCTTGTCAATCGTTCGTTAACATGAAAATCCGCGCGCCGAATATCCGCCCATTTGCCGCCAACGGTCATTTCTCCCTTTATTACCGACCGTTTTTCTGCCTGAGCAGTTACCAAACGAAAGTGAATCGACCTAACAGATACAAATGAACGGTAGTTGGTTTG
>JBBRTY010000224.1:0-7231 GCA_038248285.1 Aggregatilineales bacterium
AGATCGTTGTAGGGGCGGATTAGGCGCTTGTCAAATGTTATCAACTCACATTGTCCCCGCGCCGAATATCCGCCCTTTGAAACCCCACATTTCCCCCGGTACCATGACGAGCATATTTTGCACTAAAGTGAAATGCACCCAGATCAACATGCACTGTTGCCAGCATCTTGACTCGGCGTCATAATGAGCAACTTGATTTATGGCTCTGCACATCGTGGGAACCTTTTTATGGAACAAAATACTGTTTTTATCTCGTATCGCCGCTCTTTGAGCCGTCATCTCGCGCGGTCTATTTATATTGGATTTGCGGGCGCACGGGTGGGATGTGTTTCTGGATGTGAACACGCTCGATAATGGGGACTTTGACCGCATTATTTTGAACCAGATTGCGGCGCGGGCACACTTCATTTTGATTATTGCTCCCGATTCGTTGATGCGTTATGCCAACGAAGGCGATTGGGTGCTACGTGAGATCGAAGAAGCGGTGCGTTTGGAACGGAATATCGTCCCGATCATTGAAGAAGGGGCGAACTTTGAGCGCGAACTGAGCTACCTGCCCCCCCAGTTGCGCGCGATCGTCAGCAAAAAGAGCGGTCTGCCGTTGGTGTATTTTTTCTTCGAGGCGGCGGTCGATATGCTGCGTTCACGCTTCTTGAAGATTCCCGTGTATGTGCCGATCACCGCAACCCCGCCCGAAGAGCGGACGGAGGTGCTGCGGCGGATTGCGGCGGTGGAGGCAGCACCACCCCTCGAAACCCCAGCGCCGACACGCCCCCGTACCCCTGATTTATTGCCCGCGCCCTTTGCGTGGATCGACATCCCCGGCAGCAAGAGCAAAAAGTGGAAAGACAAGCCCTATAAGATCGCCAAGTATCCCGTGACGAATGCCCAGTTTCGGGTTTTTATCGAGGCGGGCGGTTATCGCGAGACGCAATGGTGGACGGCGGACGGCTGGCAAGCGCGCGAACAAAAGAAGTGGACACAACCCCGCTTTTGGAAAGAAGCTCGCTGGAATGGGGCGGATCATCCGGTGGTGGGGGTGTCGTGGTATGAAGCGGTGGCGTTTTGCTTGTGGCTGACGGACAAGACGGGCGAACAGGTCATGCTATTGACGGAAGACCAATGGCAATTTGCCGCACGAGGGGATGAGGGGCGTGTTTATCCTTGGGGCGATGCGTGGGATGCGCCGCGCTGCAACCACAAACAGGAGAGCGTCAATTTTGGCAAGACGACGCCGGTTCAGCAGTTTGCTGGGCAAGATGGGCACCTCATCGGCGAGAGTGCTTATGGTGTTGCGGACATGGCGGGCATCGTGGTGAGGTCAAACAAATAATTGGGATTGTGGATAAATTCGGTATAACGCAGACTGGTGATCAACCGGTCAATGACGATCATCGCGACGACCCAAATCCCAGCGGTGGTCAATCCTTTGGTACGCATGAGGGGGTTCCCTTCGACATTTTGCCGATAAACGTTTATAACAGCACGTACGCAGCTTGCTTGTCTTTGGTTGTGGTTTCCAAAAAATTGATCCCGTTTTGGTGAAATAGAGGATAAAAACAAGGTCATGGCATTGTTAGAAAATAAAATTGCCCTCGTCACGGGGGGCGCGGCGGGCATTGGGCGCGCGGCGGCACTTGCCTATGCGCGTGAGGGGGCGTCGGTCGTGGTGTCGGATGTCAACGACGTGGGCGGTGATGAGACGGTGGCGCTGATCACGCGGGCGGGCGGACGGGCGGCTTATCAGCATTGTAATGTCGCCAGCGCCGACGAGGTGACGGCGCTCATCGCGGCGGCGGTGACGCTGTACGGGCGGCTCGATTGCGCTTTCAACAATGCGGGCGTGGGGGGAACCTTGGAACGCTTACATGAGAAAAGTGAGGATGAGTGGGAGCGCGTGATCAGCGTCAACCTGAAAGGGGTATGGTTATGCATGAAGGCGGAAATCACGCAGATGTTGAAGCAACGGAGCGGCGTGATCGTCAATATGGCGTCGGTGGCGGGCTTGATCGGGTTTCCGCGTGGGGGGATTTACAGCGCCAGCAAGCATGGCGTGGTCGGGCTGACGCGCTCGGCGGCATTGGAATATGCGCGGCGTGGAATTCGTGTCAATGCGGTCTGCCCGGCTTTCACCGATACCGCGATGGTGCAAGATATGTTTGAGACGGCACCGCCGATGGCGGCGTCCACGATTGAGGGTAATCCCATGCAGCGCTTGGGCACGCCGGAGGAAATTGCCGAGTCGGTGGTGTGGTTATGCGCCGACACCGCGTCTTTTATCAACGGACATTTGCTCACGTTGGATGGGGGTCTGACGGCGGGCTGAACACACTATAAGGGATTGATACACCATGAATATTGGTATTCTTGGCACTGGACGCATGGCAACGGGTTTGGGAAATCGCTGGGCGAAGGCAGGACATACGATTGTGTTTGGATCGCGCGATCTGGATAAAGGGCGTGAGGCGATTGCGTATATCGGCGGCGATACCAGCGTCGGGAGTTATCAAGAGGCGGTTGATGCCAGTGAGGTGATCATGATCACCGTGCCGTGGCCCGCCGTGCGCGAAACGCTGACGCACCTTGAACGCTTGCGGGGCAAGATTTTGCTGGAAATCACCAACGTCTTTGAAGACGATCCAGCGGGCAGCACCACCGAACAGATCATCGGTTGGGCGGGCGGGGCGCGAGTGGTGAAGGCGTTTAACGCCGTTTTCTCGCAGATTTTGCACGCCCCCCAAGAGGATATGCTCGTGCGCCCCGATGTCTTCATGATTGGCGAGGATGCCGACGCCAAAGCGGTGATCGGGCAGTTGATCACCGAGGCGGGCTTCGACCCCTTTGATGCGGGCGGAGTGGAAAATGCCCGCCATTTGCAGAATTTGGCATTATTCATCATCGAGATGGGGTACTCGCAAAAACGCGGTATGGGTATTGGCTTTAAGATCGTTCAGGTGATTGCATGAGCGTGCAATTGCCACTGGATGCCCATATGGGGGCTGCCACGTTTAAGGTGGCGCACCTAGCGCGGGCAAGTACCTTTTATGGGGATGTGTTGGGGTTCACCCTCACGCATAGCCCCGGCATGATCCATGTCGCGCCCGCGCCGGGTGCCGCGCCGATCCTGCACCTGCGCGAGGTGCCGGGGGCGGTGCGCAAGCCGGAACGCAGCATCGGTTTGTATCATGTCGCCATTTTGCTCTCCAGCCGGGCGGCATTGGGCAACACCATTCAACGCTTGATGCAATCGGGCTATCCGGTGCAGGGCGCATCTGACCACTTGGTGAGCGAGGCGTTGTATCTGGCAGACCCCGACGGCAATGGTTTGGAGATTTATCGGGATCGCCCCCGTGATGAATGGGCGGTCGATAAAGATGGGGTAGCAATGGCGACGCAACCGATGGATATCGATGGCGTGTTGGCGGCGGCGGATGGCACGGCGGTGGCGGGGATCGATCCGTTGGCGACGATTGGGCATGTGCATTTGCATGTGCGCGACTTGGCGACTGCCGAAAAATTCTATGTCGAGTTGCTCGGCTTTGACGTGATGCAGCGCAGCTATCCGGGGGCGCTGTTTGTGGCGGCAGGGGGGTATCATCATCATCTAGGGCTAAACGTGTGGGGCGGCAAATTGTCACCCCCGCCCAATGCCGTCGGCTTGGAGTCGTTCACGGTGGTGATTCCGGGCGGCATGGAAGCGGTTGTGGGGCGCTTGGCGGCGTCGGGAATGACGGTCGAGCGCGCGGACGGGACGGTCTCGGTGCGTGATATGGACGGCAACATCGTGCTGCTGGTGGGCTAACCTAAGGTGAAATATTGAAAGCGAAGGCACAGGCGCAAACGTGCACCTGTGCCTTCGTGTTTAGTGCTTGTATCTCGCCCTATAGCGCTCCCGTCGTCAGCCCATGCCCATACGGGAACAACGGCACCAGCCCCGCGTCCTTGCGCGCCGCTTGCGGCAGTTGATCCATTGAGGCGATCCAGTCATGGGGCAGCTTGCCCGTAAACGGATGATCGCCGCTCAGCACATCCGCCAAGCCCGCGCCTTCGCTGCCGGGGAGCCATGCCGCCACAATCGCATCACACAAGGGGAGGGCATCATTGATGATCAACGGACGCCCGCTGTAAATGATCAGTGCCAGCTTGTCGCATTGGGCGCGCACCCGCTGGATGACTTCCAGATCGGCGGCGCTCAAGGTGAGATCGTCCACGTCGCCACACCCTTCGGCATACGGTTGCTCCCCAACAACGACGATCCCCAAACGCGCCTGTACCGAGAAAGTGCCTGTCGCATCGTACAGGATCATCTTGTCCGCAAGACGCGCCGTCAACGCCATGCGCAAGGTCGTGCCGGGCACGGTGGCACCTTTTTCGCCTTGCCAATTCAGCGTCCAACCGCCGCACTGCATCCCCATGTCATCCGCTGCGGCTCCCGCCAGCAAGATCGTTTCGGTTTCGGCGGTGATGGGCAGGGTTGCCAATTCATTTTTTAGCAAGACTGCCGACTTGCGCACCGCTTCACGTGCTAGGGATCGGTGATCGGCACCCCCCACACTGGACACCATTTCGGGCGTGCCGAGGTCGGTTTCAAACAAGCCGAGCATCTGCTTGACCGTCAAGATGCGGCGCACAGCGTCGTCAATACGGCTCATGCGGATATCCCCACGGGTGACGGCTTCGGTCACGGCGGCGATGAAGCTTTTATAATCGAACGGCACCATCACCATATCGACGCCGGCGTTGATGCTTTGGACGACACAGGTATACCAGTCGGGCGACAGTTGATTGATGCCCATCCAGTCGGTGACGATGAAGCCGCCGAAACCGAGTTCGTTTTTGAGGACATCCGTCAACAGGTACCGGTGCCCGTGCATTTTTAGACCACGCCAACTGCTAAAGGATGCCATCACGGTCAGGGCACCTTCTGCCAGTGCTGCCAAGTAGGGGGCGAGATGCACGGCGCGGAAGGTCGGCTCATCGACATTGACATCCCCGTGATCGATTTTCCATGCGCCACCGTTGTCTTCCCAGAAGGTCGCCCATGAGACGCTGCGGTGGGTATCCCATTCCGCGCCCCCATCGCCGACATAATGTTTAATGCACGCGGCGACGCCCGCCCCTTGCAGACCGCGCACATACGCCGCGCCCAGTTCGGACACGAGCGCCGTATCCCCGCCGAAACCTTCGAAGGTGCGCCCCCAACGATAATCTTGGGGCACCGCCAAGCAGGGGGAAAAGTTCCAAAAGACGTTGGTGGCGATCATCTCGCGGGCGGTGGCGGCACCGATGCGTTCCACTAAATCGGCGTCGCGGGTTGCGCCCAAGCCAATATTGTGGGGGAAGACGGTCGCCCCGTAGACGTTGTTATGCCCATGCACGCAATCCGCGCCATAGATGACGGGAATGCCGAGCCGAGATTCGTGCCCGGCGTCAATGAACGCTTGCGTCATTTCTGACCAGTTTTGGGGATTGTTGAGGCTGGGGTTGCCGCCGCCGCCGCTCAACACCGAGCCGAGCGCATATTGGGCGACATCTTCGGGCGGAACGCTATTTTTCTCTGGTTGGGTCATTTGACCGATTTTTTCGGCGAGCGTCATTTGTGCCAATAGCATCTCCACCGATTGGGGAGTCTTCTCTGCGTTAGCGCCATTGACATTGCGGAATTTACGAACTTCAGACATACACGACCTTCAGGCTAAGTGATTGGATAAATTAGGCGACCCCACAGTAGGTAAGGCTTGTGCGCGCCGTCCGGTTTCATTTGCCGACCCGATGACCGCGTTATCAGGATGATTGGGCACGTAGCGGGTATCGACGAGGGTTTGAAAGCCAATCAGGATGAGCGCCCACGTCAGCCAGATCAGGAATAGCGTGCCGAGCGTCTTACGATTGAGCGGTGAGGAGACGCTCGGCAGTCTGGTCATGAGGCGGGCAGTACGATGAGAGTGATCGACTGTGCCGGCAATTCCAGCGTTCCCGATAGGTGATCATCGGCGCTCGTAAAGGCAACCATGCCGACTTGTTCGGCATTCACGGTGGGATCCAAGCGCCAGACTTCGGCGTCACCCCCAACCGCATCCGCCCAACCCGCGATAGTCACAGGTAGGGTTTTGTCAGACTCCAACGCGCGGTTGATCACGATCAACGTCAGGGCACCATCGGCGCGCAAGGCGGCAGTGATCGTCACATCATCATCGGGGGAGGTGCTTGCCAGCAGTTGGTCGCCCAACTGACGGTAGAGCTGATAGACATAATAGGTCGGACGTACTTCGTAGCGATCCAGCAACCCAAAAGCGCCCAAAGTGCCGGAGCTAAAGAGCGTGAAATAGTTGACGATGGCGACACGCCCGCGAATTAGCCGCCCCAAGACATCGCCCCACCAAATGGCATGATAGCTGGAGTCGGGCGTGCCTTCCCCGCCACTGACATGGTTCCAATGGGAATTCAATTCAGTGATTGCCATCGGCAGTTCATGACCCACAGTCTCGATGATGACTTGGCGTAGATTCTCGACCAAGATATCCCATTCGGGGGTGTTTTGGTAGAGGTCTTGGGCTGTCGTCACGGGGGAATTCAGCGTAGTTGGGAAGGGGTAGCGGTGGATGCTGACGATATCCACCAAGTCACCATTTGCCTCCAAGAAGCTGCGCACCATCTCGCGACGGGCATTGGTATAGGCATCCCCTTCAATGGTGGGGGGGAACTGACTGACTTCGGGTCCGATCAAGAGGAGGGTGGGATCGACTGCGCGAATCGCCAACGCAATGGCGCGCCACTCGCTGTTGAGCCGTTCCACAGGGTAATCCACGAACAAGTCCGGCTCGTTGCCGATGCTCCAATAGCGGACGCCATAGCCTTTTTCGATGTTCATATAGTGAACGAGTTCCGCCGCTTGTTCTGGGGTGCCGTCTTCCAGCCGCAGACTGATGCCGGGGATGGCGTTCCAGGCGTTGGCTTGCAGCATGAACAGATCGACTTGCTGATGGGTGAGGTTTTGCTCATCCCCCCAGCGCCCACCGGGGAAGCGGAAATAGGTCACGCCCGAATTCGCGGCTTCTTCTTGCATGTCCATGCTGACCAACGCCCAAGGTCCGTAGTTCGCACCCAGAACATAAGGGCTGATCGTGACGAGGGGCGCTGTGGCATCGACTGTGAGCGCTTGATCGCCCTCTTGCGCGTGGGCGATCAAGCTGAAACACACGATCAAACTGCTGATGAGCAGCTGTCCGAA
>JBBRTY010000225.1:0-7226 GCA_038248285.1 Aggregatilineales bacterium
TACTGGTTCCTCGCTGGCTCCGGGAACGATTTCGTCGGTTTTCGTTGTGCCCGCTCTTCCTGAGCGCAGCGAAGGATAGCCCTGTTTTCTGATCTCTGGCTTCTGGTCTCTGGGTTCTGAATTCTGTTCTTTACCTGCTCCGCTTCGCGGAGTCGATTTTTCGGGTTTTAGGGATTATGAGAACATACGTCTAATGTGAAATGAAGGTGTGTTATTTTTTGGGGGGGATATTCGGCGCGGGCAGATTCCCGAAGACGAAACGGGAGGTGAGCGCCTAATCCCTCCCTACATTCGTTCGTTGTGGGTGACTACTCAGGTATAGAAACAGAATAAAATAAACAGAGAGGCATGAAGAAGTGAAGAAAAACAGGAAAATACCCCTCGAAACGTGGATGTAGGGGTGGATTAGGCGCTTTTCAATCGTTCGTTAACATCAAAGTTCCCGCGCCGAATATCCACCCATTTGCCGCCAACGGTCATTTCTCCCTTTATTACCGACCGTTTTTCAGCCTGAGCAGTTACCTTTATATCAGGCATGGCGGCGGGCACGCCGAGATGAGCAGTACACAGCGGCGGCGGCGTTTGAGCGCAATCTCGACGCAGAACTGCTGCCATTGCACCATGAACTACTTATGGAGACATGTCGCCCCCCGACTCTCAATTCTCCGTGAACCGTAACTTTAGATTGCGACACATTAAGATTATCGCTACAATGTGAATACTTTTTACAGGCAGTCTGGGGCGCGGTCTTGCCGCACGCATCCCGCCCCAGACTTTTCTTGCGAGGGAACCATGCCCAATGATTATTTGATCGACCAGATCGACACCCTGTATAACGCTCTGCTGCAACAACAAAAAAGCGCTACCGCGTTGTTGGCGTCGTTCAAAGCGGCGACGGATGCCCAAGCGAAAATCCAAAAGGCGCTGACTGATCCCGCCCAAGCCAGCAACGCCGTCGTGCAAAACGCGCAAACGACCTTCGTGCAATTACGTTTGAAGGAAGACACCATCGACCCGTTGGTGCCCGACCTGCGCCGTGAACTCAAAGTGCTGACGACTATCGTCACGGGCTTGAAAGATTGTGGGATCGCGTTACGGACCGATCCGGTCGATGTGGCGCGGTTCGATAAGGCGATCCAGCAATTGCAAGCCATCCCCCGTGAGGAAGTCACCGCCCTTGTGCCCGAACTGGGGCAAGAATTGAAGGTAGCGCAAACAGCGCTGAGCAATGATTTTGGCTATAAACTGCGGGATGCATTGGCACAAATCGACCTCACACTGAGCAGAACTGGCAATAACTTCACCATTGGGCGCTTTGAACTGGTGGTTAATTTTGAGAGCCGTTTTGTGACCGTGCGCTATGGCAAGGATGGGGTCGTGCCGCGCGCCCCGATCACCCTGGAAGGGACGGTGAAAGCCTATCAAACCGCTGCCAAGATTGTGACCGGGCGCAATGAAGACGGCAAGACGTGGATGGGACAATTTTATGAAGCCTATCGGCGCGTCTTGGCGCGACAAACGGTGAAAAACGCGCGCGTCAGCCTCGTCGAGTGTTATGTCGAACTGGCGCTGTTGCGCCAAAGCCGCTTCTTTTTTGCCGAAACCACCAAGCGCACCTTCAAAGATTACACCCGTGCCGAATTCGTTTATGACTTTTACGAATTCACCGGACAGCAGCGCCTTGCCCACGAGGGACAGGTGAGCCGTGCGCATGTCGCCGTCAAAGCACAGGCAGACAGCCCCAACAAGAGTTTTTGGATCGTCGAAGGCGATACGCCTTACGATGGACGCTATATCGCTGATGTCGAGTTTGAGAAGGGATAAACGATGCTGCCAGAACCCCGCCTCGCTCGTCAGATCATCGAAACGCTCGGTCAATCAGGCACGCCGCTGTCTAAGGGCGTTAGCTATTACAACGTCGGCAATGAATCCTTGCTCAATGCCATTGATACCCACTACTTGGGATCGTATCTCGCCGATGGGGGGGCGGTCTTCAAGTTGGTGGTGGGCGATTATGGCAGTGGCAAGTCGCACTTTTTGTATTGTGTGCGGGATCGCGCCTGGCAACGGCAATTTGCCGTCAGCAAAATTGACCTTAGCCCCAAAGAAAGCCCGTATGATGACCAAAAGCGGGTGTATGCCGCCGTCGCTTCGGCGGTCGTGTGGCATGAACTGGGCAGCCTAAGCGAGGATGAGGTCGGCTTTACGCGCTTTTTAGAAGCGACCCTGCGCCGCTTGGTCAACGCCCATAGTTTGGAAATCGAAGATGAGGGCGCGCAAGACATCCCCGAAGTGCGCGCACTGTTGCAAACCCTCGCCAGCACCCCCATCGATAGCCTGAGCTTCGGCAAAGCCGTGCAAGGGTATCTTTACGCTTTGCTGCGCGGGCAAGAACGCCGCTTAGAGTCGTTGGGGCGCTGGTTGCATGGCGAGGAAGTCACCCCCGAAGATATGCGCGATCTGCGCACCCTCCAAGTGACCGAGAAGATCAACAAAAATAACGCTTTCAAGATGCTGCGCTCGCTGTGTCAGGCGATCCGGGCGTTGGGCTATACCGGTTTGGCGCTGCTGTTTGACGAGGGCGACCGGATGTTGAGCATCGGCGGCAAAGCTGAAAAGACCGCTACCGATAACCTGCGCGAGGTGATCGACCGGTGCCGCGAAGACCTGCCCGGCGCGTTGTTCATGTATGCCGTGCCGCCCGATTTTCTCAATACCGTCGTGCCCAAGTATCCGGCACTGCAACAACGTATCCAAGCGCCGAGTTATTTTTCGCGCGCCAACCCGTTCAGCCCGCAGATCAATTTGGAACACTTGGATGTGCCCGATGAACAGTTGTTGACCGAGATCGCCTATCGCCTGTTGCCGATCTTCGAGATCGCTTACGGGGTGCGGCTGAATCCCGATTTGCAGGTCGAAAATATCCGCGTCTTTTCGGAAGCAGCGCGCAATTCTTATCTGGCGATCAGCCATCGGCGTTTGTTTGTGAAGGCACTGGTGACGGAGTGGTTCCGCCAGAAAGAAGATGGCGAAATCGCCATTACGCCTGATTACGCCGCCGCCGCCATCAAAGGGCAAAGTGATGCGCTCGACCTGTTGGCGGATGATGCCCAAAATCCCTATTAGATGACTTCATGATGAGAAGGTGATACTGGTGGAAGCCAAGCATGTTTATCACCCCCAGTTCGGCATGGGTGCGCTCGTGAAGACCTATATGGGGGGCTATGAATGGGAAGTTCTGTTTGTGTCGGGGCGGCGGTTTCGGCTGCCCGCCAAAGAATTTGATGGTGATTCGGTCGCTGCTGTGCAGGGGGATAAAAAAGCCGTCGCGCTGGCTCCCCGTCGCATCCATCTGGATATCGAGCTCTTTCGCGCCCGTCAGACGTTAGAGGCGTTGCGCGTCGGGATCGTGCCCGTGCAGGATGCCGAAAATCTCACCATCGGCTTGGAACCGGAAAAGGTCACGCTGGATCGCGCTTTCGCGCGATCCAGTGAAGCCTCTGGCGATGTCCTCGCCGTGATCGGCGATTACGGGTATGGCAAAAGTCACTTTATCGAACTGGCGGCGCGGCGGGGACTGCGCGCGAATTTTATCGTCGCCGGTGCCAGCCTCGATTTAGTCGAAGTGCCGCCCAACAAGCCCAACAAAATTTATGAAGCCCTAGTCACATCGATCCGTTACCCCGATAGCGATCAACGGGGGTTGTTGCCCTTGCTCAGCAAGGCGTTGCAAGACCCGTCGGCGGTCAGTCGTTTTGCCAGTTTGTGCCCGCGTGAACCCCAGACCTGCCCGCTGACGGCGGCGCTTTTGGCGCTGCAAGAATGCCCAAGCCAACTGGCGCTCGAACAAACTGTGCAGTGGTTGAGCGGGCAGACCAAGGCGCAGACCGAGATGAAAACCTGCCTCAAGAAGCCGCCGCGCTTGTATATCGGCGGCGAAACAGCGCGCCAATATAGCTATCTGTTGTCGGCGCTCAGTGTGCTGGCGACGGTGGTCGGGTACAGTGGATTTGCGCTTTTGATCGACGAATCAGAACATTATTCGCTGTTGCGCGCCGCTGGACGAGAACGCGCCGACTCGTTTTTCAAGGCGGTCATCCTCAGCGCTTTGGGGCTGAACAATGGGCGTATCCGAGGGGCAGATATCCCGGATCATGCCAGCATCGCGTATGACATCAGCTTTGCGTCCGAGCCGCACCTGCTGTTTTTGTTCGCATTGACCGAAAGCGCCGACCGGATGCCCGTGGGCAGTTGGTTAGCGCCCGCCCAAATCATGCGCTTGGATGATCGCTTCATCGAAAAAGATATCGTGGCTTTCTTCAAGATGCTCCTGCGTTATCATGGGATCGCCTATAATTACTACCCCGACCGCGACCGTTATGAAGACTTTATCACCCATGCGGCGGAACTGCTATCGCGTGCGCTCAGCCAGCATCGCCTCAACTTGCGGGAACTGATCCGCGCGGCGGTGAGCGTGTGTGATTTGATGTTCCTCTATGCCGATTACACCCCTGAAACGTTGTTGGCAGAACTTAAACGTGGCTTGAAGGTGTAACGGCAACCGTGACGATCAGCGATGCGGGCGCGCTGAAAGCCGGGTTGCCGCGCACATGGGGGGCGTTCTTCGGGCGCTATGGTGCCTTCACCCCCACGCAACTGGCGGCGATTCCGCGCGTGCTGGCGGGGGACAATGTGGTCGTGTGCGCCGCCACCGCCAGCGGCAAGACCGAGGCGGCGCTGGCACCGTTGATCGAGCGGCACCTGCCGGCGACGATGATGGGTCAAGAATTGCGCGTGATCTACGTGCTGCCCACGCGGGCGCTGATCACCGATTTGGCGTCGCGTCTGGCGTCCCCGCTGGAACGTTTGCGTTTGCGGTGTGCCGTCAAGACCCGCGATCTCAATAACTTCAGCCCCAAGCATCCTAGCGCGCTCTTGTTGACCACGCCCGAGTCGCTGGATTCGCTGCTGGCGAAAGACCCCAAAAGCTTGATCACGGTGCGCGCCGTCGTGATCGATGAGTTACACAGCTTTGACGGCACCGCGCGCGGTGATCAACTGCGCGCCCTGTTGAATCGGCTGCGGATCGTGCGGGCGCACGCCCACAGCGTCGGCGACGCCCCTGATGGCACGCTGCAATATGTGGCATTGTCGGCAACCCTAGGGCAACCCGCCGCCGTCGCTGCGCGCTACTTCCCGATGCCTCAGGTTGTGCAAGTGGCGGGGGCGCGGGCGATTCGGGCGGAACTCATCAATGCCAGTACGCCCGCCACGCCTTCACACGATGTCGGCAAGGTCTTGGGGGACGTGCTGCGCTCGTTTCGGGTGCGGGGGTGGGCAAAGGCGCTGGCATTTTGCAACACTCGTGCCGAGGTCGAGTTGTATGCGGCGGCGACGCGCCGGGCGGGGTCGCCCTTTGGGGAATCGGTTTTCACCCATTATTCCAATCTCGACCGAGAGCGGCGCGCCGAAGTCGAAGCCCAATTCGCGAGTGCCGACGCCGCCTTGTGTTTCGCCAGCAGCACGCTGGAACTGGGGATCGATATCGGCAACATTGACGGCGTGCTGTTGATCGGCGCGCCGGGCAGCGCCGCCTCATTTGCTCAACGGATCGGGCGGGCGGGCAGACGCAAAAACACAACCCGGACGATCTGTTTTTATCGCACCCCGCTGGAACGTTTGCTGTTCGACGCCTTGTTGACGCTGACGACCCGTGGGAACGAGAGTGACGCGCTCACTGCCTTAGCGCCCTTTCGCCCGTCAGTCGCCATTCAACAAATCTTCAGCCTGATCAAACAAAGCCCGACCGGATCGGTGCGCTTACGCCCGTTGCTGGAAGTCTTGGCGGGGATGGTGACGGCGCGCGATCTGGAAGCGATCCTCGGGGAATTACAAGCGCAGAGCTATCTCGTCATCGGGCGACCGGGCGAATGGCGGGCGGGGGCGCGGCTCAATCGGTTGATCGACGCCCAAGCCTATGAACACACGCCGCTGAGCCTGTATAGCAATATTCAAGCGGACAACGCCCAAACCATCACCATCCGCGACCGCGTGAGCCAACGCCCGATTGCCCGCGTGGATCGCCAGTGGTTGCAGCGCAGTAACTTCACGCTGGAAGGGCGGCAGGTTGAGGTGTCGTGGGATGACGGGGCGGCGGTATGGGTCTCGAATCAGGGCAGCACACCCGCCGAGGATCAGCCGTTTTTTCGGTCAGCACGGCAACTGTTGAGCTTTGAACTGGCGCAACAGCTCCCGCGCGAACTGGGGTTAACGCCGGATACCGCGTCACTGGTAGAGACGGAGGACGGGTGGCTGTGTTTTCACTGGCTCGGTGACTTGTACGGGCACCTTATGCTCGACCTGCTGCGCTATACCTTGGCGGTGGATCCACTCGATCAGACGGGGGTGGGGCTGTTGCTGCGGGAACAACCGCGTACCCTGCCTGTGTTTACGACCGAACAGGTATGGGACACGATTGATGATCAGTTGCGCCAATACGAGGGGTTGCTGGCATTGGGGGCATATCAAAAACTGCTGCCCGACGATGTGCGCCGCCGGGCGGTGATGGCGGCGGTCGATATCCCGCGTTTTGTCGCGGTCACGGGGCGCTTACGACTCCAACTGGCGGATACGGCGACGGCGGCACGGTTGCGCGCTTTGGGGTGAGGGTTACAACTGTTCATGTGTCCGCCGATGCTTTCGTACTATACTCTTTGGCAATAACAGCCTGTGCCAGCGAGTATCCAGCCATGACGCCACAGCAGGATGAATATATCATTGCCAGTGCCAACCCCAACGCCGCCGTGCGCAGATCGAATGAGCCATCCACCCATGCTCCATCACAAGTGATTAACATCAGCCGAGCAACCTGATCTGAGACAGTGGGCTGCGGCATCTGCGTTGCGGAAGCCCGGCTAAAGAGATGAGCCAGCACTACTAGTGTGCTCTAGGAGGCTTAGGGACTCGGTTGGGATATGCCTGACTGCATTACGATTTTTCCATCGCGGATGCAAAGTGTATCTGAGTAACTGCTCAGGTTGAAAAACGGTCGGTAATAAAGGGAGAAATGACCGTTGGCGGCAAATGGGTGGATATTCGGCGCGGGAACTTTCATGTTAACGAAAGATTGACAAGCGCCTAATCCACCCCTACATCCACGTTTCGAGGGATATTTTCCTTTTTTCTTCACGTCTCCATGCCTCTCTGTTTATTTTATTCTGTTTCTA
>JBBRTY010000226.1:0-7217 GCA_038248285.1 Aggregatilineales bacterium
GAGGGTACTCGATATTCACAAAGGGTCACAAAAACACACAATGGGTTTATCCTCGGTAGGGGCATGATATATCATGCCCCTACATACCCATCCTGACCTGTTATCATCCGTCTGACAGGTTTCATGCGTAAGCCCTACCCTACCCCCCTAACTGCGCGCGCGCGACCGCCAACCAATCCGGCTGATCGGGGGCGAGATCGAGCGCGAACCACAATATCCGTTGCGCGATGATCGCCTCTAGTTCGGAGTCAAGATCGCCGGCGCGTGTCGCCGAGGTCAACATCACATCGGCGTATTGGCGTTCGCCCATCACCAGCAACAACGCCGCCGCTGTCGAGATTCGTAATTCGGCATTGGTCTTTTCGGTCGCCAACTCCAAAAAGTCCGCTGTTGTCTGCCAATGCGGCAGGGCATCAATGGCAGTGATGATGGATTGTTCAAACGTCAGCCCCCAGCCCGCCAAGACGCTCAAGCTTTCATCCACCAAGACCAGCAGCGCTGCCCGCAAGGACGCGCCCGTGTCGCCCAAAGGTTGGCGTGCGATTAGGGCGTGTGCCAGTTGATCACAATCGGCATCGGTGAGGACGCATCCATGCCCCGCCAGCGGACGCCGCAATTGGCGAAGCAGCACGCCGAGTAACTCCGCAAGGGGGGATTGTCGATAAATTTGCAGACGGTCTGGCAGCATAAGGCATTCCTATAAGGTATCGGTTAAGGAGGGGAACGAGGGGCGTGTCAGCGGACGCGCCGTTGCTACAATGTGCCCTATTATAATGTACACCGTGCCTATTGAGTTCTTTACCTTGTGCCATAAAAAAAGCCCCGTGAATGGCTTCACGAGGCTTTTGTTTTTTAGTGAGGATTGACCGATGGCAGCAAACGATTAGGTGGCGACGGTAACGGCGCTTGCTTGTTTGCCTTTTTTGCCGTCGGTGATTTCGAATTCGACTTTATCACCCTCGTTCAACGTGCGGAAACCGCGCGATTGAATTTCCGAGTAGTGAACGAACAGATCGGGCCCATTTTCTTGAGTGATGAAACCATAGCCCTTTTCGCTGTTAAACCACTTGACGGTACCCTTAGTACGTTGCGACATTGTATAAACTTCTCCTGAAACTGGTACTCACTATATGGTCTTGCGTCTAGCCTTGTTCACCGAACCGTCCAAACTTCAGGAGGTGTAGCGGTATCACAACTTATCATGGCTAAATCGACACCTAACCACTGTGCCGATGTGGGGAAGACACCATGTCTTGCACTATCCACATTGCATAAAAAGTGTAACGTAAATCCCAACGAGAGTCCAGCGAAAACAGGCAAAGATCATAATTTCTTAACCATTCGCTATTCCTCTCAATTTCCCCTCAGGGTTTCTGTGCGCAGGCGCTTTGTGTTATACTGTTTATCCTAAGAACAAATGCGCTAATCTAAGGCGATCATTGATGGCAAAAACACGCACGACCTATGTCTGCGAAAATTGTGGACGACGATCCCCACGTTACATGGGGCGGTGCCCCGCTTGTGGCGAGTTCAACACCATGAAAGAAGAAGTCGTCGAGGTCATGAAAGCGGGTGGGCGCGAGCGATCCCGCGCGCCCCTGAGCCGCAGTCAGGCGCAACGGCTCGACGCCGTGACCTTCGACTCGGAACCGCGCGTCGCCATCCCCATCTCAGAGTTTAATCGCGTGATGGGCGGGGGCATCGTCCCCGGCAGCATCACGTTGATCGGCGGCGACCCCGGCATTGGCAAATCGACGTTGATCTTGCAGGTGTGCGCGGTGATCTCGCAAGTGGCGGGCAAGGTGCTGTATGTCAGTGGCGAAGAGAGCGCCCGCCAGATCAAGATGCGCGCCGACCGCATGGAGGTGCGTGCCGAAGAACTGTACCTGTTGACTGAGACGAATCTGAGCGACATCTTCAACCAAGTCGATCAGCTTGACCCGATGCTACTGGTGATCGACTCGATTCAGACGGTGTATACCGACGAAAGCGACTCGTCCCCCGGCAGTGTGACCCAAGTGCGCGAGTGTGCCTCGCGCTTACAGATGCTCGCCAAGACCACCGGCATGAGCGTTTTCTTGATCGGGCATGTCACCAAAGAAGGGGCAATTGCCGGTCCCCGCGTGCTGGAACACATCGTCGATACGGTGTTGTATCTCGAAGGCGATCCGTTTCAGGCATATCGGCTCTTGCGCAGCGTCAAAAATCGCTTCGGCGCGACCAGCGAGGTGGGCGTATTTGAGATGACGAGCGAGGGCATGACCGAAGTCACCAACCCGTCCGAGATTTTCCTCGCCGAGCGCGTCCTGAACGCCCCCGGCACCAGCATCGCCGTGACGATGGAAGGGACGCGCCCGCTGTTGGTAGAAATCCAAGCGCTGACCAGCCCGACGACCTTTGGCAATCCCCGCCGCACCCCCAACGGCGTGGATTACAATCGTCTGCTGCTGATGAGCGCGGTCTTGACGCGGCGCATGGGCTTGAAACTGCATGAGCAGGATATTTTCGTCAACGTGATCGGTGGCATGAAGGTCGATGAGCCAGCGTCAGATTTGGCGATGGCGATGGCGCTTGCCTCTAGCTATTACGACAAAGCGGTGCCCCCCGATATGGCGTTTGTGGGCGAGATCGGGCTGAGTGGCGAGGTGCGCGGCGTGGCACAATTGCCCGCCCGCCTGAACGAGGCGCAGAAGATCGGCTTCAAGCGGGTGATGATCCCCAAGTTGCGGCGCAAGTTGCCCGATCTGCCGCGCGACTTGAAGGTGATCGAGGTGCGGCATTTGGGCGAAGCGATGGCAATGGCGCTCCCGAAAGACTAGCGCCTCCATATAATTCAAATAGAGGGGATGAAGGCTTGCCTCATCCCCTCTGCCTACCCCCAAGGTCAACGCACGAGAGGGTACTCGATATTCACAAAGGGTCACAAAAACACACAATGGGTTTATCTTCGGCAGGGGCATGATATATCATGCCCTTACATACCCATCCTGACCCGTTATCATCCGGCTGACAGGTTTCATGCGTAAGCCCTACCCCCACCCCCTAAACCCCACACCCTGCCCTATCCCCCTAAGGGCACCAACAGCGGTTCTCCCGTCGTCTCCGGCGCGGGCGCGCCGAACTGGGGGCTGAGTGGGGCACCGCACTGAAGCAAAAACTCCTCGAACGCCGCCAAGCGATCCGCGTCTGGGGCATCTTGTTCTTGTTCTAAGCCGAGTCCCGTGCGGAGCAGCGGGGTGGCACGGCGGCAGTCGCCGAGGTTGGCATAAGTCCGCCCGGCGCGTAGGTGGTAGAGCGGATTTTGGGTGCCGGTCTCGATGATGCGCTGATAATACTCGGCACCGGCTTCGGCGTTCCCCAAACCAATCTGAACAGTCGCCATGTAATTCAGGCAGGAGATGTTTTCCGGCGCGGACACTAAACAGCGCGTCAAATAATCGCTCGCCTTGTTGGGGTCGCCGTACACTTGATACTGAAAATAGCCGAGGGCATAGAGCGCGTCAAGATTGTTGGGGTTGACCTCGACCACCGTTTCCAGCAATTCCGTCGCCTCGTCATAGCGCGTCAGGCTCCACAATGCCCACGCATTATCGACCATGATATTGGGTAGGTTTGGTGCCAAGTCGTGGGCGGTGTTAAAGTCGGCATTGGCGCTGGCATAATCGAAATTGGCGTTGACATTCAACAGCCCACGCGCATAGTAGCCTTCGGCGCTGTCGGGGTCGGTTTCAATGGCTTGATCGATGCGCTGTTCCGCAAGGGCGGGTTGGCGGGCGTCCATGTATGCCTCGCCCATGAACGCCAAGGCGGGCGCATGCTTGGGATCGAGCGAGAGCGCTTGCAAGCCACTGGCGATGGCACTGGCATATTGCTCATTGCGGGAGAGCGCCCATGCCCGAACCGCCCACGCATCCGCCGAGAACGGATTGGCGGTGACGGCATTTTCGGCAGCGACGAGCGCCTCGGCATCCCGGCTTTCCACCAGCAAGCCATAGGTGTAGCGATAATGGGAGCGGACATCGTTGGGGGCATTGACGATCAACGCGCCGTATTCTTCCAGCGCTTGCTCGACCGCGCCTTGTGTCCACAACGAATCAGCGCGCGCCAGTCGTTCGGTCGGGTCACTGGTCGGCAAGGCGGTCGGGGCGATGAGAGTCGAAAGCGTGCCCCCCGCGCGCTCCACATTGTCGGTGATGAAGCCCCGTATCGGCGGACCGATCTGGTCGGCATTGCTATAGATGAGATAGCCGACAAAGGCGACGACCGGCGTGAGGATCCACAACCACAACCAGCGCATCGAGAAGAGATGCACGCGGCGGCGGTTGGGTTGATAGCGTTTGGGGGTGCGTAGATACATCGGCTAACCCCCAATCGGTGTCGGCGGAATCGCGGTCGGTGGCACCGCCGTCGGCAAGCCCCGCCCGCCAAAGCCAACGCAATTGTCGGTCACGAGCCGCAAGCCTTCCAGCGAGTTGACCAGTACGGGATTGGTGGGATCGGTCGAGGTTTGCCGGACGCGATTGACCGACTCGCTCAAAATATCCCACGCTTCGGGACAATTCCCCAAATAGTAGTGTGCCAAGCCGCGCAAATAGTAACATTCGATCTCTTGATCGACGATGGGGCGCGCTGCTTGCAATTGCACACAAATTTCAAAGGATTCAATCGAACCCTCATAGTTTCGCTGGGGATATTGGGTTTGACCCAGTGCCCGCCATGCCTCGCTGTATTCCGCGCGCAACCCGATGGCGTCTTCACAATAGCCTTGCGCGCGGCGATGCTCACCCACTTGGGTATAGGTTTCGCACAAGCGCAAATAGGCTTTGGCGTTGTTGGGCTGCATCGAGATCACCTGTTCGTAGGTGGCAATCGCCAGTTCATAAAATTCCTGACCGCGCGCCGTATCGGTCACTGCCAATGCCCGGTACATACTGGCGAGTTCAAAATAGGGCGGCACCGAATTGGGGTTTAAGCCGACGGCTTGTTCGAGCTGATCGAGCGCTTCTTCGCGCCGCCCCACCCAGATCAACGCCAGCGCATAGATCCGCCGCGCCGACGGATCGAGCGGATCCAACTCAATGGCGCGCTCGGCATTGTCTAGCGCGACATCATAACGGTCGATGTCGCGGTAGGCGCTACTGAGGGCGGAATACAACGGTGCGAAACCGCTATCCACTTGAATGCCCGCTTGTCCCACCGGAATAGCGTTGGCGGGATCGCCAGAGAGATCGAGCGCACGCGCTTTGATGGCATACCCGCGCGGATCGTTGGGGTTGGCTCGCATCGCCTGATCACCGATGGTGACGGCTTCGGGCAACAGCGACGGGTCATCGTTGCCCAGCTCGATCAAGATCCGCCCGTATTCGTACAGATAATCGACATTGCCGGGTTGCTGGTTCACCGCCCGCTGAAAAAAGCTTTTGGCGGTTTCGATATCGCCCGCCACGAATAGCGCCATGCCTTGTGTCGCCAGTTCGCTGGCAAACGGGGTCGGCACCGGTGCTTGCCCGACCGCATCGAGCGCCATCATTTGTAATTGGCTGAAATTGGAATCGACGAAAAAGAGGAAGGCACTGATGAGGAGCGCGTACAACAGCAACCAGCGCCAAATACCCCGCCGACGGCGGCGGTCGCTAAAAAACGGCTGAGAATAGTCTCGGCGAATTTGCATATTTTTGGTTCCTAAAACCCTGTTTCGATCTTGCCCGTCTTGGTTTAATCCCCTGATTAGAGGCGGTGTTACGACGGCGCGCTTCCCGCAAAACGACAAACGCCCATCTGGGGGGCGTCAATGCCATGCGTGAACGTTATGCCCATAGTATAGCATAGGTGGTTTGGACAGGGGATGGATTAAGGGATCAAGCAATTTATTGACAAAAACAGACGCCCCCATTATCATAAGAACCGTTATGCTAAAGTTAGTTTGACCACCCACAAAGTGAGCGTCGTTGTGATATCCCACGCCCAAGTGATCGCCCTGCAAGACTGTCTGTGTATGATGTGTTGTCAAACACCACTCAGTGGCGGTAGCTTTGGTTGCTTGGGAATGTGCGGGTAAAACAACGCACTCATTTTTCTGAAAAAGCCTCAGTTATCGCAACTGGGGCTTTTTTATTTCATTTTGCTTGATTACAGCATGGAGCAGAGACCACATGAGCAATACCACTGGATACGCTCGCCCCGACGTTCTCGTGACCACCGAGTGGGTCGCCGAACACCTCAATGACGCCAACGTCCGCATCATCGAGTCCAACGAAGACCCCCTGTTGTACCCGTCCGGTCACATCCCCGGCGCGGTGCAGGTAGACTGGTCGATTGACTTGAACGACCCGCTACGTCGTGATTACATCACCCGTGAAGGTTTCGAGAAGCTGGCGTCGAACATCGGCATTACCCCCGAAACGACGGTTGTGTTTTATGGCGACAAGAATAACTGGTGGGCGTCGTATGCCTTCTGGGTCTTCCAACTGTTTGGGCATACCAACGCCAAGCTGCTCAATGGCGGACGCTTGAAGTGGGAAAAGAGCGGCGGCGCTTTGACCCGCGAAGTCGTCAACTACCCCGCCACCAGCTACAGCGCCCCCGAACGGGACGACAGCAAGATTCGCGCTTTCCGTGATGAAGTCTTGCAACACGTCAAGGCGGGTGGGCAGTTGGTCGATGTCCGCAGCCCAGCCGAATACAGCGGCGAGCGCTTGCACATGCCCGATTACCCGAACGAAGGGGCTTTGCGCGGCGGACACATCCCCGGCGCTGCCAGCATCCCGTGGGCACGGGCGGCGAATACCGAAGACGGCACCTTCAAGAGCGTGGAAGAACTGCGCGCTATTTATGAAGGCGAAAAAGGCTTGAAGTCGGAAGATCCGACTATCGCCTATTGCCGTATTGGGGAACGCAGCAGCCATACGTGGTTTGTACTGACCTACCTGCTCGGCTATCCCAATGTCCGCAATTATGACGGCTCGTGGACGGAATGGGGCAACTCGGTCGGTCTGCCGATTGAGAAGTAGGGGCTAAGCTTTAGAGGTTAAGGGGCGGGCGGTCAAACGTCTGTCCCTTTTTTTTATGTCATTCGGCGTGACTACTCAGGCATAGAAACAGAATAAAATAAATAGGGAGGCATGAAAACGTGAAGAAAAACAGGAAAATACCCCTCGAAACGTGGATGTAGGGGTGGATTAGGCGCTTGTCAATCGTTCGTTAACATGAAGGTTCGC
>JBBRTY010000227.1:0-7205 GCA_038248285.1 Aggregatilineales bacterium
GCGTCAACGGCGCTTCTTCCGTTGAAACGTCAGCCGATGCTTTTACGCTGACGCAGCATCTCAAACGCCAGTGCCGAAGCCGCCGCTACCGTCCCCAACGAATACGGATATTCCCGCCCATAGGGGATATGGACGCGCAGGTCGGCGCTATGGGCGAACGAGCGCGTCACCCCACGTTTTTCACCCCCCACCACCAAAAAAGTGCCGCGCGTCAAGTCCGCTTCATACAACGAGGTGGAACGTTCTTTGTCGGCGACCATGATTTGTAAGCCCTGCGCGCGGTAATGCGCCGCTGCTGCTTCGACCGTCTCGGCGACGGCGCTCGGCATCCGTTCCGACGCCCCCGCCGATGCTCGCGCCACAATGCCCGCCGCGCTCATCCAATTGCGCGGGCGCAGCACCAAGCCATCCGCCCCCGCCGCGTAAAATGCCCGTACCGCTTGCCCAAAGTTATACGGGTCTTCAATGCCATCCAGCATCACCACAAACGGCGCTGCCCGATCCACAATCAGCCCGTTGAGGGTCTCGAAGCGGCGCGTCCCTGCCAGCGCCACAATGCCCCCGTGAGAGGTGCCTTTTGCCAGCGCGGTGATCGCCTCGCTGGTGCTGTATTCGATGGGCACACCCACCGCACTGCTCAGCTTGCGGATACGGGCGGCGTCGCGGTCATAGCGCACGCGCTCCTCAATAACGATCCGATGCAGGGGGCGGCTGGCGAATTCCAGCACGGCGAGGATGGCAATCGCCCCTTCGAGCAGGACGGGTTCTTCGGTCGGGGTGGTGTCTGGCATCATAATTCTTTGTGCTTGGCGTCAATCCACAACGCCTCCATCTCCGCCATCGTCAGGGTTTTGAGATCGCGGTCTTGGGAGGTGGCGGTCGCTTCGATATGACCAAAGCGGCGGCTGAATTTGGCGTTTGTCGTGCGCAAGGCGTCTTCGGGGTCGATGCCAAACCAGCGCGCCCAGTTGACGACCGAGAACAACAAGTCGCCCATCTCTTTGCGGCGTTCCTCGTCAGTGGGCGCGGTCTTGACCTCTTCGATCTCTTCTAGCAGTGTGTCCAACACATCCTGTACTTGTGCCCAGTCGAAGCCGACCTTCGCCGCTTTTTTCTGAAATTCGAGCGCTTGCAACAAGGCGGGCATGGCTTTGGGCACCCCGTCTAAGATCGAGGCACGCTTGGGGGGCAAGCCTTTGGCGGCGCGCTCGCGCTGTTTCAGTGTTTCCCAATTGGCGACCACTTGCTCCGCACCATCCACGGCGGGCAACCCCAGCGCGGTCGGATCGCTCCAGACGTGCGGGTGCCGCCGGATCATCTTTTCGTTGAAGGTGTGGATCACATCCGCCATGCGAAACTCGCCCTCCTCGGTTGCGATTTGGGTATGCAGTAAAACTTGGAGCAACAGATCGCCTAGTTCCTCGCGCAAGTTATCGGGATCGTCGGCGTTGATCGCGTCGATGACTTCATAGGCTTCTTCAATCAGAAAGGGGCGCAGCGACAAATGCGTCTGTTTTTGATCCCATGGGCAGCCTTCGGGGGCACGCAGGTGGGCGATCACTTCTTGCGCCCGCTCAAAACTGCTCATGCTGCCCAAGGCGGGCAGGTAGAGCGCCGTCAAATGGCGGATCGACGCGCTGCGGTCGATGCGGTACAGGGGCGTTATTTCGACGATGGCTTCGGGGGTGCCTGCCGCGTGGATCAGCATCACGCTGAAATCGTCGGGGTACTGGTTCATCAACGTGAGCTTGAGGTTGGACGCCAAGTCACGGCTGAACACCTGCCCGATCAAGGCGGGGATATCGGGATTGATCGGGGGGTGATGCGCCTGTGCCAGCGTGATGCCGTCAAAGAGTTGTAAGCCGTCCAGCGCATCGACATTCACTAGCGCCAATGCCGGCTCGATAAAACTGATCCCGCTGATGACTTCAACGGTGATGCCCACTTCGGCGGCGCGGGCGCGGATCAACTTGACGGTGGCTTCGGCATTCATCGGGTCGCCGGGCACGGCATAGGCGACATCGCCTAGCGCCGCTGCTGCCAGCACGCGGTCGGCAATGGCGCTATAGACACCGGCGAAGTCGCTGATCGACTCGTACAGGTCATCACAGGCGGTCATGTTGGCTTGGTTGGGCAGTGCCGCCACGCAGGGATGTTCGGCGGTGCGCACGATGAGGGTGGGGGCGGCTTCGAGCGCCGTCCATGCGCGGCGCGTCACATCATCGATGTGACCGGGACCCAACCCGATGATCGTCAGGGTCATGATGTCTCTCCTTTGAAATGCAATCAAGACGCAAGAGAGTGTCCTCCATTGCGTCTTGATGTCGTGGTTTGGGTTGTCGTCACGAAAAACCGTGAACGTTAGCGCTTGGTGTAGGTTGGAGCCTTACGCGCACGCTTGAGACCTGGTTTTTTCCGTTCCTTGACGCGCGGGTCACGGGTGACGAGATCGGCTTGGCGCAAGGTCGATTTGAGTTCGGGATCGATCTTGAGCAAAGCACGCGACAATCCGAGTTGGATCGCGTCGCGTTGACCGGTGATGCCGCCCCCGTTGACATGCACGGTAATATCATAGCTACGTTCTTGCCCAATCGTGGTCAACGGTTGGATCAGGATTTCGTAATCACCTGCACGGGGCAGGTAAACTTGTGCTTCTTTATCATTGATGATGATGCGCCCAGTGCCGCCGGGGAACACGCGCACACGCGCGGTTGCCTCTTTGCGACGACCGATGCCTTCATAATATTGTGCCGACATTCGTCACTCCCTCGTCAAAACTTCAGAACTTCAGGCTGCTGTGCCGCGTGCGGGTGTTCGCCACCGACATAAACCTTGAGCTTCGAGAACATCTGACGACCGAGTGCGTTCTTCGGGAGCATCCCTTTGATCGCCGCTTCGATGGGGCGATTAGGGAAACTGGAGATTTGGTCGCGCAGATTGATTTCGGTCAAACCGCTCATAAAACCGGAATAACGATAATATTTTTTATCGTCCAGCCGATTGCCGGTCACGGCGATCTTGTCGGCATTGATGATGACGACGAAATCGCCTACGTCAATATTGGGGGTATAGGTGGCTTTGTGTTTGCCGCGCAGGATCGGGGCTATCTTCGAGGCGAGACGCCCCAACGTTTGACCTTGCGCGTCCACAACCCACCACTTACGCTCAATATCCTCTGGGGATGGTGTATAGGTTTTGTGTGTTCTTACGTTCATGGTGAATTCCTGTTTTTGCTCGTGCGGGCGTCTCTCCCGCTCAATAGCGTACTCTCGTTAACGTCAATCCTTGCGGCGGTGCGATGGTGACACCGGCACGCAAGAGCGGCTGGTGCAGCATCGCCTCAAAGAAGTCCAGTGATTTCATCCCGCGTCCCAAACTGACCAGCACGCTGACGATGCGCCGCACCATATGTTGCAAGAAGGCGGTTGCCTCTACCGTATAGTGCCACAACATGCCCGCGTCATCCGCTTGGGTCGTCCATTCTGAGCGCATGATGGTGCGGGTGGTATTGTCGCCCTGGGGCGGCAACCCAAATGCGCCAAAATCATGCGTACCGATCAGCATCGCGGCGGCTTGTGCCATCATTACGCCGTCAAACTGCCCCCACACATGCCAAGCACGGTGGGCAAACAACGGGTGACGCACGTCCGCATTCAAGACTTGATAGCGATAAGTGCGCGCCGTCGCATCAAAACGGGCGTGAAATGCCGGGTGGGGCGCTGCTTCAAGCCGGAGCAGAGCGATATCGGGCGTGAGCGTGGCGTTGACCGCCTTTAACAACTGCTCGACCCCGTGTCGCCATGCCAGATCAAAGCTGATCACTTGCCCACTGGCATGAACCCCCGTATCGGTTCGTCCTGCGCCGATGACCGTCACCGTTTGACCGGAAACCGTCATGAAGGCGTTTTCGACAGCACCCTGAATGGTGGGGATGCCCGCCGCTTGTCGTTGAAAGCCTTGGTACGCTGTGCCGTCATATGCCAGCGTACCCTGATAACGCACCGGCATTAACTCGCCGATTTAATTTCGCGGTCAACCAATTCTAGCAGCACCATGTCCGCTGCATCCCCGTGACGGGGAGCCAGCTTGAGGACGCGGGTATAGCCGCCAGCACGATCCTTATAACGAGGGGCGATGGTGTCGAACAATTTGCCGACCAGTTCACGGTCATTGTTCAAACGACTCGCCGCAAGGCGGCGGGCATGGACCACCCGTTCCGGGCTTTCTTGTGCCAAACCGCGCTTGGCGGTCGTGATCAGTTGTTCCACAAAGGTACGCACGAATGCCGCTTTCGCACTCGTCGTTTCGATGCGCTCGTGTTGCAGCAGCGCCGTCGCCAGCGCTAGTCGCAACGCTTTGCGCTGGGGGGTATTGCGATTGAGATACTTACCTTTTACGCCGTGTCGCATGGCTCTAATCGTCCTCGCTGGTCGTGTACTCGAAGCCGCCTTCGAGATAGCCCTTTTCTTTCAATTTGTCCACCAACTCTTCGAGCGACTTCTCGCCAAAATTGCGAATCGCGAGCATAGCTTCGGGTCCGCGATCCAACATTTCCAGCACATCGCCGATGGTGGTGATGCCCGTGCGCTTCAACGAATTGAAGACGCGCACGCTTAAATCGAGTTCTTCGATCAGTTTCTCGTACAGCCCCTCATTGCGGGTATGCTGCGGTTCATCGATGGTGTCGGCGTGCAGATATTCGGGACTATCGACCGGACCGCCCATGACACTGAGGTGCTTCATCAAGATACGTGCGGCTTCGTTCAACGCTCCATCCGGGGTGATGGTGCCGTCCGTCCAAATTTCGATGATCAACTTGTCGTAATTGGTACGCTGATTGACACGCGCGCGATCCACCGTGAAGTTGACACGGCGCACGGGGCTGAAGATGGCATCAACGGGCAGTTCGCCAATGGGCAAACGTCCACGTTCTTCCGCCATGCTGTAGCCCCGCCCCGACTGGACTTCAAATTCCATTTCGATGTGCGCGTCCGACGAGTCTGCTGTGAAGAGATAGAGATCACTATTGATGATCTCGACATCCGACGGCAAGACAATATCAGCAGCTGTGACCGTGCCTTCACCGCGATGCTCCAACCGTAGCCGTGTGGACTCGACCCCTTCAAACAAGCGCAAGCGCAGTTGCTTGACTTGCAGGATGAGTTGAGTCATGTCCTCACGCACTGCGGGGATTGCCGAAAATTCGTGATGCACATCAGAAACGCGAATGCTCGTGACCGCTGCGCCGGGCAGTGACGACAACAGCACCCGCCGTAAGGCATTGCCTAGAGTCAGCCCGAACCCACTTTCGAGTGGGCTAATGATGAAACGCCCATAATTGCGGGTGACTGCATCGCTTTCCACTTTGTGTGGCAATACCATGTTATTCATGACCATGTCCGCCTCGCGCCTCGCTTCCTTAAACCTGTCTCAAACACGCTAACAATAATCTGGGCGCGAACTAGACACGGCGCTTCTTGGGCGGACGGACACCGTTGTGGGGGACAGGCGTCAAGTCGGTGATGGAGCGCACCTTCAAGCCGCTTGCCTGAATCGCACGGATGGCGGCTTCCCGCCCGGGACCCGGTCCTTTGACAAACACATCGACTTCTTGCATCCCATGGGTTTGTGCTTGCTCGGACGCAGATTGCGCTGCCATACGCGCGGCATAAGGGGTGCTTTTACGACTGCCCTTGAACCCCGACGACCCCGCGCTGGACCATGACACGGCATTGCCGGACTGGTCGCTGAGGGTGACGATGGTGTTGTTGAAGGTCGCGAAAATGTGCGCCTGCCCGTAAGGGATATTTTTTGTGGACTTCTTGGGCGCACCGCGACGCCCGCCTGCTGCTCTTCTTGGTGTACGTGGCATAAGCCGTTACCATTCCTTCTTTAGGCTTCTGGTGTATTCGGACAAGTGTGAATACACTGAGGTGATCAATACAGCGCAGAAGAGACGAGGGCAGTGCCCTCGTCCCCCATGAGCCTTGCAAATTCAATCCTCACCCCCCGACCCCTCTCCATATGCATGGAGAGGGGAGAAAGATTTCATATCGTCTCACCCTGCAAATTGCATGATCGCATAGGGGAATGACTTTGAAATCTCACAAATGCCTGAACAATCGTCCCTGCATTCGTTGTTCTCCCCTCCCTATATATATCATGGGGAAGGCGCAGGGGGTGGGGACACAACTACTTCTTGGACGCCCCACGACGACGACCACGCCCCGGTACCGTCTTTTTGATACCCTTGCGTGTCCGCGCGTTGGTGCGGCTCCGTTGACCACGTACTGGCAGACTGCGACGATGCCGCATCCCGCGATACGAGCCAATCTCACTGAGGCGCTTGATATTCAGCTGAACCTGACGGCGCAAATCGCCTTCGGTCGTAATCGACGCAATAAAATCGCGCAACGCTTGGACTTGCGCTTCCGTCAAATCTTTGACTCGGATATTCGGGCTAATGCCCGTCCCCGTGAGTACTCGCTGACTTGTCGTCCGCCCAATCCCGTAGATATACGTGAGCGCAATTTCGATGCGCTTGTCGCGGGGGATGTCTACACCTTCAATACGCGCCATAACTTCGGCATTCCCTCTTTAGTAGGTACTCTCGTCACTCGTCGTAGCGTTAGCCTTGACGCTGTTTGTGCTTAGGATTCGTGCAAATGACCATAACATGACCCTTGCGCTTAATCACACGGCACTTTGGACAACGCTTTTTCACTGATGTCGAAACGTGCATGTCAGCAACCCGCCTGCATACTTGCCTCAATAGACCATGAAGTATAATGCTTGTCGCATACTGAGTCTACGGTCAATTTGGCTGAGGAATTTGTGAAAATTGTAAGAATTGGGAATTAGTTTGTTAAATTCTTGAAATGATTCATGCACAATGACGCATCTTCGTTTACAATGGTCATGAGTTGTGTTCAAGCCAGCATTCTAGTAGTATAGCATACAGTTCTCATCGATTGGCTTTTGCTCCGATGACCGCTGCATAAAAAGGGGAAAGTACACATGCGTATAAACCGTTCTTTTGCTCGTATGAGACCATTGCTGCTGATGGCGTTGGTTCTCACCTTTGTTCTCGCTGCGCAGGTCACTCCGACCTATGCAGCGGCAATCGTTGTCAATACTAATAATGACGAACTGAATGCTGATGGGGATTGCTCGCTGCGTGAAGCAATAGAAACCGCCAACACCAA
>JBBRTY010000228.1:0-7154 GCA_038248285.1 Aggregatilineales bacterium
GGAGAAAAAAGCTCACAACGGTTCTTAGAAGTCCCCTCTCTACGAAGTGGGGAGGGGATGCCGACCTTCGGTCGGACGGGGTGGGGATGTGCTTTGTGATCCACTGAAATTGTTTCACACAAGACTTTGCAACAGCCCTGTCAACGAAGTGCTTACGGGGTGAGGAATTAGAAATACGAGGTTAAAATGGGGGGCGAGATCGCGTGATATCGCTGTGAGGAAGAGAAAACGGGATCGGATCAGCTAAATAAAATAAACGCGCTCTTGCCCATCCCCACCATGACGTAAGGATGCGCAACAGCGCGCTCGGTGAAACCTATATGGTACCCTTGTGACGGACTCGTCGGTATCCGCTCTATCGCCTAAAACCTACGCCCTAAGCCCAGTCTTTATCCCAACAGATTACGAACAAGGCGCACCGTCTCGTCCGAGACATCACAACCAAGTTCTCTTAAGAACAGTTGGCGCAGCGCCTCAAAATGGGCTTTGATTTTGTGGCGTTCGCCCCAAGCAGCATAACACATCAAAATCGCGCGATGCACATCCTCACGAAATTCGTCGAGCTTCAACGCCTGTTGATACTGGATGACCACGCCCCCAAAATCCGCCTGTGCTTGGGCACAATCCCCCGACCCGATCATCGCTTCGAGCGCCAGTTCCCGCAAACGTTCCCGCTCCTCAATCACCCACAACGAATCAAAGCCGGGCAAGAAATCGCCTTGATACAATGCCAATGCCCGCCGCCATAATTCTTGGGTGCGCACATCGCGCGACGGTTTGCCCCGGGCATCGCGGATGTATTTTTCAAAGCGGTGAGCATCGCACCAAATACCAATATCGGGGTTGATGCAATACAGGTCATCGCGGTAAACCACGACATTATTACCGATGGTGGCGCGTCCTCGGCTGATGGTGGAATGCAAATTTTGGCGAACCCGCTGATAATCTTGGTGGGACCAAAATTCTAGCGTTAAATCCTCTTTTTGCTGCCCACCCATAAACAGCAGGTAGTAGAAAATCTCGCGCGAGCGCGCCGCTTGCCATTCGGTACTCAAAACCAGTACCCCGTCCCGCTCCACAATCTGCTTGCCAAGCATCTGGATGTGTGGAGAATGGGTTTTACTAGGGGCGTCTGGCTCTGGAAAAGCCACAATATTAGCCGGCTGTATGTGTGCTTTGCGCAATTGCCCCACCCGCTGGAGAAAGGGTGCATATTTTGCCGAAAGGTGACTACTCAGGTATAGAAACAGAATAAAATAAATAGGGAGGCATGAAAACGTGAAGAAAAACAGGAAATACCCCTCGAAATGTGGATATAGGGGTGGATTAGGCGCTTGTCAATCGTTCGTTAACATGAAAGTCCGCGCGCCGATCCCACAAAATTGCCGCCAACGGTCATATCTCCCTTTATTACCGACCGTTTTTCAGCCTGAGCAGTTACAATTTCTGGTTACATCTTGGCGGTGATCGATAAATGCAGCAAAAAATCGCGCATTTGCGGCGGTTGAGCATCGATCATGGTGCGGGCAAGCGAGTCGAAAAGGCTTTCGGAAGTCGAAACGACCGAGACCTTATCCGTCAGCGTATCCTCGCTAAAATCAACAGCAACGGGCTGAAGCGCCAACACCAAACCGGCTGCCCAGCCTTCGAGCCGTTCCAGCAGCGGCGGCAACTCGGCGCGCAAGGGGGTATCCGCCAACAAGTGTGCTACCAGTGTTTCGATCTCATCCGGTGTGAAGCGCAGTGCCGCCTGATTCAGGCGCTGGATTTCGCGCTTAGCGATCCATTCTGCCATCGGCAGATCGGGGATCGTGCGGCTGATCAGGATGATATGACAATTAGACGGCGCGCCCATGACAAAGGTGCTGAGCCATGTTTCGGCAGCCCGCGCACTTTGCAGATGATGCGCATCGTCAAAAACATAGACGATGTCTTGACGAACTTCATCTCGCAAAAAATCATGAAGGCTGGCGGTCAGTTCAATAGGGGCGATCCCGCGTTTGGCTTCCCGCGCTGTGACACGCGGAAACAGATCGCCGACCGCCGCGATACTGCGCGTATGCAAATTATCCACATCCCGCTGCGACGCATCGAGCGTGTGTCAAATCACCAGCACAGGACTCCACTCGGCAAACTGCGCCACTACGGTCGTCTTGCCATAGCCGGGAGGCGCAGTGATCAAGGTAAGTCGAAAATTCAATGCACCTTGCAATGGTTCCAACAAACGGGCGCGCTCAGCAACGCGCGGCAACCGGGAAAAGCGCCCGCTTACAGAGGATGAGGTCATGACAATTTACAGCCCTAGCTTTTGCTCATAGAGGGTGCGATGTTTAACGGCTTCCCCAAAAATCGAGACGCCGGCATTCAACAAAACCATGCCAATGACACCGAACAGAAACCATGCTCCCCGTTTGCGGGACTTTAAGATGGTCGCATGAGCGACAACCGACACCCCCGCCCCAATCAGCAACAAACCGCGCGGCGCGTTGGTACTCCATTCTTCGTAATGTTGATCCACTGCCCACTCCTTTAAATACATGCCCATAGGTAGCATCATACCGCCCTAAGCCGTTAGACGCCATAGCTCACCATCAATTAATGAAAGCGCGCCACATCCACCGCCCCCGCCGACACCCCATTTAAGAGGTGATCGACCGCGCGTTCGGCAGTGCCCGCCCCAAATGACAAGCCATGACCCGTGAAACCGACCGCAAACCCAACGCGCGGCATCCCCGGCAGTGTGCCCACCAGCGGTACGCCATCAATGCTAAAGCCCATGATCCCCGCCCAGCGTCGTTCGACCGGCACGGTCACTTCGGGGAAATACATCCGCAGGTAATTATCGAGTACCGCTTGTACGGGCGCGCTGATGCGATCATCGGTGGTATTGTTTTCAATCGCTTGATGGTCTTTGCGCCCGCCGCCGATCAGCAAACGGTTGTCGAAGGTGCTGCGATAATACATATACCCATAATCGCTATAGCCGCACGTCATGAACGGCGCTTGGGGCAGCGGTGCCGTCACCAAACATTGCGCCCGTGTGGGGATCACCTTATCGATAAAATAAGGGTGGATCGATGCGGAATAGGCATTGGTACACAACAAGACATGGCGCGCCTCGAAGATCACCTGCCGTGTCGAGACGATGACCCGTTCGCCGTCCGGTTGTTCGATTTTGTAGACCTCGTTGTCGCTGACGACCTCGCTCCCACTGGCGGCAAGCGTCGCCAACACCAATTCATAAGGCTGCACGGCGCAATCATGCGGTTGTTCGATGGCGGCAAAATATCCCCGCCCCAACGGATCGCTCGGGTGGAAAAGACAATCGATGCCATCGGCGTGCAGGGCGTTTGCCGCCAATTCCAGTTCACGCGCTTCTTCGGGGCTTTCCGCCAGCAGCATCGACCCACAGCGATCCAAGCGCACGGTGGTGCCTTGCGCGCGGGCGTGATCGATGAAAAATTGCCAGTGATCATGAGTCTGTTGAGACAACGACCACAGATCACGGGCACGATCCTGCCCATATTCGTGGATCGCCTTGTGATAGTACATGTCTAATCCGGTGATCATAAAGCCAGCGTTGCGGCTGCTGGCACCCATGCCCGGACTGCGCGTCTCGGTGAGGACGACGCTTTTACCCGCTTGCGTCGCGAAGTATGCGGCGGCGGTGCCCACCAGCCCCGCGCCGATGATTAAAAAATCGACTTCACGCCGGATTTGCTTCCGGTCGGACTCGTTGGCTTGCCAAATTGATACCGTCATGATATCTCCCAAGAAATGAATATAATCTCTGTTTATTTACAGTCTTTAGACGAAAAACGCAAGGTGCGCTATTTGCCAAAACAGCAAAGATAGGCACAATCGAGTCGGGATGTAGGGCTTGTCTTTCAACCAAGGGGCGGTGAGCGATGAAATGGTTACGATGGTTAGGGATCGCCTTGTTGGTGCAAGAGGCGATTGTCCTGCTCTATTTGGCGTCGCGCGATGTCCAGCATACGCTGGCGACGCAGACGAATCACGGGCTCCCCGGCAAGCAACTGATCAAAACTACGACTTACGACGCCTACAGCGTGATCCACGAGATCGAGGACGGTATCGAGCGCATCACGTATCGCCCCAACGAACCGCAACACGCAACGCCGATCATCATGCAGCATGGCATGTGGCATGGCGCATGGTGTTGGGAAAACTGGCAGCGTTTGTGGGCGCTGCAAGGGTGGGAAAGCCGCGCCCATAGTCTACCCGGTCATGCCTTATCGCCCACGCAACGCCCGATCCAGATGTGTACCCTCGATTATTATTTGAGCTTCCTCAAGCGCGAAATCGACCGCTGCCCGACCCCGCCGATCCTAATGGGGCACAGCATGGGGGGCGCACTCAGCCAGTGGTACCTCAAGCATGTGGCGGATGATTTGCCGGCGGTGGTCTTGGTGGCACCGCATATCGCGGCGGGCAACATGAGCTATGCCCACGAAATCCTCCAGCAAGATATCGTGGGCATGGTCTTGCTCACGTTGCTCACATGGTCGGCAACACCTTGGATACGCAATCCCCGCCGCGCCGCCGAAAAACTAATCAGCGCCAATGCCAGCATGACGCCCGAAGCCTTGCACGCCCGTTTGGGTCCCGAGTCAGCCCTTGTCCTATATCAACACAGCCCCCCCTTTTGGAAGGCACCGACGAACATCCACACACCGATGTTGGTCATTGGCGCGGAACTAGATACCGTCTGCCTTGAGAAGTATGTGCGCGCCACCGCCGAGCATTATCAGGCGGACTATCGCATGATACGCGGATCGGCGCACAACCTGATGATGGATGGCGACTTCACCGCCACAGCGATGACGATTCACGAGTGGCTGACTGCGCAGGGGATCGCCTAAGCATTACCCCACTTGCCGCTGATACCAGGCAATCGTCTCTGCCAAGCCCTCGCGAAACTGGGTAGGAGCGCTAAAGCCGAATGCTTCCGCCGCCCGCCTGGTATCGAGCGCACGACGTGGTTGCCCGTCCGGTTTGGTGGCATCCCAAACGATCTCGCCCTCAAAGCCGATCAATTCGGCGATCAAATAGGTCAGATCGCGGATGCTGATCTCGAAACCACTGCCCAAATTGACCGGGGATGGGTCGTTATAATGCTCGGTCGCCAACACGATGGCATGGGCGCAATCCTCGACAAACAAAAATTCGCGGGTGGCGCTGCCGGTGCCCCACGCGCTGATCTGATGTTCGCCGCGCGCCTTCGCTTCGACAAATTTGCGAATCAATGCTGGGATGACATGCGACGATTTGGGGTCAAAGTTATCACCGGAACCATATAAATTGGTCGGCAATAGATAGATGCTGTTGAAACCGTATTGGTCGCGGTATGCCTGCCCTTGCACGAGCAGCATTTTCTTCGCTAAGCCATAGGGGGCGTTGGTCTCTTCGGGATAGCCATCCCAAATAGCCGCTTCGTGGAAGGGCACAGGCGTGAATTTGGGATAAGCGCACACGGTGCCGATGGTGACGAATTTCTTCACCCCCGCCCGATACGCTTCATGAAACAATTGGGTGCCCATCAGCAGGTTGTCATAAAAAAACTCGGCGGGGCGTTCCCGATTGGCACCAATGCCGCCAACGACCGCCGCCATGTGGATGATCACATCGGGTTGGGCATCGTCCAAGAGTCGCAGCACGGCGTCGTGGGTGCGCAGGTCATAGCCGGCGCTACGTGGCACGAAAATGCTGCCAGCGCCTTGTGCCTCCAGCGCACTAACCACGCGCGAGCCAAGAAAACCCGCGCCGCCCGTGACGACAAAACGTTGATCGGTAAAGAAGGTCATGGGATAACCCTTCATGATTTGGCAAAAATAAATCCCTACCCCGTCCAAACAACCGCAGACAGAGCGCGAATCATTTTATCATACTCGCCAATTTGCCTTTATTTCAGCCCACTGCTGGCGAAACTTTCCAAGAAGCGCCGCTGAAACAGCATGAATAAAATCACCAGCGGGGCGATCACAATCAGCGTGCCCGCCATCAGTTGCCCATAGAGCGCGCCTAACTCGGTGGCGCTATAAAGCTTGTTCAGCCCCACCGTCAACGGGCGGATTTCTTCGGTACGGGTGACGATGAAGGGCCACAGAAATTCATTCCAGTGGGAACTCACCGAAACCAGTACGAAAGCGATATAGGCAGGGATCGACATGGGGATATAGACGTGGCGCATGATCTGAAACCATGACGCGCCGTCAATGCGCGCCGCTTCTTCAAACTCCAGCGGAATCTCGCGGAAGGTCTGACGCATCAACAGCACCCCAAACGCCGATCCCCAATAGGGCATCATCAACGCCCAGCGGGTATCGAACAAACCGAGTGTGCGAATGGTGGAGAAATTTTGTGCCAGCAATGCCGCCGTCGGGATCATCAGTTGCAGCAAGATCAGCACCAGCAAGACGCCTCGTCCGAAAAATTTCAATCGCGCAAAGGCATAACCTGCCATCGTCACGGTGAAAATTTGCACGACCAGCACCCCCACCACGAACAGCACGCTGTTGATCAAATGCCAGCCCCAGGGCGCGACCGCAAACGCTTTGGCGTAATTGTCGAACGTGATGCGGCTGCCCACGAACAGATTGCCACTGCTGACTGGCTCGGCTTCGGGGCGAAAGCTGACCAACACCGCGAAGATCAGCGGCAGCAACCATACCAGCGCGACACCTGCCGTCAAGATCGTCGCTCTCGTGCCCGCGCGTTTTTGTGCCATCAACCCACACCCTTTAGATCGCCCGCCCATCGTGATGAAAATAGTACCACACGGGGCAGGCGATCAAGTTTAAGAATGACTGCTACGCCAATGTCATATTACACGCACGTTCTAAAAATATCGAAAATCCTCCTAGAAAATGGGCAAATGGTGGGACGCGCAATGGCGCGTCCGCGAATTTATGGTCACAAACGGACGCCCCGTTGGTCGTCCCTACACAGAGAATCGCGTTTTTGCGCGTTGGTCTGTTCAAAAATTAGAACAGCAGTCTAATATGACATTGGCGAAGTAGTTACGAAAAAGCGCTGCGCACAATCCAATCATAATGCGAAATGTTGTTTCTGTGTGGACATGAGGTTTTGAAGGGTGCATTTCACTTTGGTGCATCGCTATGATTTCATAACAA
>JBBRTY010000229.1:0-7062 GCA_038248285.1 Aggregatilineales bacterium
GGGGGCCAATTCCATTGCAAACGCCGAATCCGCGCGTGGCGAACGACCAAGTCCGCCCATAGGCGCGCCGCTTCTAACCGTGAATGGGTCAATACTTCCCACTGCGATTTGCTATCGGGCAGCCAACGGAATTCAACAGTTCGGTAGCTCATATTTTCGAGTATACGGTCTTTTAAGTTTTTTGTCGATGTTCATCATAAGACAGGTGCATTTCACTTTGGTGCAATCATGTTCGATTTTTGAACTCAACTCGGAAATTCCGAGAGAATTTACACTCACTTCAAATGCACCCCGCTGACACGCTCAGACGGCGGCTAAAGCCGTAAGGCGCTTCATCTACAGCCGCTGAAGCGGCATAGCTTTCGCGGGCTAAAGCCCTACTTCTGTAAAAAATGACTCCTTGAGGGTATAATCATCCCATTAGCGCCTAAAAACGGAGCAATAGCCATGGCGGGGAATTCCGCTTTGAACACTACCACTCCCCCTCGAATTGCCATCATCGGGGGCGGCACAGCGGGCTTGACGTGTGCCTATCGGTTGGCACAGGCGGGCGTAAATGCCACTATTCACAATGATCTGACACCTGACTAATTTTTAACTCAGCCGTTACTCATCAGAGAGACCTACGCTAGAAATGTTTCATCAAAAGCAGGATGGCAGAATCAACCGAGGCTGTTTATGCCTGATGCCACCGTCTCTACCGAGAAAGTAAACAAGTCTCCTCCATAATAAGGAGATCGCCGTTCGCGAAAAGTAGAGTACAGTAGACCTATACCTGCTGTGGTACCGAAACGTCTGTGTCTATGGAAGGATCAAGCTCCATGTCTCGTTATTCCTTACGCCGTGCTACCCTTGCGCTCGTCATGGTTGCGCTGCTCGTCGTCATCATCGCCGGCTCGAAAGTCAGCACCAGTACCGCTCAACAAAATCAGGTCTGGCCCGTGTCCACCGCCATTGCGCCGCAAAACCAAAATGTCGTGCTGCAAAGCGAAGGGGTATACTCCAACATCTATTACACCGTCAGCCCTGCCGTCGTCTCGATTAATGTGGTGTCGCGCCTCCCAAGTACCAGCACCACGCTTCCCGATGATTTTGCCGCCGCCACCGGAACCGGTTTTGTGATCGACACTCAGGGGCATATCGTCACCAATGCCCATGTCGTCGATGGAGCCACCCGCATCGAGATTAATTTCTTTGATGGCAGCATCTACCGCGCCGATCTGGTCGGCATCGATTACGACTCCGATCTCGCCGTCATTCAGGTGAATCGTCCGGCGAACGAACTGCAAACGGTGCCCTTGGGCGATAGCAACGCGCTCTTCATCGGGCAAGAAGTGATCGCCATTGGTAGCCCCTTTAACCAACCATGGACACTGACCACCGGCATTGTCAGTGCCCTAGACCGCACGATTGACGGTCTCGGTCAATTCCAAATTGGCGAGGTCATCCAGACCGACGCCGCCATCAATCCGGGCAACAGTGGCGGTCCGCTCTTGAATCTCGCGGGGGAAGTGATCGGCGTCAATTCGCAGATCATCAGCCAAACGCGCAGCAATTCGGGCATCGGTTTTGCCGTGCCGGTCAATCTGGTCAAGCGGGTGTCCTCGGCGTTGATCGCCGATGGCGAAGTCAGCTACAGCTATCTCGGCATTCGCGGCAATGATGTCAGCTTGGCGCTCATCGAAGCGCTCAATTTGCCCAACAACGCGCGCGGCGTGGTGGTCGGTTCGGTCGAACCGTCTGGTCCAGCGGCGCGGGGCGGGGTACGCAATGCGGATAATCCCGTTGACATTGATGGTTTTGAAGTACCCACGTCGGTGGATGTGATCGTGGCGATCAACGGTTCGCCCGTGACGGGCATGGCATCGTTGATCAGCTATCTGGCAAGCGAGACCCAACCCGGCGATACGATCACATTAACCATCGTCCGTGATGGCGTGGAGAGAGTGGATCTGACAGTGGATTTGCGAGCGCGTCCAGCAGCATAAGGGCACGTCGCCGGTTGTTGCTCTTGTTGATACCCTTCTTTCAGACGCACCGATGCGCCTCCCGACTAGATTTGGTTGGGAGGCGCACGGCGTGTCCGTTTCATGAATCGAAACGACACGCTTAACCCAACTTAACCCAAAGGAAGACGCATGACTCAACGCAAATCATCCCCTCTGAATATCGTGTTACAAGGCATGGGGTTGGCAGTCGGAGCGTGGTTGCTCTACAGCCGTTTTGGAATCAACCATGATCTCCCCCTACCGCCCGCCCTTGAAGGTGCCGAACGCATTCGGTTTCGGAGCGCGGCCGCCGGTTTCCTCAGCTATTATGCCGCCCCTGCCGCCAGTGGACGCCCGCTGATCTTGATCCACAGCATCAACGCCGCCGCCAGCGCCTATGAGATGCGCCCGATCTTCGCGCGTTATCAAGGCACCCGTCCGGTCTATGCGCTCGATCTGCCGGGTTTTGGTTTTTCGGAACGGGCAAACCGCACGTATTCGCCAGAATTGTATGCCCAAGCGATCCTCGACTTTATGGATCACGCGGGCGTCGGTGAAGGGGGCGCGGATGTGGTCGCCTTGTCGTTGGGGAGCGAATTCGCGGCGCGGGCGGCATGGGCGCGTCCCGATCTTTTCCACTCGCTGGCGTTGATCTCGCCTAGTGGCATGTATCGCCGCGAGTCGCGCGGTGCCTCGCAACGTGCCGAAGGTGATGGCTGGAGCGACGGCGCACGCGCTACGCTCGGTTTTCCGTTGTGGAGCGGTGCCTTCTATGATCTACTGGTCACGCGCGCCAGTATTCGCTTCTTCTTGCAACAAAGTTTTGTGGGCGATCCCGATCCGGGGTTGGTCGATTATTGCGTGCTGACCGGGCATCAACCGGGGGCACGTTTCGCCCCGATCTATTTTGTGAGCGGCAAGCTGTTCACGCCCGACGTGCTGGAGTCGTTCTATAGTCATCTGACGCTGCCGGCGCTGGTGATCTATGACCGCGACGCCTTTGTGCGCTTTGACGCCCTGCCCGAACTGATCAGTTCCCACGAAAACTGGACGCTGGCGCGGGTCGCCCCGTCCTTGGGGCTGCCCCAATTTGAACGCATGGAGGATGTCGGCGTGGCGCTCGATCAATTTTGGGCATAGCCAGATTCCCCCTATAATCAGGGGATAGCGATCCCGAGTCTGGGGGTATAATAGCCCTAATCAAAGAAACCCGCCGCAGTGTTGGACGGGGTGGGATGAAAGTGAAATAGATGAACGCAATCCGTTACGCACGGTTTATGGTCTGCTTGGCACTGCTAGTGCTGGCGCTGAGCGGACTCCGCACGAGCAACGCGCAGGGCGCGGAAGAGCTGGTGCTGTTCGTCAACAATTCCGGACAACTGATCGTCAGCAACAGTGCTGTGAGCGCCCGCTGGATCGTGACCAATCCGGGTGAGCAGATCGTCGCGGGTGGGCAGCCGGAGTGGTTGCCCGGACGACGCAATATCTTGTATGGCATCCAAGCCAGCGGCATGATCAGCGTGCGGATGGCGAACATCACCACCATCGTGGAAGGCATCTTAGAGGTCGGCACCGTGACTGCTTCGCTGGCGGGTATTGCCCCCGATGGACGATCCGCCCTGATCCTGCAAAACGGCACCTATGGCTTGCAGTCGCTCACCAACAACACAGTGACCCCGTTGGGATTGACCAGCGAACCGGGGGGCGGCGCGCCCTTGTGGTCGCCCGACTCGCGTCTGGTCGCCTATTGGGGCTATCAAAACAGCACAGCGCTGGCGGTGACGAATGCCGCTACCGGAGCCAGTTTGACCTTTGAAAGCGGCTTTAACACCCCCGTTCTGCCGTTAGCATGGACGCAAGACAACACCTCGCTTTTGTTCCGCAGTGCCAGCGGGGTCTGGCTGGCGGAGGTCGGTTGCTTGCTCGGCAGTTGTGCGGGCGATGAACTGACACGCGCCATATCCGTCTTGCCCGGCACCGTGACGACGGTAGTGGTCGATGACAATACCGTCTATTTCGGGGATGGCAGCATGATCGCCGCCGCCGCGTTTGGTTGCGCGGGGATATGTACCGAAAACGCCACCATGATCGCGACGGATGCGCTCGGCGGGGGACGTTTTGACGTGGCAGATGGGCAATTGATCTATACCACGAACACCAACGCGGTACACGGGGTTGATCTGGCATGTGTGTCGTCGGGGGGGTGTCAAGCGCAAGTGTTGGTGCCTAATGCCCGTGCCGGGGCGCTCTCTGGCAGTGGCACATCGGCGGTGGTGGCGGTCAATGGCGGCATCAGTGTGCTGGATATCGCTACGAGAACACTGACCGCGCTCACGGATGATGATCGCTATTTTGAACTGGCGCGCTGGAATCGATAACTGCCGCCGCCCGCCGCCTTCGTATGAAACGGAGGCGGCGGGGATTTTTTTATTTCTTAGGCACACTCAGGATCACACGGATGACAACGGTTTTCGTCAGCGGCAGCTTTGATCTGCTGCACAGCGGACATGTCGCGTTTTTGCAAGCCGCCGCTACTTATGGCGATCTGATTGTGGGCATTGGCTCGGACGCAACGATCTTCGCGCTGAAGGGGCGCGCCACCATCAATACTGAACAAGAACGCTTGTTCATGATGCAGTCGGTCGCCTATGTGCATGAGGCGTTCATCTCGTCGGGGTCGGGGATGCTGGATTTTGAAAGCGATCTTCGCCGCCTTCAACCTGATTTTTTTGTCGTCAACGAAGATGGCAATATCCCCGAAAAAGCCGCCTTGTGTGTCGAACTGGGGATCACCTATGTGGTCTTGCGACGCACCCCCCACGCTGATTTGCCCGCTCGGTCGTCCACCGCTTTACGCCAAATCAACCTGATGCCCTATCGCATCGATCTGGCGGGCGGCTGGCTCGATCAACCGTTTGTGAGCCGTGAATATCCGGGGTGTGTGATCACGCTCTCGATTGAGCCAAGCTTCGACTTCAACGAACGGAGCGGCATGGCATCCAGCACACGCAATGCGGCTATCGACCTATGGGAGAATCGTTTGCCGTCGGGCAAGTTCGAGAAGCTGGCAAAAACCCTCTTTTGTTATGACAACCCGCCGGGCACCGCTGTGATTTCTGGCTCGCAAGATGCCATCGGCATTGTGTATCCGGGGGTGGCGCGGGCGCATTATGCGGGGGCATACTGGCCCCATGCTATCGATCACCTCACGGACGAGGGACTGCTCAGTTTTGTCGAGGCGCATCTGTGGCTGATCCCGCTCAGCCCGCGCACAGACGGCTATGATCCGCTGGATGAACGCCACATCACGCCTCAAAAAGCGGCAGCCTTGGCACAGGCGGCGGATCAGTGTTGGGCGGCAATGCGGGCGCAGGATGCGGTTGGGTTTGGGGCGGGGGTGCGCGCCTCGTTCGAGGCGCAAATCGCCATGTTCCCCCACATGGCAAACGAGACGATCTTCGCCCAGATCGATACCTATCGCGATCACGCCTTGGGGTGGAAGTTGTCCGGCGCGGGTGGGGGCGGCTATTTGATCCTCGTGAGCGCGACGCCGATTGATCGCGCTTTGCCGATCAGCGCTCGGCGGGCGTAGGGTCTCCGCTGCGCGCCCAAAGACAACATGCTATTCAAGTTCGCCTCATGATTCCCCCCTATGAGCCAACCCATGACCCATGTGACATCCCCACAAGACTCTGGATTCCGTAAATTCCTGCTGATCTGGTTTGGGCAGTTCATCTCGCTGGCGGGCAGCGCCATGACGCGCTTTGCCATCACCATTTGGGCATATGAGCGCACCCAATCCGCCCTCGTCTTGGCACTGGTGGCGGCGTTTAGCTTTGCCCCCGCCGTCTTGCTCAGCCCCCTCGCGGGCGTGCTCGTGGATCGCTGGGATCGCAAGTGGGTGCTGATCGCCAGCGATTTGGCGGCGGGCGTGATGACGGTGGCGCTGTTCGCCCTGCTGTTGACCAACAGCCTCGAAATTTGGCACCTGTACGTCATTGGTGCCGTATCGGGGATTGCCGATGCGTTTCAGTTCCCTGCTTTTTCCGCCGCCGTCACCGTGCTGGTGCCCAAACAACATTACGCCCGCGCGCACGGTTTACAATCGCTTGCCGACTCCGCCAGCACCATCGCCGCGCCGGTTTTGGCGGGTATCGTCTTGGCGCTCGCGGGGATTGAGGGCGTGCTGCTGATCGATGTGATCACGTTCGTCTTTGCCATCACCAGCTTGGCGCTGGTCGTCATCCCCAAGCCGCAAATCAGCCGCGAAGGTGCCGAAGCACGCGGCAGTCTGTGGCAAGAGATGGCGTATGGCTTCCGCTATATTTGGGCACGCCCTAGTTTGCTGCGGATGCAATTGATGTTTTTCTTGTCGAATTTATTCGGTAGGGCGGGCTTGGTGATGGTCGCGCCGTTGATCTTGGCGCGCACGGGCGGGGATGAGTTGGCACTCGGCACGGTGCAAGCCGGCTTGGGCATGGGCGGCGTTGTCGGCAGTTTGGCGATCAGCTTGTGGGGTGGGTCGCGCCGCAAGGTACACGGCATTTTCCTCGGCATGGCGCTCTCCGGTCTACTCGGTCAAGTCTTGATGGGGTTGGGGCGCGCCGTGCCTGTGTGGGCAATCGCCGGTTTCTTGATTTTCTTCTTCATCCCCATCCTTAACGCCTCCAATCAAGCCATTTGGCAAGCGAAAGTTGCGCCGGATGTGCAAGGCAAAGTCTTCACGGTACGCCGTTTGATCGCCCAGATCACCGCGCCCATCGGCATGATCAGCGCCGGACTGTTGACGGAGGGCGTCTTCGAACCGGCGATGATGCCCGATGGCGCGTTGGCTCCGCTCTTGGGTGGCATTTTGGGGACAGGCGCGGGCGCGGGGATCGGGCTATTGCTGGTGATCACTGGGCTGTTGGCGGCACTCAGCGGCATCAGCGGTTACCTCTTCCCTGTCGTCCGCGATATCGAAACCTTGCTACCGGATCACAAAAACTAAGAATAATCGCAATCTATTCTGGGTGCATTTCACTTTAGTGCAAAATATGCTCGTCATGGTACCGGGGGAAATGTGGGGTTTCAA
>JBBRTY010000230.1:0-7000 GCA_038248285.1 Aggregatilineales bacterium
CCGTGAAGGTTTTTCCCAAACGGACCGCCGTTAGTTCCGGGGGACACCCGGCAAGTAGCTCGTGAAAGCGAGAATCGTGATCGCTTGCTGTCAGTGACGTGGCTATTTGGAGCCGAAAGTCTCGCCAGAGACACGACTCCACAAGAAGCCGCGCCGCTTTAGCGGTTGCGGAGTGTCACTGGTGACAAGGGCAGAACCAACCGAAGACGATTTTGATGAAGAAGCATTGGCACAAGAAATAGAAGAAGGCTTTCGTGGTCAACCGCCGCTTTCTTTGACGCTTATCGAAGAACGGGAAGAGGGTCCATGACCAACTATTTTTTGGACAGCAGCACCTTGATAAAACGTTATCTGATCGAAGTGGGGACTCCATGGATGCGTTCGGTCGTTGATCCCAAAGCCCAAAATATCATTCTCATTGCGCAAATCACACAATCCGAAGTTGTTTCAGCAGTGACACTCCGCAACCGTAATGGTACCATCAGCGCACGCACTGCACACGCAATGCGGCTGTTGGTTGATCGCCATGTGAAGCGACAATATCGGGTTGTTTCGCTCACTGAAGAAGTCATCAGACGTTCCAAGGATTTGTTGGAGCTTCACCCGTCACGGGCTTATGATGCCGTACAACTTGCCTCAGCACTTGAGATCAACTCACGCTAACCACCGGCTTTCCAACCATAATCTTCGTTTCGGCAGATCGCCGATTGCTAGAAGTAGCAGCATGAGAAGGATTGACCATTGAGGATCCCAATATGCACCCCTAAAGACGAATACTCAATAAATCGACCCGCGCTGTTTTCATTTGCCTAAACCCTACCCCCTAATCCCTGCACGGAGCGGATCATGCACAAACTGCCAGCACCAGAACTGCAACGACGGTTTCAAAAAGATGGAGCCGATTTCATTTTTGGCTTGCGTGCCGAGTTTGGCGATGCCGTCTATGCTGATGTCCCCCTTATCGGGCGTGTGACCCTGCTGTTTCACCCCGATCACGCTTATGAGTTGCTGGTCAAGCACGCCGACCAGACGCAAAAACCACCCCTGATGCGCAAACTCTTGGGGCCATCCTTTGGCAATGGCTTGTTCACCAGCGAGGGCGACCTGTGGAAACACCAGCGCCGCTTGATCCAACCAACCTTTCATCATGCCAAAATCGGACGCTTCGCCGGACAGATGATCCAGCATAGCGCCGCCTTGAGCAGCACATGGCGCGCGGGCGAGATCGTGACCATTGATGCCGCTATGCACGCGCTCACCTTCACCATCGCCATCGATACCCTATTCACCAGCGATGGATCGTCCGATGCCGCTCTCATCGGCGAGTCGATGGGGATACTGGGCAAAGGCTTGGCGGCACAATCACGCAACATCTTCTTGGCGCTGTTGCCCGAATGGTTGCCCGTTGCCGAAATGACCAAAAAGCGGCAGGCGGTCGAGACCATCAACACGGTCATTCACCAGATGGTCGCGGCGCGCCGCGCGTTGGGCGAAGACGCCAGCCCGCCTGATTTGTTATCGGCGCTCGTGTTCAGCCGTGATGCCGATACCCACGAAACCATGTCCGACGCCCAACTGCGCGACGAATTGATGACGCTGTTCATCGCCGGACACGAGACGACCGCTGTTTTGATGGCGTGGGCGTGGATTTTGCTGGCGGATCATCCGGCGGTGGCGGCGACCTTGCACGCCGAATTGGATGCCGTCCTTGACGGGCGCGACCCGACGCTGGCGGATGTGCCCCGCTTGCCCTACACCGCCCAAGTGATCCATGAAGCGCTGCGGCTCTATCCGCCCTCATGGATGCTGTTTCGGACGCCCTTGGCACCGATCACCGTCGGGGAAGTACCCTTGAATACTGGCGGGATCGCGTTCATCTTCCCCTATGCCAATCAGCGCGATGCCCGCTGGTTTGACCAACCCGACGCCTTCCTGCCCGAACGCTGGACGCCAGACTATGAGAAGGCATTGCCCAAAGGCGCATACTTCCCGTTTGGCATGGGTCCGCGCGTCTGCATCGGCAACGGTTTCGCCCAACTAGAGGCGACGCTGCTTTTGGCGACACTGGCAAACCGTTGGACGTTCACGCGGTTGGACACCCCTGAATTGTTGCCCGGCGGCGCGACGCTCGGTTTCGCCCATCCGGTACGGATGCGGGTTGACCCGCGCGGATCAACGTCCCGCACGACACCTAACATTGGCGCGCATCCATAGGACGTTTATAATCACCCTGAAACTTTGATAAATTATTTGAAGGATGACCCTGCATGATGGTGCGACTCAACTATGGCATGATCGCCGTGATCTTGCTCAGTCTTTTAGGGATCGGCTTGATCCTCCCGACCTCAACGACCCACGCCCAAGCGATCACCAACGCGCCTGATGCCCCCGGCACCATCACGGGAGCGGTCATGGCGGCGGATGGCGTGACGCCCGTGCCCGATGCCCTCGTCTATGTCAACGACGCGGCGACTGGGGCATTTGTCGCTTTCGGCTATGGCGACGCCAATGGCGTATTCACAGTGGCATTGCTGCCCCCCGGCAGCTATGTTTTACAAGCGACGGGGGATGGCGTTGCGCCGGAATTTTTCGGCGGGGCAGCAGCGGCGGACAGCGCCCAACCGGTGATCGTCACGGCGGGCGCAACCGTGGTCGCCGTCGATTTCGCACTGGACACGCCGGGGCACCTAACGGGGACGGTGATCGCCCAAAACAGCGCCCGTACCCCCCTCGCGGACGTCGAAGTGCGCCTCTATGATGCGCAGGGCGCGTTTGTCGAGGCAACGACCACCCGCGCCGACGGCGGCTACCAGTTTGCCGACCTTGCCCCCGGCACCTATCGAGTCGCGGCGACCCAACTGGACTATATCGATAGCGTCGCGCCGCTCGTCACGGTCGTGAGCGCTGCCGTCGCGCGCGTTGATGTGGCGTTGGCGTCCCCGGGGGCGATCAGCGGCGTGATTACCGGCGCGGATGGCGTCACCCCGCTTGACTCGGCGGCGGTGTATGTCTATGACTACACCAGCCGTCAACAAGTGGGCATGGCGCTGACCGCGCCCGATGGTTGGTACTCAGTCGGATCGCTCAGCCCCGGCGAATATCTAGTGCAAGCGGTCAAAGCCGGTCGGGTGGGCACCTACACGGCAGGCAGCACCACGCCCGAAAATGCTCCGCCCATCCTCGTCGAAAGCGGTGACAGCACCGACGCGGTAAACTTCGCGCTGGCACCCGCTGGTTTCGTCACGGGCAGCGTGCTGGAGCAAGACGGCATCACCCCCATCGCGAATGCCACCGTGTATGCCTATACCTATGGCACCCAAGCAGCGGTCGCTTGGACCGAAGCGGACGCCAACGGGTTGTTCAATCTGGCAGTGCCCGCAGGCACCTATCGCTTAACGGCGTATCAGTTCGATTACGCGACTCAACATTATGGCGGCACCGACGAAAACGACGCCCAACCGATCACGGTCACGGCGGGCAACAGTGCCAGCGGCATGAGCTTCACCCTCGCTGGGATCAGCATCATTCGCGGTACCGTCTATCAACCGGATGGTATTACGCCGGTCGGCGCGGGCGTCTCGGTCGCGGTTTATGACAGCATCACCGACGCGACGGGCACCTTCTTCACCACCACCATCGCCAACGGCACGTATTCGCGCACCGTCCCCGATGGCACCTATTACATGCAGGCAACCTCGGTGACTTTCGGCAGCATTTACTACGATGGCAAGCTGAGCTTAGCGCTCGCCGATCCGGTCGTGGGTGCGAGCACGACCGTCACGGGCATCAACATGACCTTCTTTGCCCCCGCCAACGCCGCCACGCTCACCGCCGCGCTGACCCTGCAAGGACGGGCACCTGCGCCCACCGCCGCATGGTCGATCCCAGTCGCCGTCACCTTTACCCCCACTGGCAGCACCAGCGCCATCTATGGGGCGACGGTGACGACCGATCAAAACGGGGTGTTTACGGTCACGGGCATTCCAGCGGGCACTTATCAAGTGCGCGTCAAAAACGCCCATACGCTGGCGAGCAGTTTCCCCGTCACCTTAGTCGCGGGGGCAAATACGGTCGCGCTTGGCACCTTGCGCGAAGGCGATGCCGATGGCAACAACCTCGTCAATATCACCGATTTCTCGCTGCTGGCGACTTCGTTCGGCAAAACACAGGGCACGACCGGCTTTAACGCCAATGCCGATTTTAACGAAGATGATATCGTGAATGTCAGCGACTTCTCGCTGCTGGCGCAGAACTTCAACCAGATCGGCGCACCGTGAAGAACGCGGGTTAGGGGTTAAAAGCAGGGGTTAGGGGTTGGGGACGTGCAACGGGAATCTGTTGAAAAAGGGTTTGAATCGGCGGGCGATCCCATTGGGTCGCCCCTACAACAGCGGGTCTCGTAGGGGCAACCCAATGTGGTTGCCCGTGTTTTTCAACAAGTTGCCCGTGTTTTTCAACAAAATGCCGTTGCGCGTCCCTACAATGGCGTGGTTTGTAGCGATACCCAACGGGGTGTCCGACTTTTTCAACAGAATCCTGATCCCCCCTAGCTTTGCTTGATGATAACGAAAGGACAAGGACACATGCTGCGAGTCGGGATCATCGGCACGGGCACAATGGGCAACACGCACGCTGAAGGCTGGGCGCACACCCCGGCAACGTTGAGCGGCTTTTATTCGCTGGATGCCGACCGCGCCCAAACCTTGGCGGATCAGTTTGGGGGGCGCGCCTATGCTACTCTCGACGCGCTCTTGAACGATGTCGATGTGGTCGATATTTGTGCGCCCACCGACCGGCACCACGACCTCATCCTCGCGGCGGCGGCGGCGGGCAAAGCCATCGTGTGCGAAAAACCACTCGCCCGCACCTATGCCCAAGCGCGGGCGGCAGTCGAAGCTTGTGAAGCGGCGGGCGTGCCGTTATTGGTGGCGCATGTCGTCCGCTTCTTTCCGCAGTATGCCCACGCGCACGCCGTCGTGAGCCGGGGCGATATCGGACGGGTGGCGGTCGTGCGGTTGACGCGGTGCAGTTTTCAACCCCAATTGGGGGAGGGCAACTGGTTCCTCGATCCGGCGCGTTCCGGCGGGATGATGCTGGATTTGATGATCCACGACTTTGATTATGCCCGTTGGGTGGCGGGCGAGGTCGTCAGCGTATATGCGCGCGGGGTGCGGGCGACCACCCCCGCCGCCGCGACCGACTATGCGCTGGCGATCCTCACCCACGCCGACGGCGCGATCTCGAACATCGAGGGGGGGTGGGCATACCCCCCGCCGCTGTTCCGCACCGCGCTTGAGATCGCCGGCGATGACGGCTTGATCGAGCAACCCGCCGAGGGATCGGCACCCTTAGCGTTCCATTTCAAACAAACAGCGGGCGGCGCTGCCCCATCGGTCGGCTTGCCGCTTAGCCCGCTGGCGGAAAGCCCCTACACGACGCAGATTCGCCATTTTTACGAGGTGCTGGTCAACGGTGCCCCATCGCGCGTGACTGCCCGCGACGGTTTGGCAGCGGTGCGCATCGCGTTGGCGGCGATTCAATCAGCACAAAGCGGGCGCGCCGTCCGTATTGAGGAGATCAACTCATGAAGCCCATGCGCATCGGCATCCTCAGTTTTGCCCACCTCCATGCTGAAAGTTATGCCGCCCTCTTAAAAACGATGTCCGATGTCGAAGTCATCGGCATTGCCGACGACAACGCCGCGCGTGGACGCTACTTTGCCGATCAGTACAGGGTGCCCCTATTCGCCGACACGCATGATCTGTTGGCGCAACGTCCCGACGCCGTGATCGTCACGTCCGAGAATGCCTACCACTTGCCATTAGTCACGGCGGCGGCACAGGCGGGGGCGCATGTGTTGTGCGAAAAACCGTTGGCGACCACGCCCGCCGATGCGCGCGCCTTGATTCAAGCGTGCCATGCTGCCGGCGTGCAACTGATGACCGCCTACCCGATGCGCTTCAGCACCCCCGCCGTCGAAGTCAAAACGATGCTGATGAGTGGGCGACTGGGCAAGGTGATCGGCGTCAATGCCACCAATCAAGGGGCGCTGCCCGAATTTCATCAGGCGGAGAATCTCGATTTCTTGGGGCGCGGCTGGTTCGTGGACGCGGCGCTGGCGGGGGGCGGCGCGGTCACCGATCACGCGGTGCATCTGGCGGATCTGTTGCGCTGGTTGCTGGTCAGCGAAGTGACCGAGGTCTATGCCGCCACCAATCGCGTGCTGCATCAAGATCGCGTGACGGTCGAAACGGGGGGCTTGCTGCTGCTCACATTTGCCGATGGGACATTCGCCAGCATCGATTGTAGTTGGAGCAAGCCGGCGTACTACCCGACATGGGGCGGCTTGACGATGGAGATCGTAGGGGAACAAAGCCTAGCGACGATGGACGCCTTCAAGCAGACGATGACCGTCTACAGCGGGCGGACAGGGCGGGGCGCGCTCGCCTATTGGGGGTCGGACGCGAACGCGGCGATGTTGCGGGAATTTGTGGATGCCGCCCGCGCCAATCGCCCGCCCGCCGTCACCGGCGAGGACGGCTTGCGCGCCGTCGAGATCGTGGCGGCGGCGTATGAGTCGGCGGCGACGGGGCAGCCAGTACGGGTGGGGTAATGGGTTTCGCTATAAGGGTAAATCACAGACTCTTAACTTAAACCTATCCAAACTGCAATACACTATAGAGATAGGGTTCCAGTTTATAAATGGATAGTATTCTCGTGACTACTCAGGCATAGAATCAGAATAAAATAAATAGGGAGGCATGAAGACGTGAAGAAAAACAGGAAAATACGCCTCGAAACGTGGATGTAGGGGTGGATTAGGCGCTTGTCAATCGTTCATTAACATGAAGGTTCGCGCGCCGAATATCCACCCATTTGCCGCCAACGGTCATTTCCCCCTTTATTACCGACCGTTTTTCAGCCTAAGCAGTTACCGTGAAGAAAAACAGGAAAATACGCCTCGAAACGTGGATGTAGGGGTGGATTAGGCGCTTGTCAA
>JBBRTY010000231.1:0-6977 GCA_038248285.1 Aggregatilineales bacterium
CCCCTATCGTCTCATCAACGTAAATGTAGGGGCGGATTAGGCGCTCGTGGAAAAATCCCCAACCCCAAGAGTCGCCGCGCCGAATATCCGCCCGTTTACCTGTTATGAAATCATAGCGATGCACCAAAGTGAAATGCACCCTGTTGATCTCGTCGCCGCCCACATACTATCCCTTGTGACAGTGAAGGCTCATCCGCTACAATAAAACCACATGAAGCCCCTCAAGGAGTCGCCATGACCCTTTTTGACCCTGTTCCCTATACCGCTACTGACCTGCCCGCGCTGCTGGCATTGGTGGGCGAATGCAATGCCGCTACCGACTTTTGCGTCAACGTCCTGCCTGGCGATATTCGCCACTATATGAGCAACAGGCTACGCGGTGCAGATCCATCCTCCCACTACTGGCTATGCCACAGTGACACCACCGGCAAATTGCGCGCCGCGATAGTCCTGTACGATGCGGGCGATCCGGCAATTGATGTCTTGGTGCATCCCGATCAAGCCATCTCGCAAACCGAGCTTGATGCCCTCTACACCTTTGCCGAAGACCGAATGGTCGCGCTCATTCGCGACACGGGCGGCAAAGTAGATGATATTGGTTGCGAGGTACTCGAATGCGACCTCACACGCTCGGCTTTGCTGGTGCGGCTCGGTTACAAGGTTGGCGATCTGTTTATGATTTATACTCGCCAACCGCTTACGGACGCTATCCCCCCTTCGCTATTGCCTGATGGGTTTACGATTCGTTCGGTTGCCGGCGAACATGAAGCGGACGCGCTCGGCACCCTGGACGCCCGCGCCTTTGGACGCACTTGGGACGCGGGGCAGTATCTTCGCGTGATGCGTTCGCCCGCCTTCAGCATCCCCCACGAGTTGGTGGTCGTCGCGCCCGACGGTCGTTTGGTGGCATTTTGCGTGATCTGGATCGATCCGGTCAGCAAGAGTGGCTTATTTGAACCCGTCGGTTGTGATCCTGATTTTCAGCGGCGCGGCTTAACCCGTGCGCTCTTGTATGAAGGCATGAGACGCATGAAAGCGGAAGGTGCCCATACCGCGCTTGTCCGGCAAGACCCCCCGCAAGACAATCCCACCGCCGCCGCATTCTATATAGCAATCGGTTTTGTCCATGTCACCCATGCTATTGACCACCGCAAAGCTATCTCACCCATGCAAAGATAGGACAAATGGACTATCGCCTACGCTTGACGCCTACCCATTCATTGTGATACTATTTAGGCATCAAGAGCGAAATTGATTCCCCCCAATCTTTCTCGCTCTTGAACTTTTTTACCCCCTGATACGCCGCAATTGTGCCACCTCTCGCAAGTCCCATGTGCCCAATGCCACCAATGTCCCAACGTAAACCACCCCCCCCGCGACCATCGCGCCGAGTGCGTGCGTCGGAAATCCCACCCACATCACCACGACCATCAACGTCGCGCTCACCAGTGGACGCCACAAGAGTGCGCGCCAAGGAATCGACCGTTCGGACGGATCAAGCTTTTGAAAACCCTGTCGCAACAACCACGCGAAGCCAATGAATAAGATGCCTTCCGACAAAATCGTCGTCACCGCCGCCGCTTGATAGCCATATTGGGGCACGAACAGCAAATTCGCCCCGATGTTGAAGACTACGCCTGCCAAAAATGCCCGCGTCAAGCGCCGCTGCAAATCCAGCGCAATCAAGGCGTATTGCGTCAAGCTGTTCATCCAACCAATGGGAATGCTCCAAATGATCAGTTGGGTGGCGATAGCGCCATCCGGCAAATACGCCGATCCACCCAAGACGCCCGCCCAAAAATATGCCGTAAACGTGAAAAAGATGGCGATGGGTAGCGCCATGCTAAACAGCAACTTGATCGCCAAAATGTAATTTTGACGTAGCCCCGCTCGGTCTTCGCGCGCTTGCCGTGCCATTACCGGCAGCAAGGCTTGGGTGAAAAACGAGGGGATCACGTTCAGCGCGGTCAGCCATTTGTAGGCAACGCTGTACTGCCCCACCATCGTCGCGCCGTGAATCGCCTCGATGATGATCACATCGATCTGAAAGAAGATGGTCGCCAAAAAGTGATTGAACAACAGCGGTGCGCTTTCGCCTATCATTGTGCGCATCAGTTTCGGCTGGATGCGCGTTTCGACAGCCTCCACACGGGGGATGAGCTTGCGTCCATTCACCGCCAAAATCGCCATCGTCAAGATATTGGTCACAATACTGACCACCGCCAAGCCGACAAAGCCCGTCCCCAACAACAGCGCAAACAAGCCCAAAATCACTTTGTTGAGCGTGGCGGCGGTGGCAACGGCGGCGGGGAGTTCCGCCCGTTCATGGGCATAGAATAACGCCGTGAAACCGGTACTCAAGCTGTTGGGCAACAGCCCCACGTACAAAATGAGGATCGCGAGGATGACCTCGACGGTCAAGGGCGGATCAGCGATGCCCTGCCGCGCCATCAAAAAACCGACCAGCAGCGGTATCCCGGCAATTGCCAGCATCACACGCAAGGCGCTGGTATTCAAGAACAGCAAGCGCGAACGACTGCGATCCCGGGCGACTTCGCGCGTCAAATACAGGTTGAGTCCAAAGTTGGTGAAAATGTCGAACCAAACAAACACCACCCCTGCATAAAAATACCACCCCGCGTCAGTCGGGCCCAAAATACGCAGCATCACCAGCGCGAACGATAGGTCGATGCCACGATTGAATAAATTCAGCAAAATGGGGGCGATGCTGTTGCGCGCCACCCGCTGAATGCCCGTGCTGTTTTCGCCACTGCCCAAGACCCGCTGCCACAGCCATACCCCACTAAGCAAAATCGTCAAGACGGCGGCGATGAAACTGATGAACAACCCTATTTGAAACGACGCCGGGCTGTAGACCATGCGCACCGTCCACGCGCCCGCAGCGGGCAACGCCATCTGCCGCCCAAACACCGGAGCATCCCCCAAGATCAGTTCGACTTCTTGGTTTTCGGTCGCCCCTTGCGGACGAATATACGCGCGCCAATGGGGGTCACTACGTTCGCTGATGCTGAGAACAGCGGGCGACTCGATCTCGACATCGATCAGCAGTTCGCGCGCGCTCACCCGCGTCACCGTCGCGGGCGTGGTCGCCCCACTATCGACAAGGGTTGTGAAGGCATACCCGCCCGTTGCCCCCCCGATATCAAGGATTTGAAGCACGCTATCTTGATAAACAACCCGCATCGATCCGCCCAACAGCGCGCTGAGTTCCGATGGATCGACGGGCAGATCGCTATCGCCATGCGTGACCAGATAACGCACATTCAGCGCCTTCAAGCGATCCCACGCTGTCTCGCCGATGCGATCCAAGTACAGAGGCGAGACGCGATTAAACTCTAGCTGTGTCTGCGGATAGACAGTCTCCATCAGCGCCACATAGGTTTTGGGGATGATGCTCTCGTAGCCGCGAATATCGTTCAAGCCATAGCGCATCGTCATATTGGCGTTCAAGAGCGGCGGCTTGCCCGCTTCTTCAAGGGTGGTATAGCGCCATTCGCCCGGCTGGTCGATCAGCCATTGCAGCCCCTGCGGAACAGGATCGAGCAGTCGCGGGTCGGACGCCGGATTGAAGTGCGCCGACGCCACCAGCAAATCGACGGCGATCACGATCACCGCCGCCAGCGCCCACCCCCGACGCCGCGCCATGAAGATGACCACGCCCGACGCGATCAGCACGACCGCAAAAATGGCGACATTGGCAAACTGCGCACTGTAAAACAAGTGGGCATCGGGGAAGGCGTCGCTGGCTTTGGCAAGCGTGGTGAACATGCGCTCCACCAGCGGGCTGACTTGATCGGTTAAGAGGCGACTTGCAACCAGCCCTCCGCCGATTAGCAGCCCTATCCCCATTAGCCCCACGCCGAGACGTCGTGACCAGCGCGCACCCTCTCGTTCTAACGCTTCGGTGCCGAAAGCCGCCAAGACAGCGATAGCAAACGTGAATGGGAACACCCACCGAAACGGGGAGTGTAATTGCTCAATGCCGGGGAGCGTGTAATAAAGAAGCGCATACGTCGGCAAGCCAAACATGAACGTCAGCGACGCCAACGCCAACCCCGCCATGATCAAAGGATATTTCGCCGCCGTCCGCCGCCGCTTCCACCCGTCATAGAGCGCGATGCCCGCAAGCAGCAACGGCAAAATGCCGACATACAGCGCCGCCTCGACATAATTTTTCATGCCCCACTCGGTATGAACGATCCGGTTGCCGGCGGCGTTGGTGATCGTCTCATCGACGAGCGAGACCGTCCGCATCTCGAAAACATCAAAAATCGTGTGTTGTGCCGGACTGCCATAAAAGTTGGGCATGATGAACTGCACGATATCCCGCGCCGGATGTGCCCAGTCCAGCACTTGCTGAAACGGTGCCCCCGCTGCCCGAAAGTTGTCATTCGCCGCCTCAAACAACGGCAAAAATTGCACGGCACCCATCGCCCCACCGAGCGCGACCATCAAGACCAGCGCCCCGCCCCGCCCGATCACGTTACGCAACGTCGCCTTCAGGGTGGACCGCCCCTGCCACAACTGGACGATCAATCGTGCCGCCGCATAATACGCCGCCACGATCAATGTATAGTAGGTGATCTCGACATGTCCGGCGAGGATATTACACGCCAGTGCCAGCGCCCCCAGCGCGATGAACGGCAGCGTTCCATCTTTGCCCATCAGGGTTTGCCGCCGGATGACCCATTCGATCATCAGCAAAATCAACGGCAGCCACACGGCGGCGGCAATGATCATCGGGAAGACGGCGCTGATCACGAAAAATGCCGCCAGTTGGTAGGTCACGCCCGCGACCGCGCCGCCCGCCCGCCCGATGCCCAAGCCGCGCACCAAGGCAAGCATGAACACCCCTGCCAACCACAATTGCACCACTGTAAACCACCCATAGGCGGCGCTTAGGGGCAAGACATAATACAAAATACTAAAGGGATACAGGATTGATTGCTGCCCAGCGGCGAGGAAGGCGATGCCACTGAATTGATGGGGATTCCACAACGGGAATTCCCCTTGCGCCAATTGCTCACGGATAAACGTCTTCCACTGCATATTTTGCAGCACGAGGTCGCTCACCAAATGGTTGTAAGGGATGGCGGGCGCGCCCGCTTGATCGCGATAGCTGGCATAGGGTTCATACTGATACAAGTTTTCGGTGGGCAGCAAGGTGCGACCACCCACCGTTTGATTCCAAAACATGATCAAGGGTAACGCGAACAACAAAGCAATGATCAGCAGATCGGGGATACGTCTACGCATAGAACCTCGGCTTCGTGTGACTCACCGTGCTTATTCTACACGCTCACAGTGCCCACGTCGCAAGACATCGGTTAGTTTTATGACTCCGGCGCAGCCAAAAGCCCCTGCACGAACGGTATCATTTGTTCCGCCGCGAGGACGTGTCCGGCAGGTGTCCAGTGCGAGTCGCAACTGTAGCGCACGGGTGTTCCGGTGGCTTGGGCGGCTTCAAACGAGTCTAACAGGCTCAACACATTGATATCGCGCGCGCCGAGCGACTCCAAAATTAAGTCGTGCATCGTCCGGCGCTCCGGTAGTGTCGCAATCGCCGATTGATCGATCACGACGCCAAACTGTGCCCCCGATGCCTCGACCGTATCGCGCAATGCCGCCACCAGCGCAAAGGTGATGCGCCAACTTTCATCACGCGCCGCTACTGCGTCATCCCCGCCGATGGTCACCGGCGGCATAAAATTACGAAGGCGCACCGACAGCAAGCGATAAAGTGCTGAATTTTGCAGCAACAGCCGATGCACAGGCGGCATGGATGCTGCTTGCGATGGGATGGCGACCAGTTCCTCATCCTCATTCAGGGTGAAATACGGACGGGTATAAAACCAATCAACCGCCAAGCCGTCAAAGGCGGGATGGTTATCATAAAAGTCATTGTGCGGCGTGAAGACCAAAATCACAGCGCGCGGGCGGAGCGGTTCCCCGTACTGTTGATAATTAAGCCATGATTGCGCCGTCCCATAGCCGGTCACCCCCAGCGCGCGCACCTCGACCGACTGCCCCGCCGCATCAAAGCCTTGCTGCATCAGCCGCCAAAAGCTTTGCTCCACCGGCACTTCAAGCGCCCCGACCAGCGAGTCGCCCAAGATCACCACGCGGTCAGCCTCACGAGGCGGTTCCGGCGCATGTTCGATATCATGCCAGCCTTGCGAGTTGATCACGACGGTGTTGGTAAATTCACGCGGGCACCCCACATTGAACCATGTCCCGCTCGCGTTGGCGGCATAGCGCCAGCCCAATACGGGATCGCCCGTGATAAAACTAGCGGGATAAAAGGGCACCACCCGCACCAAGATTTCAACAATGATCGCGGCAAGCAGGAGTGCCCCGATCGGCACCAAAATCCGCGAACGCAGGGTCGGTTTGGGTTTTACAGGGGGGGGTAGGGGTGCAGTTTGGCTTGATTCAGTCATCGTTTATGGACTCTCGTTTATAGTTTCAGAGTTGGCGGCGATCAACAATCTTTCGACAAAAGGCGTGATGATGCGCGCGCCCAAATCGTGCCCGGCTGGTGTCCAATGGGTATCACAGCCAAAGCGGACTTGGGTGCCCGCCGCTGCCAGCGCATCAAAATCGGACAATAGGCTCAAGTACGTGATACCGTCTTCGTCAAAAGCCTGCCCAATAATCTCATGGATAGTCGCGCGTTCCTCTTGGCTACTAATCTGCGATTGATCGATCAACACGCCAAATTCCGCGCCTGTTGACTCGACCTCATCGCGCAGTTCTCCCACCACATTAAACGTCAACGCCCAGCCCGCATCGCGCTGTTGCGCCAAGTCGTCAGTGCTCAATGACGGCGGCGCAGGGAACAATGTCCGGTGGCGCAAGACGAGCAATTTGTACAAAGCCGATGACTCCAACAAAAGGCGGTGCAAAGGGGGGAGCGGGACGGCTTGGGGGGGCACGATCACGCCAGTGCCATCCGC
>JBBRTY010000232.1:0-6969 GCA_038248285.1 Aggregatilineales bacterium
AGATCGTTGGTGGGGCGGATTAGGCGCTTGTCAAATGTTATCAACTCACATTGTCCCCGCGCCGAATATCCGCCCTTTGAAACCCCACATTTCCCCCGGTACCATGACGAGCATATTTTGCACTAAAGTGAAATGCACCCGACTTCAAGACAGGGTTTTCTCCCCCTCCCTATTGTATAGCTGAGGGACCTCAAGACAGGGTTTTCTCCCCCTCCCCATGCAATGGGGCAGGGGGCGGGGGGTGGGGATAGATGGCTTACGACGCCGACGCTGCCATATAAATGATCGTCACGCCGTCCCCGCCTTCTTTCGGCGGTGCTGGGATCATCTTCGAGATCAACGGGTGTTCCGTCACGCGGTCTTGGACCGCACGGCGGAGCGCGCCCGTCCCTTTGCCATGAATGATGCGCCCAAAGGGTATGCCCGATAGGTACGCCGCATCAATGTAATGATCCAGTCGTTCCAGCGCATCGTCCACCCGTGTGCCCCGCAAATCCAGTTCGAGACCCGGTGAACTGACCTTCGGCAACGTCAGATCGCGCACTGGCTCATAGGACGCTCCGCGCCGCTGCCGCAGTACCTTCTTCTCCGAGCGCGTCGGTTTCTTTAAGTCGCGGATGGCGGTCCGAATTTTGAGCGACCCGACCGACACCACCGCTTCCTCTTTATCCAATTCGATGATCGTGCCTTCGGTGCGCAATGTTTCCAGCCACACAGCATCATTCAAACGTGGCTCCCAAGTGGTCGACTCGGGCATCTGGACTTCAGTCGCAATGGGCTGCCGGATCACCTTGTCCATCGTTTCGAGACCCGCCTGCACTTCGCGCAACTTCTCCAGTGGCATCCCCGCGTCGCGCAGATCGCCGCGTAGTTTGCGCAGTTCGTTCTTGAGCGTCTCAAGATCATCTTGCATATGGCGGCGGGTGGCATTGATGATATCGCGCCGTTCGTCCTCGACCGCGCTTAGGCGGACAGCCAAATCCGCCCGTTCGATCTCGATATCTTCACGCATTACGGTGATCGCCGTTTGTTGACGGCGGATATCCTCGCGCGTGCGGTGAATTTCATCCAGCAGATCGTCCGCCACCAAGTCCTCGGTGGCGACCATGCTGCGGGCATCCTCGATGATGACAGGGTTTAGCCCCAAGCGGTTGGCGATGGCGAGCGCGTTGGAGCGCCCCGGCAAACCGATGATCAAGCGATAGGTGGGGGCGAGGGTGTCGAGATTAAATTCCACGCTGGCATTGCGCACCCCCGGCGTTTCGACACTGTACACTTTCAACTCAGGGTGATGCGTCGTCACCATCGTGGTCACGCGCTTCACACGCAGATGGTTCAAGATGGCACGGGCGAGTGCCGACCCTTCGGCGGGATCCGTGCCCGCGCCCAATTCATCCAACAGCACCAACGAATGATCGGTACATTCTCGCAAAATGTGAATGGTGTTGGTCATGTGCGACGAGAACGTGCTGAGCGATTGCTCGATGCTTTGCTCATCGCCAATATCAGAGTACACACTGTCAAAAATCGTCAGACGGGCGCGGTCACACGGCAGATGCAGACCACATTGCGCCATCAACACCATCAAGCCGACATTTTTGAGGGAGACCGTTTTGCCGCCGGTATTGGGTCCCGTGACCACCAGCACCCACGTATCATCGCCAAATTCGACATCAATCGGCACGACATTGCCGTGCAGCAAGGGATGACGTGCGCCCACCAGCTCGATCACACAGCCCGGATGATCGGGGTTTTTCGGCTTGTCGCGGAAGGGCATCAGGGCGGGTTCGACCGCGTTGAGCGAGTCGGCATAGCGCCCTTTCGCGAATACCAAATCGAGATACCCCAACACCTCGACAGTGCGCACGATCTCTTCGCTGTATTGCCCCACCAGTTCCGTCAACGCCGATAAAATCCGGCGAATTTCCTTCTCTTCGTCTAATTGCAGTTCGCGCCAGCGGTTATTTAGCTCCACCGTTTCCAATGGTTGAATGAACAGCGTCGCGCCGCTGGAGGAGGCGTCATGGACGATACCGGGGATTTTGCCCTTGTGATCCGCCTTCAGCGGGATGACATAAATGCCGTTGCGCATTGTCACCAATTGCTCTTGCAGATAAATCTGATTCTGCGAGGCACTGATGATCCGTTGCAGCTTGGTTTGCAAGCGGTCAAAGGCGATCTTTAGGTCGCGGCGGATGATCGCCAATGTCGGGCTGGCGCTGTCTTTGACCTTCGCTTGTTCGTCAATGACGCGCTCGATATCATTTTGCACTTCGGCGCATTCTTCGGCTTCATTGATGATATCCCCCAACAGCGGATATTGACCCTTCATGCGCCCCAACGTGCGTTTGAGCGTGGTCGCGCGGCGCAGAGTGGTGCGGATGTCGAGCAGCACATGGGCTTCGATCATCAACCCGCGCTGTGCCGAAATCGCCACTTGGCGCACATCGCGCGCCCCCCCGAGGGAGGCGTTAAATTGATTGGCAAACATCAGGCGGGCTTCGGCAGTCTCTTGCTGCCACTGCCGCGCTTCTTCTAAATCAGACGTTGGAAAAAGGTCGAGCGCGAGTTCTTCCCCAGCGGAGAACGTCGTGAATTCCGCCAAGCGCCGCAAAACCTTCGTGAGTTCGAGGGTACTTAAAACTTTTTCGTTCATGGTGGTCGCTACCAATACTCAAATGCGAGTCTTCAGAGTTGATTCTAACGCTCAGCGAGGATTATATCAGACGCCATTACACCACACAATGGTTCTAGTCACAAGTGGTCACAACGGCTCAAAAATCATCTTCTGAGGTGCTGATGTGTTAAGAATAGAAGTTCCCGCGTTCCATTAAAGAAAGTTCCAATGTTTCATATTATACAAATTGAACCCCCAAATTGGGCGTAAAATTTGTACAGATTGCATAACTGAGATAGAATAATCTTCATCGTGTTTAGGCATCGCTAAATCTTTGTTAAAAGATTATAAATTACTTGTCGTTCCGCGTCATTGGGGGTGACCCCTCCTGACCATGGTGTAAGTTTGCTTTAGAAAATGAGCGGAGTTTTTATGATAACGTCCCATGAAGGAATAACTGACCCCGTTCTGATTGAGCGTCTGTGCCAAAATGACTTGGAAGCGCTCGGTGCTTTGTTTGACCGCTACTACCCGATGGTCTACCGGACTGCCGCCGCTATCACGCGCGACCACACCGTTGCCGAAGATATCGCCCAAGATTGTTTCCTGCGCCTCCATCAATATGCCCACCGTATCAACCGCAGCTTGCCACTGTCGCCTTGGTTGTACCGTGTGACGGTGAATCTGTCGTATACTTGGATATCGCGTCGCCAAAAGCGGCGTATTTCCTTGGAAGGCTTGATCGACCGGCTGACCGCCCCCGCCGCGACTGCGCCCGAATATCTGGCAGAACGCAGCGAGACCCGTCACCATGTGCGCGAAGCGATCAGTGGGTTGCAATTCAATCAACGGGTCGTCCTTGTGCTTCATTACTTGAATGGACTGAGTCTTGAGGAAATCGCCCACGTTTTAGAATGTCCGGTCGGAACCATCAAAAGTCGTTTATACTATGCGAGAGAAAACATGCGCCGTTTTCTGAATGATGCGCATGTGACCGCAGATGAGGCACTTGATTATGCCGAAGAACTTCACGGCGCGTTCGACACCGGGGTGTTCTGACCCAACTCCCGATAAAGACATCGAAGCGTTCTTAAAAGGGCATCTCACGCGCGTGATGATGCACGACACGTTGGTCAAACCCGAAGCGCACGCAGCAATCCGCGCGCGCCTGTTGGCACGCGCTGCGACCCAGCCCCAACTGCCGCCGCTCCCCCCCGCCCGCGCCCCTTTATGGCAGCGCCTTCCCCACATGCTCACCAAAGCCGTGTGGCTCTTTTTCATGGACACTCCCCCGTCGGACACGCTGTCCGTGAAGCGGCTGCATCATCTCTATTTTCACCGCTACTACTCCTTCAAATTGGGGGCGATGCTGACGTAAGTAGGAGCATCGCCACAGAAAAATCGATCTGATATACGCGCCCGATCCATTGTTGCGACCCCGCGCATACCCGCCAGAATCGGTTATACTCAATATATCAATTGCAGGCGACAAAGGACTGCCGTCTTATGTCCATGGAAATCGGCGTAGAATTTAGCCAGTACCGCGTCATCGAACATATTGGACGCGGAGGGATGGCGGATGTGTGGTCGGCGCGCGATAAACGCCTCAGCCGTACTGTCGCCATCAAAACCGTCGCGCGCGATCTGTCGCAAGACATGAACCCCGTCAGTTTGTTTGAGCGGGAAGCGCGCACTATTGCCAGCTTGGAGCATCCCCATGTGCTGCCCATCTACGAGTTTGGCGAATACGAAGGGCAGTTGTACATCGTCATGCGCTATGTCTCCGGCGGATCGCTCGAAGATTTGCTCGAAGACGGACCGATCAATGTTGATGAGACCCTGCGCTTGGGGCGCTTGGTGGCGCACGCGCTGGATTATGCCCATGCCAACAATGTCATTCATCTGGATCTGAAACCCTCGAATATTTTGTTGGATAGTTATCGTCAACCCTATCTTGCCGACTTTGGTCTCGCTGCGGTGTTGGGTCCCGAAGGACGCGCCGCCAACCCCGGCTCCGGCACCTTGTTGTATATGGCTCCCGAACAACTCACCTCCGAAAACCTCGACAATCGGGCGGATATTTACAGTTTTACGGTGATGTTGTTTCACATGCTCACCGGACAACTCCCCTTTGATGCGACGGTGCCATTGGCGCTTAAGCAAATTCAACTGCATGAGCTGTTGCCGTCCGTGGATAAAATCGTGCGCACCTTGCCCCCTCAATTTAATGTGGTGCTGCGGCATGGTACCGAGAGCGACCCCACCAAGCGCCCTAGCTCGTTGATCGAGATCATTCAGGCGCTCGAAAGTGTCCTCGAAAAACCAGCCACAGGTGGACAATCCGCCCCCCGTGCGCGGACGAATGATCAGCGCGTGGCGAAGCCCAATCCGCTCGATCTCGATACCGCTACCGCGCGACTGGACAGCGGGCTGCTGTCTTCCCCGATGGACGATTTGATCACCCGTAGTAAGCCGTCGATCAACCTCGACACGGATTTGAATGCCCTCATCACGGGATCGCTCGGAGACCTGATCAGCAGCAAGAGCGGGCGTGACAGTAGTCTTGAGGAAGACGGGATCATCACGCGGTCGATGGGCAGCATCATGGACTCGATGGACAATCTAGTCACGGGTCCAGCGATGAGTCGCGATGCGCGCACCACCCAAGCGGAAAAAATGAATCTGAATGACTTCAGCGCGGTCTTTGATGTCAGCCCAGAAAATATGGCGATGCGCGAAGCCGAGGACTTGTACAAACGCGCGTATCGGGCGTGGTTACATGGGCAAGGGCGCTTCTTGCTAGGCATCACCCACTTTATGATCGTCAACGACTATTACAGCAAAGCCGCAGATCACAAGCTGGAGATCGATCAATCCGGGCGCGAGATGATGCTGCGGGGGGCGCTGGAATACGACACCGACATTGAACTGTGGTGGGCACAGGTCGATGATGACAGCCGCCGCAAAGTGGCGCTGCACACTGTCCGCAGCGAAAGCGCCCCCGCCCGCGTGCGCGCCTTCACCCGCTTAGAAGCAGGGCTAGCGGACAGCGAACCGCCGCAGATCGCGCGGTTGGTGGCACAGGCTTTGCAGACCGAAAGCAACGAAAATGCCCAAATCGCTGCCATCAAGGTCTTGGTGGCACGGGCACATTTGGTGCGCGCTCAAGAACAAGAACAATTGTCGATGACCACGCTCAGCCGCTTGCGCTTGTCCGTGCCCTCGGACTGGCGTCCGCAAATTTTTGGTGAAGAGATCGACGAAGTGTTGGCGACGTTGGCGATGGAGGCGGACAGCGCCACAACGCGGGAAAGCGCAGCCCGCGCTATCGGCGTGTTGCGTTCCGAAGCCGCCATCAAAGAGATCGCCAAGCGTCAGCGCGCCGGCGAGAAGGGTGCCCTGCGGGCGCTCGCCTTCGTCCGTGATGAAGCGCCCCAGTTGCCCGATGTCGTCAGCCAGCAAGCGCGCCTCTATGCGTGGCTGGACAACACATGGCGGCGGATCACCGATAAGCCGATGGGCTTGGTATGGCGTTATGCCTCGGCATCCTTCTTCGCGGCACTCGCTTTTTGGTTTTACGCCTACGCGAACATCTCTGGCGCGGCGATCTTCTTCGCCGAACGGTGGGGCAAATCGTTATCTACGGGCGCGACCGTTGGGTTGGTGATCGGGATCGTGGTCATTTTGGCAGCCGCCATCTTGGAACGCTTGCGCGGCTTTTGGCACTGGTGGGCGCGCTTGATCGCCAGCACGGTCTTGGGGTATCTGACCGGTTTGTTGGTGTGGAACGTGTTTACATGGTTCTTCCTGTATTTGGAACCGCCCGCAGATGCCGCTTTCAGCTACTTGAATGGCGTACTTCAGTTTACAGGGGTGCAAGCGGGCGCATTGGGCTTTGCCTTTGCCTTCGCGCTACGGTCGGCATTTGGTGCCCCCGGTTGGTTGGCGACGATTGTCGCCGCTCTCTCGATCTATGTCCCCATCCGCGTGACATGGGAGGTTTTCGCCCCGCCGATCATTTATACCCGTCCCGGCGATCATATCGACAATTACGCTATCGTTATGGTGGTGCTGATCGCCCTTGGCGCTTATCTGCCGGTGATCGTCAGCGAAATGTTGCGCTGGATTCGCAGAATCAATCCTCTGGTCAGAAAAACAACCACGCCCCCTACGGCAGTGTAGGCGGCAGGCATACAACGGGGGGGGGGATACAGGGTCAACGCACGAGAGGGGTACTCGATATTCACAAAGGGTCACAAAAACACACAATGGGTTTATCCTCGGTAGGGGCATGATATATCATGCCCCTACATACCCATCCTGACCCGTTATCATCCGTCTGACAGGTTTCA
>JBBRTY010000233.1:0-6962 GCA_038248285.1 Aggregatilineales bacterium
ACCGCAACGGCGACCGCCACCGCAACGGCGACCGCCACCGCAACGGCGACCGCCACCGCAACGGCGACCGCCACCGCAACGGCGACCGCCACCGCAACGGCGACCGCCACCAGCACGCCGACGAATACGTCCACATTTACACCGACGTTCACGTCGTCCAATACCCCAACGGACACGCCGACGAATACGTCCACATTTACACCGACGTTCACGCCGTCCAACACACCAACGAATACCGCAACGTTTACCCCGACATTTACGTCAACACCGACGGAAACCTATACCCCAAGCTTGACGCCCAGCGGGACGCTACCGCCTTCGGAGACGCCGACCAGCACATTCACGCCGAGCAATACGCCAACCGATACACCGACGAATACGTCCATATTTACCCCGACATTCACGCCCAGCAACACGCCGACGAATACGTCTACATTTACCCTGACGTTCACGCCGAGCAATACCCCAACAGACACGCCGACGAACACGTCCACGCCCACGGAGACGCTGGTACTGGCGACCAATACGCCGACGAACACCCTGACCGCCACCCACACGGCGAGTCACACCCCGACCGCGACACCGACATCGACCCATACGCCGACCAGCACGCCGTCTTCAACTTCGACCGATGTGCCGACCTCCACCCGGGATCCGCTGTTTGATGCGCAAACACAAATGGCGCTCACGGATGCCGCCGGAACGAGCATCGCGCAGACGCAAACTGCCCAACCGACCGCCACTGCCACTATCACTGATCAACCCACCAGCACAGGGGAACCAACCCTAACGCCGACAGCGACCGCCACCGGAATCGCTGCCCCCGGCGTGTGCCAGTTGATCATCCCCGTCGGCTCAGTTGTGGCGGCACTACCCAACGGCGCACGCGCCTATTGGGCACCGGGCAAACTGATGGAGCCGGTCGTGTTCGTGAACCCCGGTTCGTATTGGGTGATCGGGCAAGACGCCAGCGGGGGTTATTACAACATCTTGATCGCCTGTGCCTTCGTATGGGTGCCCAAAGATGCCATGACGACCTACAGCGATGGCGTCAACTGGTTCAACAACCCCCTGCCGACGCGCACCGTCGGGTAAAGAGTAGGGATTAAAAACGGGGGTTAGGGAGTGGGGACTAGGCATCGTTCTGATGGCAACGATGCCGCCCCTCCCTATTGTGCAGGGGCGGGTTTATAATTTGCGGCACCTACATATGTTCGTTGTTTATTCAGACGCCCATGCCGCGCGTAGAATTTGCCCCTCATGTTTGATTACAAAACCTATCCCAATTTAGAAACACCCCACCTGATCTTGCGTGAGATCACGCTGGATGATGCCCCTCGTATTTTGGCGATTCGTGGGGATGTGCGCGTAACGCGCAGCAATACCGTTTACAATCTGAACGATCTTGATGAAGCGGTGGACTTGATCGACCGGACGCGCCTCGCCTACGAGGATCGCCGCCGCATCGATTGGGGCATTGTGTTGAAAGATGCCCCCCACGTCGGACTCGTCGGCCGCATCGGCTATAACTATTGGCTGCGCGAAGATGAGCGCGGTTCCATCGGGTATGATGTCGCCTTCGATTATTGGGGACGCGGTATCGCTACCGAAGCAGTGCGCGCGGTCATCAACTTCGGCTTTCGCGAGATGCTGCTGGCGAAAATCGACGCCGATGCCTTCATCGACAATATCGCCTCGCAACGGGTGCTGCTTAAAGCCGGTTTCCGGCGGCTGGGCACCGAGCGCGAGTGGGAGTTCGGCGTGCTGCGCGAGTTGGTGCTGTTCACCCTGAAACAACGCGACTGGGCGAAGAAGTTGCAACTGAGAAACGAGTCCTAATCCATGAGCGGTACCTTGCTCAACACTTTCACTGTGGCGCTCGGCAGTTTACTCGGTTTGCTGCTGGGTAGCCGTGTCCCCGCTAAAATGCAAGACTCTATCGTCACGGCGTTGGGGCTGGTGACGGTGTTTGTCGGAATCAGCAATGCTGGACGCACTGGCAATATCATCATCCCCTTGATCAGCCTCGTGGTCGGCGTGATCGTCGGCGAACTGCTCGATCTCGACAGCGCCCTGACGCGCTTGGGCGGGTGGCTCCAAAGCCGCTTCGCCCCCCGTGCGCTGGCGAATTCGCAACCGGATGACTCCGCGAGTGCCGATCAACGGGCGCGCTTCATCAATGGCTTTGTGACCGCCAGCCTCGTCTTTTGCATCGGTCCGCTCACCATTGCGGGGTCGATCCAAGACGGCATGGGGTTGGCGAGTGGTTTTCAATTATTGGCGATCAAGAGCGTCCTTGACGGGTTCGCGGCGATGGCGTTCGCTGCCAGCCTCGGCAGTGGCGTCGCGTTCAGCGTGTTGACGGTCTTAATTTTGCAAGGTGGGTTGGCAGTGATGGGCAGCGTGGCGGGCGAATTTATGAGCGCCCCCATGAGCAACGAAATGACGGCGGTCGGCGGGTTGATGCTGATCGGGTTGGGATTGGTGTTGCTTGATGTGAAGCGTCCGCGCATGGCAAACTTCTTGCCCGCGCTGGTGATCGCCCCCCTGATCGTGGCTGTGGCGACCGCATTCGGCATCAATATCTACCCGCTGTGATGGGATCGGGTGTTCGCCGGACGGACATCTCTTGCGCGTCCAAACTTTTGATCTCATTCCTTCAAACCAAGCGTTGAAAATTATTTGTAAACGGGGGTATCATAGGGCCAGATTCACCTACTCTAGCCTGACGAGGGAGCGTGCCTCATGCCGATGATCCCCGACGATGTGCATATTGTCACCGATCTGGAAGCGTTAAAAGTCTATTTTGACCCCCTACGCAAGCGGATCGTTCAACAGATGGTGACGCAAGCGCGCAGCATCCATCAAGTTGCCGAGATTCTCGGCGTGCCTTTTACCCGATTGTATTATCATTTCAATTTACTGGAAAAATACAACTTCATTCGCGTGGTCGATATCCAGCAGATGAACGGCGCGGTCGAGGAAAAATTCTTTCAGGTGACTGCCTATCAGTTCGCCATCGACCGGTCGTTGTTACAAACTGGCACCCCCGAAGGCGAACAGGGTCTCGCGCTTATCTTGGATACGGTGCTAGAGCAAGCGCGTAATAATATCGTGCGCGGTGTCCGCGATGGGGTGATCGACTTGGCGCAGTTCCCACCGCATCCTGATACGTTGATTCTGCGACGGGGGAATTACTCGCTGACACCCAACCAAGCCCGCCTCTTTCATGATCAACTGAGTGAACTCTTCAAGCGTATCCAAACGTTGCCACCTGAAGAGTCAGAGACGGCTCAACAATACGAATTGCTGATTGGGTTCTACCGAGTGAGCGATCCGCCGCTGGACGAGTAGGCAAAGGGGGGAGCTAGGATCACATTCCCTGCCCCCTGTACCACGCAGCGCCCGCTCTCCCGCTCAGTCCTGAGTAGGACTCAAAAAGTATTGTGATCGCGGAAACTCATGAGTAAAGCCAGTGCTTTGTTGGGGTCTTGGGCAAACATGGCGGTTTCGAAGGGATGGTCCATGAAGTCTGTGAGCGCGGGGAAGAGATCAAAATCAGCGCGGTGAATGTTATTAAAGCCCATCGCCCAACGAGAAAAATAGCGCTTGGCGATCTCTTGCCGATGCACAATGAGGCACTTGGTATGGCGAGGATCGGTTGTGATCTTTTCATAGAGGGCGATCACGGCGGATTCTTCACCTTCGAGGGCTTGGATGAAATAACCATCACGATAAAGCAGCATCCCTGTGATATTCTTTTGGGCATTGAGGGTGCGGCAGGTTTCGATGAGCGCTTTTAGTTCATCATCAGTCATGAAATGGCTCGCCACACTGACGTATACCAGCGAAATCTCCATCGAATTGCTCTCCTAATAGCTTGATTATCTGATTAGCACCAAATGCAATGTATTTTGCAATCGGTGCCAACCTTTTAAGTATTATATGCGAAATTCACATTCGCACGACGACTGATTATTTGCGGTCACGTAGCTTTAATGCGCCCCTTTGGTCGCTTCTTTGGGGTGAGCGCGGAACCATGCCAACGTCTCGCGCAGACCCACTTCCAGAGGGGTCGCGGTCATGCCAAACGCCTTCGTAAACTTGCTGCTATCGATGACGAACGGTTTTTCAAACTCGTACATCATCTCCACCATCTCGCGCGCGCCGGGCATGAATAAGCCCGCCATGCGCATCATCAGCTTGTTGATCGAACTGGTCTTGGGGGCAGTACCCGCGATGCTGAAGGCGAGCGTCAGCAGTTCGCGCTGGGTGATCGCCGGGGCGGTCGGGATGTGCCACGCTTGACCGTCCGCTTCGTCACGGGTGCCCAAGATCGCCAGCGCCCGCCCGACATCCTCGGTATAGCTGAAGCTGTGTTTGAGGTCAAGCGCGCCCATACCCGACGCTGATTTGCCCGCCAACACCGGATACATCACCTGATCCGCCGTCACCATATAGGCGGGTCCGTAAAAGTCGGAGGCGCGTCCGGCAGTCACGCGCAGTTTGCCCGCTTTGTGTGCCGCCATTGCTGCGGCGTTCATCTCGGCACGGACGCGCCCCTTTTTGGTGTGGGCGGTGTGCGGCAGTGTTTCGGTGATCAGCTTGCCGTCGAGGTCGCCATACATATACAAGTTTTCCATCAACACCAGTTTGGCACCATTGGCGGCGGTGCCTTCAAGGATGGCAGCTTGCAGCGGGGGGAATTTTTCTTGCCATTCCTCATATTCGGGCTGCGCGCACTGATAGACCGAGGTCGCCCCCGCCGTCACTTGCTTCACGCTGTCCATCTGATACGCATCCGCTTTGACGATCTCGACATTGGCAGGCAGGGTCGTCCCCGTCGCCAGCGAAGGCTTACCGCCCCGGCTGACCATCCGCACTTGTTTACCTTGGGCAACCAATGCCCGCATTGTCGCCGCACCTGTTGGACCGGTTCCAAAAATCACATGCAATTCCATGATAACTGCTTTCTGCGCATAGGCGCGTTGAACGAACGTAGCGTAAATCGCCATTCGTTAAAGGATGATGCTTGATAAACTGGGGTGATGCTGTGACTTATTAACCTAAGGCGTTGTGACCGTCAAATTCATGCTTCGGCACAGCGCCACGATTTGATGACGATAAAAGAGACCTGCGGAACCGATCACGGGCGGGGTGTGCCCGAACATTTCCAGCCAGATCATGCCGTGAATGAACGTCCAACCATGCACTAAAATCATGAAGACGACAGGCGGCACGGGGTAGCCATTTTCCTCAACCATAAGCCGCAGATGGTTTTCGATCTCCGACGGCATATGGGCATGTTCTGGCAGGGGGCGTAAATTGCCACTGGCATAGGCTTCGGCGAGGGTAGTCGCGAACGGCAACGATACGCGCGTCGCGGCGGGTACCGTCACCTCGCGCGGGGCGTGATAACCCGGGATGGCATTGCCGTAGATGAGTTGAAAATCGACCGGATTTGCCAGCGCCCAATCGCGATAGGCGGTCATGATGGCGACCAAACGGTCGCCGTAAGCAGCGCGTGGGATCGACGCATCGGCAACGGCAAGCGCTTCCCCGTTCGCGGTGAAGGCGTCCACGATGAGATCGGTGATCAAATCATCACGACTGGGGAAATAACGATAGAGCGCGGGCGCGGTCAGTTCCATTTCGCGAGCGATGCCCCGTAGGGATATGCCCGACGTGCCTTCGGCGCTCATTTGCTTGCGCGCGATGGTTTTGATCTCGTCTTTTGTGAATTCCCGCATTCGTTCGCGTCGGGTGACCATTGTTTACACCGTTCTTTTTGTTTACGCTGTTTACTGTTTACAGTGTAAACAAATCGTGTCGGCTTGTCAAGCACTTTTAGGAAATTGATCCAAGCAATTTCGCCTGTTGGTCTTTTTGGCTTTTGCGTTATGCTTTTATCTTTTGTCGGAGGAGTCCCCCACGATGACCCTAGCGGATGTGCGCGCCCTTTATGACCGTCACCAACGGCTCGAAACCAGCGATCCCAACGTGCGCCTGATCACCAGCGACCGCACGGTACGTTTGCTTGCCTCTTCGATTCAACGTGGGGTGGTCATTCACTCGCGCTTGACCGCCGCTGACGCCGACGTCGTGATCGCCGCTGAGGTGGCGTTTTTCCAAAGCCAGTCGATGATCACCAGCCTTGAGTGGAAAGTCTTTGATTACGATGCCCCTGCCGATCTGCTGGAACGCCTCCATGCGCAGGGGTTCATCAGCGAACCAGCGGACGCGATCTGCGTGCTGGAACTGGCGACCATGCCCGACCGTCTCCGCCAGCCGATCACCCACGACATCCGGCAGATCACCGACCCGACAGCGCTGGAGGACGTGATCGCGGTGCAAGCGGTGGTGTGGGGTGCCGATAACGAGTGGATCAGTAATGGCTGGTTGCGGGCGACACTGACGGATAGCTTGACGAGTGCGCCCGACAGTATCGGCGTCTATGTCGCTTATGTGGACGGTATGCCGGCGTGTTCCGCATGGATCGATTATGGCACCACGAGTCCGTTTTCGGGCTTGTGGGGTGGTTCAACAGTAGAGGCATATCGGGGACGCGGGCTATATACCGATATGCTCGCTATCCGTGCGCAGGCGGCATTGGCGCGGGGCGTCGGCTATTTAACCATTGACGCCAGCCCGATGAGCCGCGCGATTGTCGAGAAGCAAGGGTTTGAATTTATGGCGTATGCGTGGGAATGCAGCCTTGAGTGGTAAGATGAGAGATGCCCACCTCATTTCAGAATCAGGGCGTGCCATTGGCATTTCTGAACCCCCAATTCGTGATGGCGACACCATCACGGTGTGATACCCATGCCTATTGTTCGTCGTCAACCCGAAGCGTCGCCCGTGGAACGGTAATTGTTTACTTCAACACTCGAAACGAGATATCCGTGCCGCCACCCGGCGTTGCCACAACGTTGACTTTTTCCAGTTGAATAGGCGCATGCTCC
>JBBRTY010000234.1:0-6956 GCA_038248285.1 Aggregatilineales bacterium
CTCGGAAATTCCCGGAGAATTTACACTCACTTGAAATGCACCCCGCTGAGACGCTGAGACGGCGGCTAAAGCCGTAAGGCGCTTCATCTACAGCCGCTGAAGCGGCGTAGCTTTCGCGGGCTAAAGCCCTACTTCTGTAAAATTCTAGAGATCGGCACGCTCGGCGGCTACAGCACGATTTTCCTCGCACGGGCACTGCCCCCCGGCGGACGCTTGATCACGCTGGAGTATGAAGCCCGTCATGTCGAAGTGGCGCGCGCCAACATCGCGCACGCCGGTTTTGCCGAGGTGGTCGAAGTCCGGCACGGGCGCGCTATCGACCTGTTGCCCGTGATCGCCAACGAAGGGATCGCCCCCTTCGATTTCATCTTCATGGACGCCGACAAGCAGAGCAACGCCGATTACTTCGCATGGGCGCTCAAACTGTCGCGCCCCGGAACGGTGATCATCTGCGATAATGTGGTGCGGGCGGGCGAGGTGATCACCGCGACTCATGACGATGACCGCGTGCAGGGTGTCCGCCGATTTGTCGATGCCGTCGCCGCCGAACCGCGCGTGAGCGCCACGACGGTGCAGACGGTCGGCAGCAAAGGCTACGACGGCTTCACGATCATGCGCGTGTTGTAGGGACGGTGCGCGGAATCCACCGTGAATCCAATCCCCTTCAGCGTGATGCTTATTGATTATTGATCTGCGATGAATGCAAAGGAAACCAACATGGACTATACACGTTTAGGACGAACCGGGCTAAAAGTCAGCCGGTTGTGCTTGGGGACGATGAATTTTGGTCCCGTGACGACCGAACCTGATAGCTTTGCCATCATGGACAACGCCCTCGAAATTGGCATTAACTTCTTTGATACCGCCAATGTCTATGGCTGGGTACAAGGCGAAGGCATCACCGAACAGATCGTCGGACGCTGGTTTGCCCAAGGCGGGGGACGCCGCGAGAAAACGATCATCGCCACCAAAGTCTATGGCGACATGGGCACCTGGCCCAACGAAAAACGCCTGTCGGCGCTGCACATCAAACGCGCCTGTGAAGCCAGCCTCAAGCGGATGCAGACGGATTATATCGATCTCTATCAGATGCACCATATTGATCGCGATACGCCGTGGGAAGAAATCTGGCAAGCGATGGAGCAGCTCGTCCAAGAAGGCAAGGTCATTTATGTGGGCAGCAGCAACTTCGCCGGCTGGCACATCGCCCAAGCCAACGAAATCGCCAAATCACGTCACTTTATGGGGTTGGTGAGCGAACAACCGCATTTCAACCTCGCCTTCCGTGAGGTCGAGATGGATGTCCTGCCCGCCTGTGAAGCCTACGGCTTGGGCGTCATTCCATGGAGTCCGCTAGGGTCGGGTATCCTTGCCGGCACGAAAGAAAGCGGCAAGCGGCGCATTGAGGATCGGCAAGCCAAAGGCATCATCGCCAAATACCCGGAACGCATCCCTAAATATGAGGCGTTCTGCGACGAGATTGGCGAGAAGCCTGCCGAGGTCGCGCTGGCGTGGTTGTTGCATCACCCCGTTGTGACCGCCCCCATCATCGGACCGCGCACGATGGAGCAACTCACCAGTGCTTTGCACGCCTTGACGATCACATTGACACCAGAGCAATTGAAGACATTGGACGACATTTGGCCCGGACCTGGACCCGCCCCCGAAGCCTTTGCATGGTGAGTTTTTGGGCATTATAATCGTGAGGGTGATGCGTGAGTATCACCCCCGATCCAACTATTTCGCGCCCCATGCCCCTCTTGGCGCTGCTCCGTTGCCTATCCGAACGCCTCCGTCACCGCCGTGCCTTCCCAATCTATCGGCAAGGTTTTGATGCCCAGAGCGTGGGCGAGCGTCGGCGCGGTGTCGATCAAGCTCACCGGACGCTCAATCGTGTAGCCGGCACGGATGCCAGCCCCGACTAAAATCCAAGGAATCGTCATATCTTCGGCGCTGTCGGTGCCGTGCGTGCGGTCATGCCCGCCGTGATCGGCTTGCAACAGCATCGTCGTGTCCGCTGGCAAATCCGCCAATAAGCGCCCTACTTGCACATCCAAACGGCGTACCTGCTCCAAATAGCCCGCGCTCATCCAGCCGTACATGTGCCCCGAAGTATCGATGGTGCCCAAATAGAGGAACATGAAGTCGAACGCCCCCGCCGTGATCAAGGGCAGTGCGGCATCGACCAAAACGCGATCCCCATCGTCTAGATCGTAACCGTTGCGGAAGAATTGGCTGTAATGCAGGCTGCCGGGGCGGTTCAGGTCGCGCAGTTCTTCCCAGTTATGGATGACGGCGCACAATTTGCCATTGTCGTTGGCGACATCAAACAAGCCGATCACCGGACGCGCCATCGGCGTCCAGACATTGCTGACGATGCCATGACGACTAGGCGGCACGCTGTGGAACAGGGACGTGTGACAGGGCAGCGTCATGGACGGCATGACCGATTGCGCCGTCATGGTCGCGGCACCGCGCGCACAAGCGTCTAATAAATTCGGGGTTCGTTCGGGCGAGAGCGCATCGGGGCGCAGACCATCGAGCATCACAAAAATTGCGCGAGCCATAAAAACAACCTTTCGTAGAGTGGGAGTCAACCATGCTCTAAAAGATGCCACAGAGTCGTTAAATTTTGTCGAGAATAAGGAGCGGGATTTTTCGGAACGAGCGCCGCCACCGCGTTTGGGTTTCTGGCTCAACACACGCCGGGGGTGATCAACACCCGTTGCGCCCGTGCCAAATCGACGTTAGCACCAAGGCGGCTAAAAATCGCGATGGCGCGCAGTAACGCTTCTTCCCGACGCGGATCGCCATATTCGTAATGGCGCGCTAGTTCCACCCAATTGACCCCCTCGTCATAGGGCATGTTCAGGCGCACTGCCTCGCGCACTGCCCGCCGACCCATCAGGCGTGCCTCCAGCATCCGCCCTTCGAGGCGTCGCCGCCAGCCACGAAACGCATAAGCACGCGGGCGGGCGAGGACGAACACCGAGGCATAGGTTTTGAGGGCATTCACGGCTTGCTGTGCCTTGCGGGCGATGTCGCCCCGTGTTTCCTCTGGGATGCTCGGATCGGTGGCGCATTGCTCCCACAACAGCAAATAATACTCCGCCGCTGCGCTAAACGGTTCCGTCATCCCCGACGAGGTGGGGCGGGTTTCGCGCAGGGCGGCGGTCACATCCTCGATATAGGGGCGCGCCGCTTCCATGTTGCCCTCGCTCAAATAGGTTTTGGCGATGGCTCCCAAACACCACACCGCGTTGACATTATCCGACACCTGCCGATACAACGCCAAGCTCCGGCGGAAGGTATCATGCGCTTCGTCCAAACGCCCCTCGCGCAAGGCATAGCGCCCGATATTATCGAGCGCCCACGCGATGGCTTGACGACTGCCATGCCGCTCTGCCATTTCGATCAAGTTGTTGTTGGCGACTTTGCTGGCGTCCCATTTCGACTGATAGTACAGCGAGCCGATCAGCCCCATCGAAGCCTCTTCAAAGCGGCGCACACTGCCGACCTCGCGCCCCAACGTCACCGCCCGCCCCAAGCGCCGTTCGGCACCCTCCCAATCGGCATTGATCATCGCCAAAATGCCCGTGCCCACGCTGGACCATAAGACCGTGCTGATATCCTCTACGCCGATCAACGACCAATCCGCGCGGCGGCACAACCAATTCGCCAACCGTCGCCGTGACGACCCCATTGCGGTCGCGCCCGTCGCATAGCCATGTGCCCGCGCAAACTGGGGATTGTCATACACTTCTTCGGCGACGGTCACGCTGAACAACGCAAAATATGCCGCCTCCACCAAATCATTGCGGAAATAATGCGCCAATGTCAGGCGTTCTAGGGCTTGCAGCGCCACCAAGCTGATGGCGTCAGCATCGGGCGAGCGGGGGCGGCGGGGGCGCACGATCCGCCATGACAAAACCAGCAACAACCGATTCATGTCCCGTTCTTTGCCGCGCCGATCCGGTTTTGTGACATAGCCGAGCATGGTCAATGCCCGCAAACTTAACGAGGTGGTTTCATCCAGCCTGCCGAGGTTGTATTGCGCCTCCGCCAGCAAGATATACAGACGGGCAGTGCGCATGGTCTCTGTTCTGACGAGCGGCAATGCCCGCAGCACGAACTCCGCACCTTGTTCAAACAACGCGCTGTTCAGGGCGACTTGTGCCGCTTTTTCCAGATAGGTCGCTTCGCGGTCAATATCCCCGGCATTGCGCCAGTGATCCGCCAGTGCCGCCGCCCGCGCCGCCAAGATGGCTTCATCGGGATAGGCGTTTTCAACCGCCAGCGCCACCTGACGGCTCAGCGAGGGCAATGTGCCATCATCAATGGCATCAATGATCAGCACTTCGCGCAATTTGTCATGGGCGAAACGCCATTGTCCCTCAATGACTTCAAAAACTGCGGCGTCGGCACAGTCCAACAACCACTGGTCGATGCTTTCCGAGGGCATCAGGACAGGATTCAAGCGGACAAATTCCTGCAAAATCGCCAAGTCGATCCCGCGCCCTACCACTGCTGCTGCTTCCAGCAAGGGACGAGAAACGGGAGGGATGCGCCGCAAACGCTGTCGTAAAATCGCCAACATCCCCCCCGCGATAGCGCGGAACGGTGCCAACGTCTGAACCCCGACCCGATCCAGCGCCCCGGCATCTTCGGCAAGCGACCGCACCACCTCGATGATGAACAAGGCGTTGCCTTCGGTTTCGTGTTCCAGCAGATCGAACAATTGCGGATTGGCGGCATCGCCCAAAATCGAGGTGCTGAGCGCCGCGATCTCCGCCGACGACAGCCGTTCTAATAGGATCGCTTGGGTATTGGGCAGCTCGGCAGCCAGATCAATCGGTTCTTCGGTACGATGGGTCGCCACGATGAGCAGCGGTTGTTTATCCACCAGCGGCACCAGCGCCCGCAACACATCCAAGCCTTCACGCGCCCAATGCACATCCTCCAACAACAGCACCGTCGGTTTGGTTTGGCGTTCAAAGACCGCGACAATCGTCCCCAGCAAGCGTTGGCGTTCGGCACTGCTTTCTAGTGGCAGTGCATCCGCGACCGGACGCTCCAAGAGTTGGGCAATATCCGGCAAAATATCTTTTAAGACACCCGCCTCTAAATCGCTCAAGGGCGTGGTCAACGCCAAACGACGCAGCGGTTCGCGCCAGATTTGATAGACCAAGCCCGCCCCTTCGACCGCTTGCCCAGTGAGCGATTGCGCCCCGCTGATCATGGCATAAATGCGCACTTCATTAAGCAAGCGCGATTTGCCGATACCGCTTTCGCCACCGATGCGCCACGCGCTCCCCTTGCCGGACAGCGTCCACATCAGCGCCTCGCGCAATTGGGCGATCTGCGCCTCGCGCCCGACAAACTGCGCCGCTTGCAAAAAACTCTCGCGCACGGCAAGGCTTTCGGTGGGCACGGGCAGATTGCTGGCACTCGACAGATCGGCAATCACAGCGCGGGCATAGGCGTAACGTTCGCGCGGTTTCTTCGCCAACATCCGGCTCACCACGCTGTAGAGCGTTTTGGTCGCGTCAAAAATTATTTCGCCGGGGGCAATGATGGGGGATTGCCTACGATCTGGCTCAAGGATGATATCCATCTCGATCAAGGGTTCGGTTTTAGAAAGCTGAACCTCCCAAGCATCGACAAGGGTATTGGTAAAAACATGGGTGGGCGCAACTTCAGTGATCAGCGAATCGGGGTTGGCGGCATCCACGATCACGGTGGATGGTGCCGATTTGAACGGATTGATGTGCGGATTGATGTCGGACTCGGTCGGTGCTGCGAAGGGGGTAGTCGATTTGTCGGCATTGAGTTGAAGCGTCGCCAAGGTCTCGGCAGTGGCATCCAGCGTGATCGCCCACAAGGGCATTAAATCCGGCTCGCTGTGCAAAATTTGATGAAGCAGCTTGCCAATGCCGCCTTGCGCATACGGATATTTACCCGTCAATACGGCATAGGTGATCAAGCCTGCGGCATAAATATCGCTATATTCACTGGCGGGCAACCCTTGTAAGACTTCGGGAGCCATATATTCTAGCGTCCCGGCGATCTGAGCATTGCCGGTTTCGGCGGGGATAAATTGTTCACGCAACGACGACAAGCCGAAATCAACGACCTTGACCACCCCATCGCGTCCGACGAGGACGTTTTCGGGTTTCAGGTCGCAATGCAGGATGCCGCGCCGATGCAGATACGCCAATGCCTCGAACAAGCCCATCAGCAGGGCGATCCGTTCGGGCACCCCCAAGGGGCGCGCCGCCTCGACAATCGTGCGCGAGTCGCTCAACAATTCCATCGTGTAATAGAGCGGGTTTTGCGAGGCAGCCCCGTCGTTGTCAAAACCGTAATCCAGCACGCTGATGATGTTGGGGTGCCGCAACGAGGACAGCAATTGAAATTCCCGCGCGAGGTTGAAGTTCAAGCGTTGCGAGTTAAACGTCATGCCCACTTTGCGGGTTTCCAGATCACCAGCGCTTTGACGAACCCGCTTGAGCGCCACGCGCGTGTTGGTGAGGCGATCCAGCGCCTCATAAACGACACCCATGCCCCCCGATCCGATTTGTCGGACTAAGCGGTACCGTCCATTGATGATCGCGCTAAGTTGTTGGGTCATACGCCTACCATCTGCACCTTATTCTATGAAAGTATAGCATAAAACAGGGGTGGATACCCTGCCCGAGTGGTTAGTTATTGGGGCGCTGTAAATGAACAGTCTGTTGCAAAAGGGTTTGAATCGGCGGGCGACTACATTGGACTCTGTTGCAAAAGGGTTTGAATCGGCGGGCGACCACATTGGAATCTGTTGCAAAAGGGTTTGAATCGGCGGGCGCGCCGTTGGAATCTGTTGCAAAAGGGTTTGAATCGGCGGGCGACCACATTGGAATCTGTTGCAAAAGGGTTTGAATCGGCGGGCGACCACATTGGGTCGCCCCTACAAC
>JBBRTY010000235.1:0-6945 GCA_038248285.1 Aggregatilineales bacterium
TCGGTGACTTCCACGACGGGCGTCGGCTCGTCGGTGACTTCTACGATAGGCGTCGGCTCGTCCGTGACTTCTACGATAGGCGTCGGCTCGTCCGTGACTTCCACGACGGGCGTCACTTCAGCGGTGATCTCAATCTCTGGTGTGAGTTCCGGCGTCACTTCGGGGACGGGTGCCTCAGTGGGGCTGATAGCATCGGGCGCGCCCCCGACTCCGCCGCCAATGCCGCCGATGTCTTCCGACTCGAATGCGCCGGAGTCGCAGTTGGTAAACTGAGGACGCGCTTGCCCACGCTGATCGCTGGTGATGGGCGATCCCAAATAATCGCTGCAAGTGGCAGGGGCAATGGCATCAACGGCAACGCTGCCCTGCAACAAGGCGTGTGTTCGGGTCAGCCCGCCGTTGTTCTGCAACGCGGTATCGATGAAGAGATTGGCAAATGGTGTGATGGCGGTGTCGCAGGTGCCATCACTGACGAAATTGCCCCCCAAGTTGTTAAAGACGCCGGAGCAGTTCGCGATGCCGTTGCCAGCGATGATACTGTTCTTGGCATTGTCCACGCCCATCAAGCCCACCCCGGCATTGCCATACACCGTGACAAAACTGAGGTTGGCAGTACCCAAAGTTGAGAGACCGCTGGTGGCAAGATTGCTCGACACGGTGCTGTTGGTGATATCCAGCACATCGCTGATGCACCCGACATAACCGCGCGCACTATTGAGGGCGATCAGGCTTTGACGAATGGTGATACCGTCCGCTGTGCAGCTCTCGATACCATCGCCGAAATTATTATTGATCTCGGTCGTATCGATGATCACGTTGCCACCGAGGACGTTGATCCCTGCGCCAATGGTGGCGTCATTGTTGAGGACAAAACTGTCGGCGAGGTTAAAGATCATGTTGGCATTGCCGGTAATGGCGATGCCACCCCCGCCATTGCTGTTGATGGCAGTATTGGAGTTAAACGTGCTGTTGTTCACAATAATGCTAGTGAGGCTGGCGAAGAAACCGACAACCGATACGCCACCGCCGTTGCCGCCGGAGAGGTTGTTGAAGAAATCGGTGTTGCTCACGGTGGTGCTGCCCGAAATGTAGAGACCGCCACCTTCGCCCGAGGCGCTATTGGTAACAAAAGTGGCTCCCGTGATCAACAGAGAACTGCCATCATGATATATGGCTCCACCATCGCTGCCAGAAGCGTTGCTGATGAAAGTGATATTGCCTATTGTCAGTGACCCCCAATTGTAGATCGCCCCGCCGACGGCAGCGCTAGGGTTCCCATTCTGGAGTGTCATATTATTGAGGGTCAGCGCGCCAGCGCTCGTGATCTCGAGGAAGCGGAAAGCGTTGCCAGAATTACGGTTGAGGACGGCACCATTGCCGATGATCGTGATGGCACTGGTGATGACCGGCAAGCCGTTCACGCCATTGTCCGCACCTGTCACGTCGTAGGTCATTGCAGTTAAAGTGATCGTATCGAGACCGGGGTTGTTGACCTCATCGTTGGCTTCGTTGATCGCGCAGATGAGGTCAGCGACAGTGGTCATGACTGGGAAGCTCAAGCACGAGGCGGGGGTGTTCGTAAAAGTTGGCGTGAAGGTGGGGGTATGCGTAAAGGTGGCTGTGAAGCTGGGCGTGAAAGTGGGGGTATGCGTAAAGCTGGGTGTGAAGGTGGGGGTATGCGTAAAGGTGGGCGTGATGCTAGGCGTCGGCGTGATGCTAGGCGTCGGCGTGATGCTGGGCGTCGGCGTGATGCTGGGCGTCAGTGTGATGCTAGGCGTCGGCGTGATGCTGGGCGTGAGCGTGATCGTCGGCGGGATCGGTGAGGACGGGATCGGTGTTGCCGTTGCCGTCGGTGATGGTGTTGCCGTCGAAGATGCGGTCGGCGTGAGGGTTGGCACGGTGATCAACGCGGGCAAGTTCGGCGTGGGGGTCTCCGTTATCAGCGCAGCGGGTTCATCGGGCAGGGTGATCGGGTAATTGAGTGGAAAATCCACATAGCCGGAAAACTGTTGTAATTCTTCGGCGGGCACGACTTCGGGTTCCAGCCACGGACAGGCGTCAAAGACGGGGGTGTCGTTGTCACTGCCATCAATGCCTAAGTTTTCTGGCGCTTTCAAACACCGTTGAGCGCGCCAACCCGCCGGGACGATCTGCTCATTGGGCGTGTCGGGATTGAGCGTGGCGGTGCCATCCAGCGTGATGACTTCGAGCAAACCATAGACGGTCTCCGTAAAACCGTACTCAGCGGCGAGGCTCTGTGCCATGCCGGGGGGCAGGGGCAACGTCCGTAGGGCAATGGTGGAACCGAGCCGAATGGTGGCACCATTGGCAGTGATATCCACTGTCAGGCTTTGCGGACCTTGAACGATCAAGGTGTCGGCGGCATTTTGGCAGCCCGTTTCGGTCAGTCCGGTGCGGAAGTAAAACGATTGCATCGGCGTCCGGCTGGCGTCGCTCCACACGCCTAAAGCGCTCAAGTCGGTGCCCGCTGGTATGACCGTCAGTGGCAGCCAACCGTGGCTGGTGTTGGCGGTGGCGCGCACCCATGACCCATCGGCGCTGATGGCGTCAATGGAGGCGGGACTGCCCGCTGGCACGAGCGCGACCAACGCGGCGTCGGGGCGCGGTAGATAGACGAGATCGGCGGTGGTTTGGGTGAGGATATCCAAGACGGCACCGGGCACGAAGACATCTTCGGGGGCGACGGCATTTTCCATCTCGGCATCGCCCGCCAGCATGAAGACCACATTTTGACCGGGGAGCGCGTCCGGCAAGTTGGCTTGCAGGCTCATTAAGACGATGCCCCAGTCATTGAGCGCAGTGCGCATCTCGTTGGTGATGATGCGCGATACCAAATTGAGGTTCACTTGGTCGCTGGGGACAGTAAAGCTGGCAACCGGATCGGGTTGCGTAAAAGTCGTTTCGACTGTGGAATTGCCATAACAAACGCTGTTGCGGCTGATCACTGAACAGTTATTGCCGACGCTTTCGAGGGCTTGGCTGATAAATGGAGGGCAAACATCCCCCTCTTGGGCGGAAAGGGGCGTGTTATCGACTCCAAAGCCGATGATCAACAGCGCCAATGCTACGGTCATGGTGAGCAAACGCATCAGTCGCATACCATTCCTCGTGAATTAGGAGTGCAAGTGAGTAAAATCTTCTCTACCATACTATAGCAGAAATATCATGAACGCACCCCGTTAGCGCATTCTCGGATCGAGTAAGTCGCGCAGACTGTCGCCAATGAAGTTGAAGGCGATCACTAGCGTGGCGATTGCCATGCCGGGGAACAACCATGTCCACCATTGATCGAAATAATCGATGCCAACCGCGACCATGCGCCCCCACTCGGGCGAGGTCGGTTCGGGACCTAAGCCGAGAAAACTCAGCCCGGCGAAGGTCAAAATCGCGCTCCCGATATCAAGCGTGGTCAAGACGATGGTGGGGGCGATGCAGTTGGGCATGATCGTGCGCCACAAAATATAAAAGCGCGACGCCCCGATGCACTCCGCCGCTTCGACATATTCGTTACGCCTAACTTTGAGGACCAAGCCGCGCACCAGTCGCGCATAACTGGGCCACCAGACGATCACCAGCGCGAGGATGGCGTTGCGGATGTCGGGACCGAGCGCCGCCGTGACCGCCATCGCCAAAATGATCGTGGGGAATGCCATGAACAATTCGGTGATGCGCATCAGCAGTTCATCCCACAAGCCACCCACAAAACCAGCGACCGCCCCGACAATCGTCCCGATGATGCTGCCGATCACGATCACTGTGATGCCCGCCGGGATGGTGATGCGTCCGCCATACAAGACGCGGCTGTAAATATCGCGCCCCAACTCATCCGTGCCCCACAGATGATCGGGGCTGGGGGGTTGCAAACGAGCAGCGATGTCTTGGGTCAAAATGGCGTGCGTCGCCAGCATCGGCGCGGCGGCGGCTGCCAGCACCCACACGACGATCACGGCGATGCCGACGACGAGCAGGGGGTTGCGCCGCAGACGGTAAACGGTGCTATCGAACGATTTACGACGAGCGGACGCGCGGGTCAAGGAAATAGTAGAGGACATCGACCACCAGATTTACGATCACATAGATGAAGGCGATTAAAATGCTGACTCCCATGATGGCGGGGAAGTCTTGCGAGGTTGAGGCGCGGAACATGTAGCGTCCGATGCCGGGCCACGCGAAGATCGATTCGGTCAAAACCGCTCCTGCCAACAGGTTGCCATACGATAAGCCGATCACGGTCACGATGGGGATCAGGGCATTGGTCAGGGCATGGCGGATGATGATAAAGCGTTCACGCAAGCCTTTGGCGCGCGCTGTGCGCATGTAATCGGCTTTCAACACATCGAGCATGGACGAACGGGTGATCCGACTGATGAGTCCGGCGATGTACCAGCCCAAAACGAGGCTCGGCAGCACCAAGCGCGAGAGCGCATCGCGAAACACGTCCCATTTGCCGGCGATCAGGCTGTCGATCAGGAACAGCCCCGTCACCGTGGGCGGCGCAGTGAGCCGCACCCCCAAGCGACCGGGACCGGCGACAATGCCCCATTGGGCGTGCAGCACCGTCAAGCCGACGAGCGCCAGCACGAACACGGGCACGCTCACGCCGATCAAGCCAAAGACGCGGACGAAAGTATCGATCCAGCGATTTTGCCATACTGCCGAGATGATGCCAAAGCTCACGCCCATGACCACGCCAAACACGACGGCGGTCGTCGCTAGTTCGATGGTGGCGGGCAAAAATCGGGCGATGTCATCGGCGATCAGTTGGCGCGTTTTGATCGAACGCCCGAAGTTGCCTTGCAACAAATTGCCGAGGTAGGTGAGGTATTGCTCAATCGGGGATTTATCCAAACCCCATTCGGCGCGGAATGCCGCCACGAGTTCAGGATTGTTGAGTTGGCTTTGGGGCAGGTTGGCATTGATGGGGTCGGAGGGCACAGCATTGGCGATAAAAAACGCCACCAGCGTGATGCCGAGCAGCAACGGAATGATGAGGATCATGCGGCGAAAGATATAGAGGTGAAGGGGCATGAGCGCGCGGTCAAGGCTGCCCCCGCCCGATAACATCGGGCGGAGGCAACACCAGATCAGCTATTCGGCGTTGCTAAGGATGGCAAGGTCGATCAGCCATTGCGGGTGCCAGACGTACCCTTGCAGCGTGCTGCTGAAGGCGGTCTGGACGTTCGGTTGCAGGAACGGCGCATACGGGCCGCTCTGTTGCAGGTAAGTTTGCAGGTCGGTGAAGAGTTGTTCACGTTCTGCCGGGTCGGTGGCGACGAGGGCGCGGTCGCGCATGGCGAGCAGATCGGCGTCGGCGTTGTCATTGATCCAGTTGGTGCGTTCAGCGGCGACTTTACCGCCTACAACGAACGCCAACATGTCGGTGGAGTCGAGCACATCGGGACCCCAGAACCAGTAGCCGAAGCCTTGATCGCCGTTACGGTATTGTTCCAGCGAGACGCCGAGGTCGGCGGGTTCGAGCGTGACATTGATGCCGACTTCCGCCAAATCCGCCTGAATCTTCTGGGCGTTGGTGTCCATGTTCACGCCTTGGAAGGTGAAGGTGGGGTATTGCAAGGTGATGTCGAAACCATCGGGATAGCCGGCTTCGGTCAACAACGCACGGGCGGCGTCAAGGTCGCGGGTGAGCGCTTGGTCGGAACCGAAAGCGTATTGCTGACCGACTGCCATGACGGTGCCGGGGGTGATGCCGCCCCACAACGCCGCGTACCCTTCGTAATCGAGCGCCAAGCGGATGGCAAGCTGCACTTGTTCATTGCTGACGGGTCCGCCGATGGCTTCGTCTTCGTTCATCAACAAGAAGTGAACGATGTTGCCGGGCGAACTGGCAATGGCGATATCAGCATTGCCTTCCAAACCAGGGATTTGATCCGAGGTCAGGTCAAGGGCGATGTCGATTTCACCGGATTCCAACGCGACTTTTTGGGTCGCGGCTTCGGGGATGTTGCTGATGATGATACGGTCAAAATAGGGTGCCGTGCCCCAGTAAGCAGCGTTGCGGACGAGGACGGTCTGGACTTGCGGTTCCCATGATTCGAGCGTGTAGGGACCGGTGCCTGCCGAGGTGCCGTTTAAGTAGGCTTCGGCGGTATCGGCAGTGGCGGCGTCTTCGGCGGCAGAACCACCGTTGGCGGTGACGATGGCGGCGCTGGTGATGCCAAAAGCGTTATTGGCAAGGGTGGACAAGAACGCCGGATTGACGGCAGTGAGCGTGAAGGTGACGGTATCGGCGTCATCGGCGACGACATCGGCGATGTTGGCGGTCAAGAACGACGGACTGCCACCCACGTACTTCAGGCGCATGATCGAGAAGACGACATCATCCGCGGTCACGGCGCTGCCATCGGGGAAGAGGACGTCGGCGCGCAGATTGAAGGTGTAGATGAGACCATCTTCCGAGATCGTCCAGTCGGTGGCGAGCAACGGCAGAATCGCGCTGGCGTCGGCAGACGGGAAGGTGACGAGGGTTTCATAGGTGACATGATTAATGATGCCGGTGGTTTGGGTATAACCCCGCACAGGATCAAGCGAGTCGGTGCTTTCGACATGCCCGACCACCAAGATGGTTTCATCTTGGGCGGCGGCGGTGATGCCAAAAACGAACAGGAGTGTCACGATCAACAACAATGCGAAACGTTTCATAGAGAACACCTCTAAGTTGAGAGAAAAACATTACAGAGTGTTTCAAGAGCCTCAAAACATTGTAACGCAAGTCTGATTTTACGCAACTGAGGGGTTGAGGATTGCAGGGCTGTTGCAAAGTCTTGTGTGAAACAATTTCAGTGGATCACAAAGCATATCCCCACCCCGTCCGACCGAAGGTCGGCATCCCCTGCCCAATTCGTAGAGATGGGACTTCTAAGAACCGTTGTGAGCTTTTTTCTCCCCCTCTCCATAAGCGAAGCA